>JACZYW010000211.1 GCA_022570885.1 Chloroflexota bacterium | reverse complement strand
AGAGAGGGCAGGACGCAAGCCAACTCAAGCGCTCTCGCAGTCAGCGGCCGAAGTTGAAATGCGATTAACAAAAGATGCCCGACCACAGTCAGGCATCTGACGAGCCTTTCTATACTGCTGTTTACTCCACCATCTCCAAGCCCAGGCTTACCGCCAGTGCCTTGTCAACCTCTTCCAGCTTCTTGCCGCTAAGACGACCTGCCTTTTGAACTAAGCGCGACTTGTCCACCGTCAAGATTTGAGCCAGATTGACAAAGCTGTCACGCGGAAGGCCACATTCCGACGCCGATATTGCCACGATGAATGGATACTCCCGCCTTCCTTGAGTCGTAACCGCTGCCACGATAGTGGTTGGCGAATACTGGTTGCCCAGGTCGTTCTGAAGCACCACAGCCGGTCGCTTTCCTAGCTGCTCACTACCACGACCTAGACTCCAGTCGAGCCACCAAACGTCTCCCCGCCTCACGGATGTCTCTTCCATTTTTTCCTCCCGTTTCAGATGCTATCGTCCACCTCCTCCCACACCTCTGCGCTAATGCGCATCGCCTCGCTGGCGAACCGCCTATTTTCGGCGGCTAGCGATTGATAACCCTCAATCAGCGACTTGCGGAAAACCTCTCTTCGCTTCTCCTCAACCAGGTCCGCCAAGATCTTACTCCTTGGCCGGTGATCCTGGGCGGCCAATTCATCAACGAATTGCGCAAGGTCTGCTGGCAAACTAATAGTCAGCTTAACTGCGTTCTGCATTTTCTCAACCTTTCGGCAAACTCTGGCCCCCAAACTCACCCGTACCATTCATCACCTCCATCGTGGCCAGGCGAATATGGGCGCCACACGATATTCACTCTCCCGTCATCCTTTTAGCACATCGTTCCCTTCCCCCCTTATCTGATAATACTACTCTTGGGAATACCGCTGCCTCTTACCGTAGCATACTACTCTCCTCTTGTCGAGGCTCCAACCCTCTCGACATGCTCGCCGCGCCCGCGTAGCGCCAGACTCACAGTCGTGGTAAACAAGACTCAAGGGAGCCCACGGAGAACACCAATGGCCGCCATCAAGATCGCACCGTCATTCCTCACCGCCGACCTGGGCCGGCTGGCCGAGGAGGTGCGCACCGTCGAGGCCGCGGGCGCGGACTACCTCCACCTCGACGTGATGGACGGCCACTTCGTGCCGCCCATCACCTTCGGCGCGCTCGTCATCGAGGCCGTGCGCAAGGTGTCCCGCCTCCCGCTCGACGTCCACCTGATGATCGAGCAGCCGGAGCGCCAGCTCGAGGCGTTCGCGGAGGCGGGCGGCGATATCCTCAACGTCCACGTGGAGGCGTGCTCAGACCTGCGTCCGGTGCTCGAAAAGATCAAGTCGCTCGGCCGACGTGCCGGCGTCTGCCTCAACCCCGACACGCCGATCTCGGCGATCGAAGCGGTCTTGGGCGAGGCCGACCAGATCATCGTGATGGGCGTCAACCCCGGATGGGGCGGCCAGCCGCTGCAGCCGGGCACGTTGCCCAAGGTGCGCTCCCTGCGCGCCCTGCTGGACGAACGCGGCCTCGCGCCCGACATCGAGATCGACGGTGGAGTGAAGGTGAACAACGCCGCCTCGTGCGCTCAGGCAGGCGCAGGCGTGCTCGTGGCCGGGTCCGTCGTCTTCAACGACAAGGCATCGGTGGCGGAGAATATGCGAGCGCTGCGTGAGGTGCTGGCTACGATAGAGGCGCAGGCGTAGCGGCGGCCTAGCGCGGCGATTTTACTTCGGTGCGAATGCAGCGAGTGCAGAGCCGCATCCGTACGCTGCGGCCCTGGCGCCAGACCGCCTTTCGCTGGAGGTTGGGCTTGAAGAGACGGTTGGTGCGCGGCGCCTTCCGCTGCCAGCGACCAGAGGCCTTGTGGCGGATATTCCGGCCGAACTTCGTGCCTTTCCCGCACAGATCGCATCGCGCTGCCACTGGCTTCCTCCGTCCTTACCTGTATCAGCTTGCCCCGATCTATCGGGGCGGGGTAGAATGCCGACTACATACTACCAGCGCCCGACGGCTGCGGACAACCCACGGATGCTCAATGAGCACACCATCTGACAATATCGCCGAAGCCGATCGAACACACGGGAACGCGTCGGCAGCGCATCCGGGCGCAGCGCTGGACGGCCCGCTCCTGCGCAAGCTCTTCGCCGATGCCTGCTCGCTGCTGCAACGCCACGTCCAGGCGCTGAACGCGATCAACGTCTTCCCCGTGCCCGACGGCGATACCGGAACGAACCTCTACCTCACGCTGCGCGCCGGCGTCGACGCCGCCGCTGACAGCGACTCCGACGACCTGGCCGCCATATCCCAGGCGCTGGCCCACGGCGCGCTCATGGGCGCTCGTGGCAACTCCGGCGTCATCTTTTCGCAGATCCTGCGCGGCTTCAGCGCCGCCCTCGACGGCCAGCACGAGGCCGACGGCCCGACGCTCGCCAAGGCGCTCGCCAGCGCGACCGAGGCAGCCTACGGCGCGCTCTCGGAACCGATCGAAGGGACGATCCTCACCGTCGTGCGCGAGGCGTCACAATCCGTCGCGGAGCAGCCGCCGGCGACCGCCCAGGAGACGCTCGCGAAGGCCTCCATCGCGGCACGGGTCGCCGTCGAGCGGACACCTGAGCTGCTCCCCGTCCTCAAGGAGGCGGGTGTCGTCGATGCCGGCGGCCTGGGGTTCGCCATCGTCCTGGAGGGCCTCCGGCGCTCCCTCTCCGGCGAGTCGCTCGAAGTGGACTTGGCGCCCGAGATAACCAGCGAGGCCGGCTGGCAGGACGAAGCGGCCACCCTCCACCAGACCGAGCACGGTGAGAGCGGCTACTGCACCGAGTTCATGGTCAGCGGGGACGGCCTGGAGGCGGCCGCCGTGCGCGAGCGGCTGAGCTCGCTCGGCAGCTCGCTGCTCGTCGTCGGCGAGGGTAAGTTGCTACGGGTGCACCTGCACACCACCGCCCCGGACGACGCCCTCGCCTACGGCCGCACGCTGGGCCAGATCTCGCAGGTGAAAGTGGACAATATGGAGACGCAGATCCAGCGCTTCGCCTCCGGCGAGCCGCCCAGGCCGATCACCTCCGCCATCGACATCGTCGCCGTCGCC
>JACZYW010000082.1 GCA_022570885.1 Chloroflexota bacterium | reverse complement strand
CCTATCTCACCGTCACCGAGGAGGTGGCGCTCCAGCAGGCGGACGAGGCGGACGAACGGCTGGCTCAGGGCGAGGGCGGCCCCTTCACCGGCGTGCCGATCGCGATGAAGGACCTCCTCTCTACGCGAGGGATTCGCACCACCTGCGGCTCGAAGATGCTGGAGCACTTCGTCCCGCCTTACGACGCCCACGTCGTCGAGCGGATGCGAGAGGCCGGCGCGGTGCTCGTCGGCAAGACGAACATGGATGAGTTCGCCATGGGCTCGTCGGTAGAGCACTCGGCCTTCTTTCCCACCCACAACCCCTGGGCGCTCGATCGCGTGCCCGGCGGCTCGTCGGGCGGCTCGGCGGCGGCGGTGGCCGCGGGCGAGACGATCGTCGCCCTCGGCTCCGATACCGGCGGCAGCATCCGGCAGCCGGCCTCGCTCTGCGGCGTGGTCGGCCTCAAGCCGACGTATGGCCGGGTCAGCCGCTTCGGACTCGTCGCCTTCGCCAGCTCCCTCGATCAGATCGGCCCGCTAACGAAAGACGTGCGCGACGCCGCGCTGGTGCTCAACACCATCGCCGGCCACGACCCGCGCGACGCCACCTCGGCGCCGATGGACGTGCCCGACTTCGCGGCCGCGCTCACCGGCGATATCAACGGCCTGCGGGTGGGGGTAGTGCAGGAGTACGTGCCGGACGATCTCGATCCTGCCGTTCGCGGCGTGTTCGACGCGGCGGTGCAGGTGCTGGAGGGGCTCGGCGCCCAGGTCGAGTGGGACGTCTCGCTGCCCAGCACGTCGCACGCCCTCGCCTGCTACTACCTGATCGCTCCGAGCGAAGCCTCGGCGAACCTGGCCCGCTACGACGGCGTGAAGTACGGCTTCTCGTACCAGGACGGCGATAGCATGTGGGACAACATGGAGAAGACCCGCCAGCACGGCTTCGGCGACGAGGTGAAGCGCCGGATCATGCTCGGCACCTACGCCCTCTCCGCCGGCTACTACGACGCCTACTACGTGAAGGCGCAGCGCGTTCGCACGCTGATCCGTCGCGAGTTCGACGCGGCGTTCGAGCGCTTCGACGTGCTGCTGGGGCTCGTCTCGCCCACGCCCGCCTTCCCGCTGGGCGAGAAGCTGGACGATCCCTTCCAGATGTACCTGAGCGATGTCTTCACCCTGCCGGTCAACATCGCCGGCCTCCCCGGCGTCTCCGTGCCGGCGGGCTTCGTCGACGGCCCTTCGGGCGAGCGGCTGCCGGTGGGCATCCAGCTCATCGCGCGCCCCTTCGACGAGGCGACGCTGCTCCGTGCCGCCCACGCCTACGAGCAGGCGACCACGTGGCACCAGCAGCGGGCGGAGGTATAGTAGGGAGGACATGAAACGCACATACGTCTTGCCGGTAGAGGTTGAAACATTGGAGGACGGTCGCTTCTTGGCCGTTTGTCCTACGCTCCAAGGTTGCCATGCCGAAGGAGATACCATAGCAGAAGTGCTCGAGAACATCGAAGATGTAGCGCGCATCATCGTAGAGCTGGCACTCGAGAAGGGCCTGCCGCTTCCGGAAGAGCTCCAGGGAGAACCGCCCCCGAAGGTTCGAGCTGAGATGGTGGTCTCCGTGGAGCGGTGAGATATTCTGAGCTCACCCGCAAGCTAAGACGCGTCGGGGTGGAACTCTATCGTCAGGGAAAAGGTGGGCACGAAGTATGGTGGTGGCCGGAGCGAGGCACTCGAACTACCATTCCCCATCATCCCAGACGAGAAATTGCGGCTGGCACTCTCGCCAAGATTCTTAAAGACCTCGGCCTCACAATGGAAGACTTGGGACGTGGCTAGCGGCGGCGCATCGATGGCTTCTCGTCGCGACGTTCCCGCATCCCGCGCCATCGATATCCGCGTCGGCTGCTACGCCGGCCATCGCTACCCGGAGCGGCCGCAGTGGGTGGAGACGGAGGGCACGCGAGCGGAAGTCGCGTCGCTGGAGAGCGAGTGGCGGGAGGAGGAGCGGCTGGGCTATCGCGTCACCCTGCGCGACGGTAGGCGCATGCTGCTGTACTATATTCCCAACGAGGATTGCTGGTCTGGGGTAGTTCTGGCATGAGAGACGACGAGAAGCTGACGCATCGGGGCGCGATCTCGCAGCACGTCCAGGCGCTGCCCGCCTCGGGCATCCGCAAGTTCTTCGACCTGGCCGCCAGCATGGACGACATCATCTCGCTGGGGGTGGGCGAGCCGGACTTCGTCACGCCCGATGGCATCCGCCAGGCGGCGATCCGCTCGATCGAGGATGGCTACACCCACTACACCTCGAACTTCGGTCTGATAGAGCTGCGCCAGGCGATCGCTCAGCACCTGTACCGCCGCTACGGCGTGGAGTACGACCCGGCGACGGAGGTGATCGTCACGACCGGCGTGAGCGAGGCGCTCAACGTCGCCATGCAGGCCCTGATCGACGCCGGCGACGAGGTGCTCTGCGCCGATCCGAGCTACGTGGCGTATCAGCCTTCGGTGATGCTGGCCGGCGGCAGCTTCATCCCCGTGCCTACGTCGGCCGACCACGACTTCAAGGTGCTCCCGAAGGACTTGGAGGATCGGATCACGCCTCGCACGAAGGCGATCCTCATCGGCTACCCCTCCAACCCGACCGGCGCGGTGATGGAGCGCGACGACCTGCTGGCGGTGGCGGAGGTGGTCGAGCGCCACAACCTGTTCGTCATCTCCGACGAGATCTACGACCGGCTGGTCTACGGCGTCGAGCACACCTGCTTCGCCTCGCTCCCCGGCATGCGAGACCGCACGCTGCTGATGGGCGGCTTCTCCAAGGCGTACGCGATGACCGGCTGGCGTCTCGCCTACACCTGCGCCCGCGTCGACGTGACGGAGGCGATGATGCGCGTGCACCAGTACATCATGATGTCCGCGCCCACCACCTCTCAGTACGCGGCGCTGGAGGCGCTGCGCAACGGCGAGGAGGACGTCCGCGGCATGGTGGCCGAGTACGACCGTCGCCGCCAGCTCACGCTGCGCGAGCTGAACGCGATGGGCCTCACCTGCTTCGAGCCTCGCGGCGCGTTCTACTGCTTCCCCTCGGTGCGAACGACCGGCCTCTCCGACGAGGCGTTCTCGGAAAAGCTGCTGATGGAGGAGAAGGTAGCGGTGGTGCCCGGATCGGCCTTCGGCCAGTTCGGCGTCGGCCACGTGCGCGTCTGCTACGCCGAGAGCTACGAGGTGCTGGAGGAGGCGCTGCGCCGCATGCGGCGCTTCGTCGAGCGTCACCAGCTCGCGGCGAAGTAGTCCTTGCGCGGCCATGGCCGGCGCACCCCTCGATACCGACGACCTGAGCGGTGACCTGGAGCTCACTATCCGGGCGGTGGCCGCGCGCGAAGGCGACGGCGGCACCGTCGAGATCGTCATCGACAGCTCTCGCGGCGAGATCGGCTGCGTGTTGCATCCCTGCGGGCCGAGTGTCGGGACGAAGCCCCTCGGGAGCCTCAGGACGAAGCCCTTCGAGGCCGGGCCCAGCGCCGTCGTCTTCGTCGGTGGCGCCATGGGCGGGCTCGATGGCCCCGCGGGCGGGCTCTACCCGCGTCTGGCGCAGGCCCTTCGGGAGCCTCAGGACGAAGCCCTTCAGTCGGGGTCTCCGGACGAAGCTGATCAAGGAAAGCCGGCGGGCGGCCTCGCCAGCCTCCGGCTCCACTATCGACAGCCAGGCGAGTTCGAGGAGTGTGTGCTGGACGTGTTGGGCGGCGTCTCGTTCCTGAAAGGCATCGGCGCGCGCCGGGTGGCGCTGGTGGGGCACAGCTTCGGCGCGGCGGTGGTGATCAAGGCCGGTGAGCTATCGGAGCAGGTGGCCGGCGTGGCCGCCCTCTCGCCGCAGCTCCACGGCACCGGCAGCGTCGAGCGGCTCTCGCCCAAGCCGCTGCTGCTCGCGCACGGCACCGCCGACGATATCCTCGACTGCGCAGCCAGCCGCGATATCTACGGCCGCGCCCGTGAGCCGAAGCGGCTCGTCCTCTACGAAGGCGCCGGCCACGGCCTGACGCAGTGCGCGGACGAGCTGTTCGAGCTGCTGCGGGCGTGGCTGGTGGATGCGGCGGCGGGGCAAGCGACGTAGCTTCGCAGGGAGGTAACCTATGCCTTACCACGAACAGCTAGCCGACCGGGTCCGCAACGTCCTGGGATCGCGCAAAGGGTTTATCGAGCAGAAGATGTTCGGCGGGCTCTGCTTCATGGTGCGCGGTAACATGTGCTGCGGCATCGTGAAAGACGATCTGATGGTCCGCGTTGGCCCCGATCGATACGAGCAGCTACTGGCCGAACCCCACGCTCGCCCGATGGACTTCACCGGCCGTGCGATGAAAGGCTTTGTCTACGTTGGGCCTGAGGGCTATCGGAGCGATGAGGCGCTTGCGAGGTGGGTGAAGCGGGGCGTCGATTTCGCGCTGTCCCTGCCCGCGAAATAGCTCCGTTCGACACTGGCCCGATCCGGTACTTCAGGTAGCTTCGCATCTGCCGAGTATCTCTGCGTGGGGGGAGTCGGTCGCCGAACAAGGGAACGCTGTTGCCCTGGCCAGGTTTGACTGCTCCCCCTGTTTGCTTCCCATCTCTCCTGCCGCCTAGTCCCCGTCCGCCGAGTCCAGCTCCGCGCGATGCTCGTCCAGCCAGCGGAGCAGGTCCGCATGCGCCTGCGGGCTGCCCGCGATTACCGACGGCGAGCGGAGCGTCGCGGGGCCGCCATCGAGGGTGGTGATCGTGCCGCCCGCCTCTTTGACGAGAAGGAGGCCTGAGACGACGTCCCACGGGAAGAGGTATCGATGAAGGAAGAGGTCGTAGCGGCCGCAGGCGGCGTAGGCCAACCCCAGCGCCGCGCTGCCCGGGATGCGGATGCACTGGATGCCGGGGAAGAGCGCTTGTAGCAACCGAAGGCTGGCGCGGCCGCTGTCGTCGTCGTATCCGAGGTCGATTCCCAGGACAGAGGCGGCCACCGTTGGCGTGTCCGAAGCGCGGATCGGCTGATCGTTCACCCACGCGCCACGGCCTCGCTCCGCCCAGAACGTCTCGTCATGGTTCGGGTCGTGGGTGACGGCGACGACGGTCTCTCCGTCGTAGCAGAGCGCCAGGTTGATGCAGAAGAACGGGATGCCGCTGACGAAGTTGCGTGTGCCGTCGATCGGGTCGGCCACCCAGCACCATCCCGCGCTGTCCGTCTCGCTTGCCGTCTCCTCGGAGAGCAGGCTGTGCTCGGGGAACTCTTGCGCCAGCGTTCGCTTGATCAGACTCTCGACTTCGAAGTCGGTCTCCGTGACCAGGTTGCCCCGGCCCTTCGACGTCACCTCCTGCGGCTGGCGAAAGCGGGCGCGGGCCAGCTCGCCTGCCTCCTGCGCGCAAGCGCGCGCCACCTCCAGGGCGGAGCGGCCGGAAGCGGCGACTGGTATGGCCGGGGGCTCAGTCATCGGAGTGAGGGTAGGGGAGCGATGGGCTGGGGTCAAGCGGCGGCGTTCGAGCCTCGAGGTTGGAGGTCACATCCGGTCCGGCGCGCTCATGCCCATCAGGCCGAGGCTGGTCGCGAGCACCGACTTGGCGGCGGCGACGAGCTTCAGCCGCGCCTTGGAGAGATCGGGGTTGTCGTCGTCCACCACGCGGCAGTTTTCGTAGAAGTCGTGGAAGACGGTGGCCAGCTCCTGGGCGTAGTGGGGGAGGTGGTGCGGCTCCAGCGAGCGAGCCATCGCCTCCACCAGCTCCGGTAGCTGGAGCATCTTGCGGATCAGCGCGAGCTCGGCCGGGTGGATGAGGAGGCTCGTGTCGCCGCCCTGGGAGTCGGGGAGCCGCTCCTTCGCGACGTTGATGATGCCGGCGATGCGGGCGTGAGCGTACTGGACATAATAAACGGGGTTGTCGTTGCTCTGCCGCTTCGCCAGCTCCAGGTCGAACTCGATCTGTGCGTCGGCGGAGCGCGAGAGGAAGAAGTAGAGGCAGGCATCCTTGCCCACCTCTTCTATTACCTCGCGCAGGGTGACCATATCGCCGCTGCGCTTGGAGATCTTGATCGTCTCTTCGCCCCGGCGCAGGGTCACCAACTGCCCGATGAGGATGGTGAGCCGGTCCGGTTCGATGGCCATCGCCTCCACGGCTAGCTGGAGCGGCCGTACGTGGCCCTGGTGGTCCGAGCCCCAGATGTCGATCACGCGGTCGAACTTGCGAACGAGGAACTTGTCGTAGTGGTAGCCGATGTCGGTGGCGAGGTAGGTAGGCAGGCCGCTGGAGCGCACCACCACCTCGTCCTTGTCCGCGCCGAGCTGGGTGGTGGCGAACCAGACCGCGCCCTCCCGCTCGACGATGAGCCCTTTCTTTCGCAGGATGGCCATCCCCTTATCGAAGGCTTTGGAGTCGTAGACGGTCTGCTCGCGGTACCAGTGGTCGTAGTGGACGCCCAGGTCCGCGAGGTCGTTGCGGATCCACTCCGTCACCTGCTCTATGCCGAAGCGGCCTAGCTCCTCCGGTGCGGGCTCGCCTTCGGGCCGGAGCAGGCTATCGCCGAAGCGTTCGCGCGCCTGCTCCGCCAGGCCGACCATGTACGAGCCGGCGTAGCCGTCGTCGGGCACGGGGGCCTCGCGGCCGAAGAGCTGCTGATAGCGGGCGTAGATCGTGCGCGTGAAGACATCGACCTGCGAGCCGGCGTCGTTGAAGTAGTACTCCGTCTCCACCTGGTAGCCCGCCGCCTGGAGCACGCGGGCCAGGGTGCTGCCCATTGCGGCCCAGCGCCCGTTGCCGGCGTGGAGGGGGCCGGTGGGGTTGGCGCTGACGAACTCTACCTGCACCTTCTGGCCCTTGCCCAAGGGCACCTCGGCGAAGGCCGCCCCCGCCTCCAGGATGCTATCGACCTGCTGGGCCAGCCACCCTTTGCTCAGGTGGAAGTTGACGAAGCCCGGCGGCGCCACCTCCACGCGCTCGATGGCGTCCGAGGGCGGCATGTGGCGCGCCAGCGTCTGCCCCAGCTCGATCGGCTTGGCGCCGGCGGCGCGGGCCAGCCGCAGGGGCAGGCTGGTGGCGTAGTCGCCGTGCTCCAGCCGCTGAGGCCGTTCGATGACGATATCGGGCAGCGCGATGGCCGGCAGGTCGCCGGCCTTCTTGGCGCGGTCGACTGCCTCCTCGACCATGCGGGCGATCTCGTCCCGGATCATGCGGAACGCTCCTCGAATGGGAACTGGGCGTCCTTGGCGAGGGCGAGCAGCTCGTCGACGGCGTTGCGGGCGTGCGCTATCACCTCCGGAGGGTAGCTCATCCGGGCGCTGTTTTCCAGGAACTCGTCCTCGTCCAGTATCTCGGGCTCGCCTTTGGGCGGGACGTGCACGTCGAGATCCAAGTCAACATACTGTATGCGGTCTCCGTCGCGTTGCGTGGGAGTCGTGATGTTGCAGTACCATCGCTCCAGCCCGCCGCCGTCCGGCCGTTCCAGCCGCATCACGTTGTACCAGCGGTCCGACCAGAAGTGGTTGCGCGTATGGTAGGGATTGGTCCAGGGGCCGTCCGACGTCTGCAGCTCCTCGCCGGTGAAGTTGAGCGTGATGAGCAGGGGGCCCTCCTCCAGCACGAACGACGAGTCGAACTCCCAGTGCGGGGAGCCGTCGTACTTGGTAGAGCGGACGTGGATGGTGCGGCCGGTCACGACGCTAGTGTACTTCGCCGGTGACCTCTTCGAACAGCCGGTAGACCACGCGGGCGAGCTGGGCGTGCTCCGGCTTCGCGAGGTCAGGGTCGTCTTCCAGCAGGCGTGTCGCCTCGGCGCGGGCGAGCTCGATGAGGCGCGTGTCGAGCAGGCTGGCGACGCGCAGGTCGGGCAGGCCGGACTGGCGGGTGCCGAAGAACTCGCCCGGGCCGCGCATCTGGAGATCGGCTTTGGCCAGGCGGAAGCCGTCGGTGGTCTCCTCCATCAGCCGCAGCCGCTGCTGCGCGTCGAACGAGGGGCTCTCCGCCAGGAGCAGGCAGTACGACTGGTCGCTGCCCCGGCCGACGCGGCCGCGGAACTGGTGTAGCTGGGCGAGCCCGAAGCGGTCTGCGCCCTCGATCAGCATGACGCTGGCGTTCGGCACGTCGATGCCCACCTCCACCACCGAGGTCGAGACGAGGATCTGCGCCTCGCCGTCGCGGAAGCGCTGCATGGCGGCGTCCTTGTCGCGCCCCGACATGCGGCCGTGCAGCAGCTCCAACTGCAGGTCGGGGAAGACCTGGCTGCCCAGCCGCTCGAACTCCTGTACCGCCGCCTTCGCCTGTAGCGACGCCGATTCCTCCACCAGCGGGCAGATGACGAAGGCTTGGCGGCCCTCGTCCACCTGCCCGCGCAGGAAGACGTAAGCGTCGTCCCGTCGCTCCGGCGGCCACCAGCGGGTGACGACCGGCTTCCGGCCCGGCGGCAGCTCGTCGATGACGGAGACATCGAGGTCGCCGTAGAGGGTGAGGTAGAGCGAGCGAGGGATGGGCGTCGCCGTCATCACCAGCATGTGGACTGAGCGGGCCGTCTCACTGTCGCTCGACCGCTCTCGCAAGGCTGCCCGCTGCATCACGCCGAAGCGGTGCTGCTCGTCCACGATGACGAAGCCGAGCCGGGCGAACGCGACCCCTTCCTGGATCAGCGCGTGCGTGCCCACCGCGATATCGATCTCGCCCGCTTCGATCCGCTCGTACAGCTCCGACCGCTGCTTCTTCCGGAGGCTGCCCGTGACCAGGGCGATGCGCAGCGGCCTGTCGAGGTACGCGACCTCGCCCTCCACCATCGGCGAGCCTTCCGGGTCGGCGCCGAAGAGCTGGCAGAGAGTGCGGAAGTGCTGCTCGGCCAGGATCTCCGTGGGCGCCATCATCACGGCCTGCTTCCCGCTGGCGACGGCGGCCAGCAGGCCGGCCGCGGCGACGACGGTCTTGCCGCTGCCCACGTCGCCCTGGAGGAGGCGGCTCATGGGGATGTCCTTCGCCAGGTCGTCGAGGAGCTGGCCCAGCGTCTTCTCCTGCGCGCCGGTAAGCGCGAACGGGAGCGATTCGAGGAAGCCGTTTCGCAGCTCGCGGGGCAGGGGGAGCGGCTCGGCGGTGCCGGGCTGCTGCCACTGCCGACGGCGCAACAGCACCGAGAGCTGCAAGGGCAGCATCTCGTCCAGGGCCAGGCGGCGTCGCGCTTCATCGAGCGTCTCGTGGCTGTCGGGGAAGTGCGCCTGGCGCACGGCGAGCTGGACATCCATCAGCCCGAGCCGCTCTCGAAGCGAGGGCGGCAGCGGGTCGGTCAGGGCGTCGGCGTAGCTATCGAGCGCCTGGCGGTTGAGGCGGCGAACGGTGCGGCTGGAGAGGCCGCCGGTGAGGGGGTAGACCGGTACCAGGCGGCCGGTGTGGGTCAGCTCCTCGCCGGGCTCCCAGAGCTCCCACTCCGGGTTCTCGAAGGTGGGCCTGCCTTTGTGGAGGCCGACGCGGCCGGAGAGCACGATCTCCGCGTTCGTGCGTAGCTGGCGGGCGATGAACGGCTGGTTGAACCAGACGACCTGCATCATGCCCGACTCGTCGCCGACGGTCGCTTGGCTGCCCTTCCGCCGGCCCAGCCACGCCTCGCGAGCGCTCCAGACCCGCACGCGCACCGTCTCCTCCTCGCCCGGCGTCAGCTCGCTGATCTGGCGCAGGCTGGCGAAGTCGTTGTGGCGGCGGGGGAAGAGGTAGAGCAGATCGCGGACCGTGCGGACGCCCAAGTTCTCGAAGCGGGCGGCCAGGCTGGACTTGAGCCCCTTGAGGACGGTGACCGGCGAATCGAGCCCCGGCGGCGGCTGGCGGACCGGCGCGGCTGGGCGCTGCCGTCCGACGTTCGCCCGCGCCGTGGTAGGCTGACCGGCGGCGGCGAGCGTCTCCGCCAGCCAGCGGCTTCGCTCCGCAGGCGGCAGCTCGCGGTAGCCACCCGACGGCAGCGAGCTGATCGCTTGGGCGACGGGCGAGCTGCGGGAGAGGCCGTTGCCCTCCAGCAGCTTGCGCAAGAATCGGTCGAGGCCGCCGACGACGGCGCTGTTGTCGTGGCCCTTCGCCTGCTCCAGCTTTAGTACCTTGCGCAGCCGTTCGAGCGCTTCAGTGCTGTCGATAGCCTGCCGCCGAGCGGGCGTCACCCTGCCTCCTTCGTCTCGCCTGCAGGCTGGGGCTCTTCGGCGAGGACTGCGGCGATGCCGATGGTGCCGGGCCCGCCATGCACGCTGAGCACCGGCCCGATTCGTCCGATATGCACCGCTATGCCGCAGCGACGCTCGATCTCCTCCGCCAGGTGGCGAGCGTCGTCGGGGGTGGTGGTGTGCATCACCGCTGCCTCGACGACATCGTTTTGCTCCAGGCAGAGGCGCAAGAGCTCGTCGAGCGCCTTCCGGCGGGTGCGGACGCGGGTGAGGGGATGGGCGCCACCATCGCGGATGGTCAGGATCGGCTTCAGCCGGAGGACGCTGCCTAGGAACGCCGTCGCCCGGCCGATGCGACCGCCCCGCCGCAAGTACTCCAGCGTGTCGAGAGCGAGAGCGAGCTGTCCGCGCTGTATGGTGCTGCGGGCGGCTTCGGCGCAGGCCTCCAGGCCGGCGCCCTCGCGAGCTGCGCGGGCGGCGGCGATGACGGCGAAACCCATCGCCATGGAGACGGTGCGCGAATCGATCACCTCGATGCTACAGCGGCCGATCAGCGCCCGCGCCGCCTGGCGCGCCGTGTCCACCGTGCCGGAGAAGCCCGCCGACAGATGGATCGAAAGGATCTGTTCCGTCTCCGCCGCCAACCGCTCGTAGGTCTCCTGGAAGTCGCCGACGGATGGCTGTGATGTGTGGGGGAGCTCAGCGCTCTCCTTGAGCCGTCGAAAGAACTCGTCGCTGGTGAGGTCTATCCCGTCGCGGAAGCTCTCCTCCCCG
>JACZYW010000081.1 GCA_022570885.1 Chloroflexota bacterium | reverse complement strand
GTCAACTTCAAGGTCGTCCGCGAGTTCATCGCCAACGTGCGCGAGCGGGCGCTGGGCGAGGACGTGCTCAAGAGCCTCAGCGGCCCGCAGCAAGTGATCGGCATCGTCAACCAGGAGCTGGTGCGCATCCTGGGCGAACACCAGGCCGGCCTCGAGTTCGCCGCCAAGCCGCCCACCACGATCATGCTGGTGGGGCCGAAAGGCTCCGGCAAGACCACCACCGCCGCCAAGCTCGCCCTCCACCTGCGCAAGCAGGGGCAGAAGCCGCTGCTCGTCGCCGCCGACCCCCAGCGAGTCGCGGGCGCCGAGCAGCTCCAGGCGCTGGGCCGCCAGCTCAGCATCGCCGTCTCCGGTGGCGATAGCGACGCGAAGCCGAAGGCGCTCGCCAAGGCCGCCCTGGCAGAAGCGCAACGCCTCGGCGCTACCGTGATCATCGTCGACACCCCGGGCCACACCGACATCGAGGAGGCGACAGCGGGGCTGAGCGAGCTGCGCGATAGCTTCTCCCCCAGCGAGACGCTGCTGGTGGTGGACGCCATGACCGGGCAGGAGGCGGTGAACATCGCCCAGGAGATCGACGAAGCGCTGGGCATCACCGGCTTCATCATGACCAAGATGGACGGCGACGCCCGCGGCGGCGCCGCCCTCTCGATCCGAGCCGTCACCGGCCTGCCGATTAAGTTCATCGGCGTGGGCGAGAAGACCGACGCCCTGGAGGCCTTCATCCCGGAGCGCTTCGCCTCGCGCATCCTCGGCATGGGCGACATCCTCACCCTGGTCGAGAAGGCGGCGGAGGCGATCGGCGAGGAAGACGTCCAGCGGCTCGAGAAGAAGCTGCGCAGCCACACCCTGGATCTAGAGGACTTCATCATCCAGATCCAGCAGATGAAGCGCATGGGGCCCATCAGCCAGATCATGGATATGATCCCCGGCCTCGCCTCGGTCAAGTCGCAGCTCAACCTGGACGAAATCGACGAAGGCTTCTGGGGCAAGGCAGAGGCGGTCGTCTACTCCATGACGCCGGAAGAGCGGCGTCATCCTGAGATCATCAACGGTAGCCGCCGCAAGCGCATCGCACTGGGCAGCGGCTCCACGCCACAGGAGGTGAACCGCCTCCTCAACCAGTGGAAAGAAGCGAAGAAGCTAGCGCAGGCTGCGGCCTCCGGACACGGCCCCGACCTGCTCAAGCTTCTCCGGCGATAGGAGGTTCTCGTGCTCCGTATCCGACTCCGAAGGGTGGGCAAGAAGAAGCAGCCGTCGTACCGCATCGTCGTGGCCGACTCGCACTCGCCGCGCGATGGCCGGTACGTCGAGGTGATCGGCCACTACCACCCACTCGACAACCCATCGACCATCGTCCTCAATTCCGACCGCGCGCGCTTCTGGCTGGACCGCGGCGCCCAGCCCTCGATGCGAGTATCGAAGATCCTCGCCATCGAAGGCGTCGCCGAACTGCCCGACGAGGTGAAGGCGCGCATCGCGCTGGGCGAGGAGCGCGCGAAGGAGGCCAAGCAGGCGAAGGCTGGCGAGCCTAAGGCCGAGGCGGCTGACGAGCCCAAGGCCAAGGCCGCCGACGAGCCCAAGGCCGAGGCCGCAGACGAACCTAAGGCCGAGGCCGCCAAGGAAGAGAAGGCCGAGGCGTGAAAGAGCTTGTCGAGTTCCTCGCTCGTTCCATCGTCGAAGACCCGGACGCCGTCGAGGTCGAAGTGGAGGAGGGGCAGGACGGCGACTGGGTCGTCTACCACCTCTACGTCGCGGATAACGACATGGGAAAGGTGATCGGCAAGCAAGGGCGGATCGCCAACGCCATGCGCACCTTGCTGAAGATAGCCGCCACCCGTCGCGACATTCGCGTCAGTCTCGACATCGGCGACTGACGTCCCCGGCCGCCCGGTGCCCAGCAAGCGCGCCCCCCGACGGCCAGCATCACGACCGCTGCCCGAGCCCAGTCCCGGCTTCGTCGCCGTCGGCTGGGTGGGCGCTCCGCGAGGCCGGCGCGGCGAGCTCACCATCGAGCCCCTGACGGACTTCCCCCAGCGCTTCCAGCCCGACGCCATCGTCTGGGCGGGCGGTGCATCGTACACCGTTCGGCACGTCCGCCAACACCGCAGGGCGCTCCTGCTGGAGTTGGACGGCGTCGAGACGCCAGAGCAGGCCGAGAAGCTACGCGGCCTGCTGCTGGAGGTGCCGGATGAGGAGCTGGGGGCCCTGGGGGAACACCAGTACTTCCGCTTCCAGCTCCTGGGCATGGCGGTGGTCGACCGCGACGGCCAACCGCTGGGGCAGATTGAGGAGGTACTGGACACCGGCGCGAACGACGTCTACATCGTGCGCAGCCCGGAGGGCGAGCTGCTCATCCCCGCCATCGATACGATCGTGAAACAGGTAGACGTGGCCGGGAAGCGCATGGTGGTGGAGCTGATAGCAGGGCTACAGCACCGCCCCTACACGCGTCCACCTACAGACTAACTCACCTACCGACCTTCGCCCGATTTGAGGCAGCATTCGGTAGCCGAGCCCTTCGGGCTGAGCCTCAGGACGAAGCCTGTCGAAGCATCCCGCTCCCTTCGACAAGCTCAGGGTGGCTTATACATCCCATCATGTTGGAGGGGCACTAGGGGCTAGGGCTAGCTCACACCCTCGCCCAAGCATCGATTTCCACTATTCTTGCATAACGTCTCCCCTAGATACTGCCGATACTTTCATATAGCGCCCGTCCTGCGAACCCGCAGGGCGTGTGTGCTATTGCCATGCGAAGTGGAGAGTAATGCGTGCGAAGCGAATCGGAACGTAAAGGCATGCTAGCGATCGCCGGTCGCGTCAAGGCGCGTTCGGCGGCCGCCCTGCGTTCGTTCAACCTGACGATAGGCTGGAAGCTATCGATCGGCTTCGGCGTGCTTCTGCTTCTCCTCGTTATCACCGGACTCATCATTGACCGCAGCCTGCGGACGATCGATGCGAATCTGAGCAAGATCACGGAGATCGAAGAGCCGGAGAGCGCCGCGGCCTCCGAGATGGAGATCAACCTGATCGGCACCGGCTTCGCCGTGTTCGGCTATCTCAACGATCGCGATCCGCAGCACCTCCAGCAGATCGAGGACGAAGCCGAGGACTTCGGGCGGTTCCAGCAACAGTTTTACGAACTTACCCAGGGGCACGATGAGGAGGAGAACGCGCTGGCGGCTGAGGTCGCTCGGGGTTACGAGAGATTCACCGCGCTCGCCGACACGCTGATCAGCATCGAGGATGAACAGGCGACAAAGATGGAGGCATTTCTTACGAGTCTCGGCGAGATGGAAGTCCTCCTGGACAGAGAGATCCAGGTTTCTGACACTCCCGGCGACCCCGATGGCTCTCTGAAAGTTCAGGCAACTCACGAGATGGTAAACAACGCCAACGGCATCGCTAAAGGCGTAGGGAATTACCTTCGTACCCACCAGGAAGCGTATGCGGAGCAGGTATCCGACGGCGAGCAGGACTTCGAACGCTTTATCGCCGTCTACGAAGGTCTAGACCTCTCCTCGCAAGAGCGGCAATGGGCGGCGGACGTTCACGTCCTCTTCGACGAGAGCGCGACGCTCGCTAAGGAGATCATCGAACTGGACAAGGAGCAAGAGCTAGCGCTGGCCGATTTCGTCACGGTCCGGAGAGACATGAACACGCTCCTGCATGATGAGATCCAGGTGCTCACGCAGGCGGGCTTTGCCGGCGCAAAGGGCAAGGCCGACAAGAGCATCAGCTTCGCCCACGGAACGCTGCTCACCGTGCTCATCGGCAGCTTCATCGTGGGCGGGGGCATGGCGTTTGCCATAGGGCGAGGGATAACCAAGCCCATTCGCAAACTGGTAGCGGGCGCAGAGGAGATCGGCAGCGGCAACCTCGCGCACCGAATCGACGTCGACACCCATGATGAAATCGGGGAGCTGGCCGTCGCCTTCAACCTTATGGCCGCGAATCTGGCCACGACCACCGCTTCTCGCAATGAGCTGGATAAGGAGATCACCGAGCGCAAGCGAGCCGAGGAGACGATCAAGCACCAAGCGTACTACGACGAGTTGACCGGGCTGCCTAACCGGCGGCTGTTCGAGGACCAACTCGATCGTGCGCTGGCTCAGGCGCGTCGCAAGCACCAACGGCTGGTCGTGATGTTCCTGGACCTGGATCGGTTCAAGACGGTGAACGACACCGTTGGGCACAACCTGGGCGACGAACTACTGCAAAGCGCCAGCAAACGGCTCACGAACCTCCTGCGGGACGGCGATACCGTGGCCCGCATGGGCGGCGACGAGTTCACCATCCTTCTGCCGGAAGTCGATCGCGAGGAGGCCATACTCGATGTCGCCCGGAGAATCCTCAATAGCTTCAGGCAACCCTGGACGCTTGGCCGCAGCGAGTTCGTCGTGACGGCCAGCATCGGCATCGCCGTCTGGCCCAACGACGGCCAAGATGGCGAGGCGCTGCTGAAGAACGCCGACATGGCCATGTACCGCGCCAAGGATCAGGGCAGAGACAACTTCCAGCTCTACAGCCCCGCCATGAACGCCGAAGTCGCCGCGCGGCTGGCGCTGGAGAAGGAGCTGCGGCGGGCGTTGCGGAACGAAGAGTTCGTCGTCTACTACCAGCCGCAGCAGAACATTCGCACCGGACAGATCATCGGCGTGGAAGCCCTCGTACGCTGGCAACACCCAGAGCGGGGCTTGCTCCTTCCCGGAGAATTCATCGCCGTGGCGGAAGAGGGCGAACTGATCGTTCCGCTGGGCGAGTGGGTGCTCCGCACAGCCTGTACGCAAGCGAAAGCCTGGCAGGACGCGGGCCTGCCGCCATTGCGGATGGCGGTGAACTTCTCAGCGCGGCAGTTCCAGCATGGAAGTCCGATGGAGGCCATCGCCTCGGTGCTGGCCGATACCGGTCTCGATCCCAGGCGTCTCGAGTTGGAGATCACCGAAGGCGTGGCCATGAGCGACGTGGAGCACGCCATGAAGATCCTGGGTGACTTACGAGACCTGGGGGTGCAGATCGCGCTCGATGACTTCGGCACCGGCCACTCTTCCCTCGCTTACCTGAAGCGCTTCCCGATCGACGCGCTGAAGATCGACCAGTCGTTCATCCGCGATCTGACGACCGACCCGGACAGCAAGGCGATCGCCGCCACGATCATCGCGATGGCGCACAACCTAAACCACACCGTGATCGCCGAGGGGGTAGAGACTGAGGAGCAGCTCGCGTTTCTGAGGGAGCAGGAGTGCGATGAGTTCCAGGGATACCTGCTGAGCAGGCCCGTGCCCGCTGACGAGCTTCTCGAGATCCTCAGGCAGCAAGAACGCGGGCGGAGCTCGGCCAAGGCTACAAGGCTAGGATCAGGAGAGCGCCGATGACCAGCCGCAACAAAGAGCGGCTAGCAGCCGCGCGAGAGGTGGGCAATCAGCGAGCTGCTCGCTGGTTCGGTCCGCGCCAGTCGTTCGCCACCAGGCCGGCCATAGGCTTCGTCATACTGGTCACGCTGACGCTGGCCAGATTGCTCAACCACGCCGCCATCGTCCACGAACTATGGAATCTGCTCGCCACTGGCGGCGATGGTGGCAACGGCCGGACGCCAGGGATGAATGTAGCGATAACCGACAAGGGGGGAGCCGCGTGACCGAAGCAAATCAGGGAGTGACTACGCAATCCGATTCTCGTGTGGTCTCTCGGGTCAAGTGGTTTTCGCAGGCTGCGAGTGCTGCCGTCATCCTTGTGGGCTTCCTCGTTCTCGTCGCGTGGATGCTCGACATCGCAGCCCTAAAGAGCGTTTCCCCCGGCCTGGCCACCATGACGGCCAACACGGCGCTGGCCTTCGTCCTGGCTGGCGTGTCGCTGTGGCTGTTGGGGACGGGAGGGGCAGATCGGGGACGGCGGCTCATCGCGCAAGTTGCCGCTTTCATGGTGGCCCTGATAGGCCTGCTCACCATCAGCGAATATCTGGTTGGCTGGAACCTCGGCATCGACGAACTGCTGTTCCGTGATGAGGCGCCTGGATCATCTCACCCTGGCCGGCCTTCGGGTAGTACCGCACTAGGCTTTCTGCTGGTGGGCTCCGCCCTCCTGCTTCTGAACGTGGGCACCCGCGGCAGCCATCGGCTCGCCGAGTTCCTCACGCTCACAGTGGTCTTGGTCTCCCTGCTGGGTCTTATCGGCTACACCTACGACGCCGGATCCCTGTACGCCTTCGACCCCTTCTCGTCAATGGCGTTGCACACGGCGTTGATGTTCTTCATGCTGTGCGCCGGCATCTTTTCCGCGCATCCAGATCGCGGGCTGATGGCTGTAGTCACCAGCGATACTGCTGGTGGCCTCGTCGCGCGTCTTCTGTTGCCTATCGCTATCGTCATCCCGCCTATTCTGGGCTGGTTGAGCTTGCAGGGCCAACAAGCAGGGCTTTACCGTACCGAGTTTGGATTGTCACTCCTTGTGGTGACGATCATCGTTACTTTGGCAGTTGTGGTTTGGGCAATCTCCAACTTACTAGATCGGACAGACACCGAGCGCAAGCGGACGGAGGAGGAAATCCGCCTCCTGCTAACGATGACCCAGACGATCAGCGAAGCCCAGGATTTCGACTCGGCGCTGGAGGTTGCGGTATCCAAGATGTGTGAGACCGCCGGGTGGGAGTTTGGAGAGGCCTGGGTTCCACGCCCCGATGGAACAGCTCTGGAATGCAGCCCGGAATGGTGCTCCAGCACGACGAGTCTGGAGGAATTCAGGCAGTTAAGCGAGGAGATTACCTTTGCGCCTAACACCGGCCTCCCCGGCCGGGTCTGGTCGTCGAAGGAGCCGGAGTGGATCGAGGACGTTTCGATAGCTCGAGACACGTTCTTTCTTCGGGCCCGCATTGCGGCGGCAGCCGGCCTCAAAGCCGCGCTGGGGGTTCCTATCACCATCGATGGCCAGGTGTTCGCTGTTCTCGTGTTCTTCATGTTGCAGTCCCGCCAAGAGGACGAGCGAATGGTCCAACTCGTTTCGGCGGTCGCATCACAGTTGGGCGTGGTTCTGCAGCGCAAGCGGGCGGAGGCGGCGCTGCAACAGGCTAACGAGAGGCTGGAAAGCCGGGTAGCGGAACGGACCGCCGAGCTGCGCCAGGAGATCACCGAGCGCAAGCAGGCGGAGGCGGCGCTGCGCTTGCAAAGCGGCGCACTGGAATCCGCCGCCAATGCCATCGTGATCACCGACCGTGAGGGCCGCATTACGTGGGTGAACCCAGCCTTCACCGGCCTCACCGGCTACGCCTTCGAGGAGGCCATCGGCCAAAACTCGCGCATCCTCAAGTCGGGCAAGCAGGATCAATCGTTCTACCAGGATCTTTGGGAGACGATCCTTTCCGGACAGGTTTGGCACGGTGAGATCATCAATCGACGTAAGGACGGCAGTCTGTATACCGAGGAGCAAACCATTACTCCGGTGCGTGATGAGTGCGGGGAGCTCTGTCACTTCATCGCCATCAAGCAGGACATCAGCGAGCGCAAGCGCGCGGAAGAGGCGCTGCGCGAGAGCGAGGAGCGCTATCGGTCTTTCTACACGAAGACCCCCGGCATGTTGCATTCAATCGACGCAAGCGGCCGACTCGTTGAGGTCAGCGATCGGTGGCTGGAGGTGCTCGGCTACGAACGGAGCGAAGTCATCGGACGAAAGTCCACTGATTTCCTAACGGCTGAGTCGAGGCAGTACGCAGAGACGGTCAGTTTGCCCAAGTTCTGGAAGACAGGTAGGGTTAAGGACGTTGCCTATCAGTTTGTAAAGAAAAACGGCGAGATCGTTGATGTTCTCCTCTCCGCTATTGTCGAGCGCGATCTCGAGGGCAATGTAGTCCGAACCCTAGCCGTCTTAGACGACATCACCGAGCGCAAGCAGGCGGAAGAGGCGCTGCGGGCCAGCGAGGAGAAGTACCGGACGATCTTCGAGAACGTCCAGGATATCTTCTACCAGACGAACGAAACCGGCATCATCACCGAGATCAGCCCCTCCGTGACGCGATTCGGCTACACCAGAGAGGAACTCATCGGCACCTCCGTGCTAGATGTCTACGAAGATCGCGAGGAACGAACGCAGCTCGTGAATGCGCTTATCGAGCACGGCGAGGTCACCGATTACGAGATCCGCCTCAAGACCGGGGATGGCCGCGTCATAGACACCTCGATCAGCGCCCGTCTCCTTCGCAATCCGGACGGCACCTTCGCCGGAAGCGGGGGCGCCATTAGGGACATCACGGAACGCAAGCAGGCGGAGAGAGAGCTGGAGCAGGCGCTGGAGGCGGAGCGTGATCGGGCACGGCGCGACCCGCTCACCGGTGTGCTCAACCACGCGGCGGTCGTCGAGGAGCTGCGCACCCTCGTCGATGGCGACGACGCCGGTCCCCACGCCGTGGTGATGATCGATGTGGACGGCCTCAAGGCCATGAACGACAGCTACGGCCACCAGGCGGGCGACGAAACTCTCGTAGCGGTCGCCACTGCGCTCACCCGGGACGGCGCTATCGTCGGCCGTTACGGCGGCGATGAGTTCGTCGTGGTGCTGCCGGGCGCGGACCGGCGCGCGGCTGAGATCTATTGCGACGTGGTGTCCGCCAAGCTGGCAGACGTGCGCATCACCGATGCGGACTCCGGCACAAAGGTACCCGTCCAGGCCAGCCTTGGCCTCGCGGTCTACCCAGAAGATGCTGCGACGGTGAAGGAGCTGATCAAGCTCTCGGACAGCGCCATGTATGCCGCGAAACGGCAGCGGCCCGTCGGACCTGGGGAGCTGAGCCCATCGCGAACCCTGGGTGGTGAACGCGCCGCAGCGATGATTGGCCAGATCATACCACTCCTCACCGCGAGCGGCACGATGGAGGACAAACTTCGCCTGGTCGCACACCGACTGTCGGTGGGTGCGGGGTACGACGCTGTGAACGTAGATGTGTTCGCCCATGCCGCCGGCCTTCCCACTGCCCGCAACACCTTTTCCCGCGTGCCCGACGAAGTGACAGACGCCTGGCAATCGCAACAGCGGCGGATGGAAGACGAGCCGATCCTGCGGCACATCAAGTCGACGCGGCGCGCGTTGATCGTGGAGGATCCCCAGAACGACGAGCGCCTAACGGAAGTGCAACTCGCCGTGCTACGAGCGGCAGAGCTTCAGTCCGCAGTCGTCGTACCTCTTTTCTGGGAGGACGACATGATAGGCGCGCTGTCGGTTGCCAGCAAGCGAAAAGACGCCTTTAGCGCAGGAGACATCGAGTTTCTGACCGCCATAGCCACTCAGATCACGTCCGTCGTGCGCATGTCGACGCTCCTTGACGAACTCCAGTCGACGTCGGAGCACCTCGCCCAAGCGCGGGAAGAGGCAGTGCTGCTGCTCGCCGCCTCCGCTGAGGCGCACGACGGGACCACCGGCCACCATCTGCGAGGAGTTCGAGACCTCGCGGAAGCGTTGGCGCTAGAACTCTCCTACGACGAGGAGAGCGCCAAGGAGGTGGGGATGGCCGCGGTGCTCCACGACATTGGCAAGAACCGCGTGCCGGATCACATTCTATCCACACCCGGGAAACTAACCGATGAGCAATGGCAGGTCTTGATACAACATACGGTGTGGGGCGCTGAATTCCTAGAGAGCCACGGCGGGTTTGAGCTTGCCGCCACCGTGGCGCGCTCTCATCACGAACGGTGGGACGGCTCCGGCTACCCTGAAGGCTTGGCGGGGGACGCGATCCTGGAGGCCGCCACCATCGTCACCGTCGCGGACGCCTTCGACGCGATGGTGAGCGACCGGCCCTACCGAGCGAGCCGCCCCTTCGACGCGGCCGTGCAGGAGATCGTCGCCTGCTCCGGCAGTCAGTTCAACCCCAAGGTGGTCGAAGCGCTGGTGCGCCTGCACAAGCGAAACGCTCTGCCGCGCAAGCCGAAGGCGCGCCCCAGCGAGCAAGCTGCCTAGCAGCCAGCCCGGAAGCCTACGGCTCGTCGCCGGGGAGGGCCGGCGCGGCCAGCCCCTGGTAGAGCTGGCGGTAGCGAGCCAGATTCTCCGATACTAGCTTCACGAAGGCCTTCGTCTCTCCGAAGCTGATCTCCTCGACGAAGCGGTCGATATCGCCCGCGCCGGCATCGCGCCAGCGCTGGCCGTTGCCCGGGCCACCGTTATAGGCGGCCAACGCGTAGTAGAAGGTGTCGTCGAAGCCGTTCAGCTGCTGCCGCAGGTAGTGGGCGCCGAAGTGCAGGCTCAGCGCTGGACGGTAGAGATCCTCAGGCTCGAAGTCAGCCACCGCCAGGTCGCGGGCGATGTCTTCGCCCGTCGGAGCGATGACCTGCGTCAGCCCCAGAGCGCCCGCCGTGGAGCCGGCCAGCGGGTCGAAGAAGCTCTCCTGGCGGACGAGCGCCAGCAGCAGCACGTCGGGCGTCCCTGTCTCATCGGCGGCCTCTCGCAGCACCGGCAGGAACGGCGCGGGATAGGCCAGCCGCCAGAGATCGGCCGGGGCATCGCCGGCATCCTCCGATGGGACGGCCCGCAGCAACCGCGTGGCGGCGCGCGCCGATAGGTCATCTAGACCAAGCGAGTGGAAGAAGCGCGTGAGCTGATAGAGAACGGCGGGGTTGCTGCCGGCAGTATTCAGCAGCAGCCGGAACTCGCCGCCCGCCCGCCGGTTCATGCCGAGCGCGAGCAGCTCCTGCCCCAGCCCCCAGTGCCGGCTGTAGAGCAGCGCCTCCAGCGCCGCCCACGGGTCGTCGCCGGTGCTATCCGCCAGCCACGCTTCGATCTCCGCCCAGCCCGGCTCTTTCGCTTCGTCCAGTCCGGCGTCTTGCAACGTTGCACGCGCATCGCCCAGAAGGACGGCAGCGCGCAGGCCATAGTAGCCGTTCGGCGCCTCTTGCTGTAGCGCGCGCCACGCCGCATCGGCGGCGTC
>JACZYW010000080.1 GCA_022570885.1 Chloroflexota bacterium | reverse complement strand
GGACGTGGAGCGAACTCTTCGATCCCGGTAGCCTAACGAACCGCTTCCCGCTGATCACGTGGCTCCTGGTGATCCAGCTCGCCGCGCTGGCGATGGTGCCGCTGGCCGTGGTGCTCTTCCGCGGCCTGCCGGACGGCGGCTACCTGCTGACGAAGCCGCTAGGCCTCCTCGCGCTGGCCTATCCGGTCTGGCTGGGAACCAGCCTCAAGCTCTTCGACTTCACACGAGGCTCCGCCATCGCGGTCCTCGTTGTGCTGGTGCTGGGCGGGAGCGTGGCGGCGTGGCTGATGCGCGACCGGCTGTGGGAGTACCTGCGGCAGCACTGGCGGATGATCCTCTTCGGAGAGGTGCTCTTCCTGGTGGCGTTCCTGGTCTTCTACTTCATCCGCATGGACAACCCCGACCTCTGGCATACCGCTCGAGGCGGCGAGAAGCCGATGGACTTCGCCTACCTGAACGCCGTCACCCGCAGCACCACGCTGCCGCCGTACGACCCGTGGTTCAGTGGCGGCTACATCAACTACTACTACTTCGGCCAATTCATGACGGGGAACCTGATCAAGATCACCGGCATTCTGCCCGAAGTAGCCTTCAACCTGGCCGTGCCGCTCTTCTTCTCGATTAGCGTCGCTGCCACGTTCTCGCTGGGGTACAACCTGGCGGAGGCGTCGCGGCGGATGATCCGCCGCCGGCCGGGCTGGCTCCGCATCGGGCCGTGGACGGCGGTGCTGGCCGGGCTGCTGGCCGTGTTCTTAGTGCTGATCGCCGGCAACCTGAACAGCGCGAATCTGATGAAAAACCAGCTAGAGGCGATCAGCCCCTGGCAAACCGACGTGCCGTTCGTCGAGTACGTCCCCGCCGTCATCGGCGGTGGCGCCGAGCTCGTCTTCGGCGGCGGCGAGCTGGGCCGCTACGACTACTGGGACCCCAGCCGCGCTATTAAGACCGACCCGGGCAACAACGCGATCACCGAGTTCCCGTACTTCACCTTCCTCTTCGCCGATCTGCACGCCCACCTGATGGCGATCCCGTTCACGATCCTCTCGCTCAGCCTCGGGCTGGCGCTGATCATGGGCGCGAAGTCTGAGGCGAGGGGCGGCGGCTCTTCATCGGGCCGATGGAAACGGCTGCTGCCGGTAGTCGGGCTGGTCGCCCTGCTGGGGCTGGTGCTGGGCGCCACGCGCTGGACGAACTCCTGGGACTATCCGACCTACCTCATCGCTGGCCTGGCCGCGGTCGTCCTCGCCGAGCGTGTGCGTGCGGGCGGCTTCGATCTCGCGATGCTGCGCCGGACTGCGCTCCTGGGCGGTCTGCTGGCGTTGCTGAGCCTGGCCTTCTTCCAGCCGTTCAGCAGCAACTACGCGCTGCCCGCCACCGGCTTCCAGGCGATGCCCGAGGGTCTACCTCGCACGCCCTTCCACCAGTACCTCTCGCACTTCGGGCTGTTCATCTTCATGGCCGGCTCGATGCTGACGTTCTTCTCCTATCGATTCGTCCGCCGGCACGGCGCTGCCCGGTCGTTCCTCGCGCTCGTCTCGACCAGTATGGGCGTGCTCGTCGCGACGACGCTGGCCGTCGGCTTCGCCGGCCCGGCATCGGGCTTCGTCCCCGGGATCGAGGTCACCGGCCTCTCAGCGGAGACCTTCCTCAACGAGATCTTCACCAACACGATCCCGGTCGCCGCCTTCTCGCTCTTCGGCCTCGCCGTCGTGATCCTCCTGGTGTGGGATGAGCTACGCAGCCGCCGGCCCGATACGCACATTCGATTACTGGTGCTCGGCCTGATCGGGTTGGCGCTCCTGCTCAGCGCGGCTGTCGAGATCGCCGTTCTCAACCCCGATATCGGCCGACAGAACACCGTCTTCAAGTTCTACCTGCAGATCTGGATCCTGCTCGCGCTCGCTTCGTCGTTCTCGGTATGGTACCTGGCGGCGGCGCTGGCGGAGCGCTGGACATCGATCGGGGAGTGGTTCTCCGCGAAGCTCGACAGGCCGTCGATCGCCGTGCCACGGCTGGCCTTCGGCGTCATGCTGGCGATCCTGCTGGTAGCGGTGCTCGCCTACCCGATCCAGGCGACGCGCTGGCGAGTGCGCCTGCCCGATCGCTTCGTCGACACCACCGTCGCGGGCGAGCCGGTAGCGGCCGGCGGGTTTACCAACAACGGCCTCGCCTTCATGGAGACGGGGCAATACGGGTGGCAGGGGCAGACTATCGAGTTCAAGTACGACTACGACGCTATCCTATGGCTGCGCGAAAACGTCGCGGGTTCGCCCGTCATCATCGAAGGGATCGCGACAGGCCCCTACCAAACCACGCGCTCGCGCATCTCGATCAACACCGGTCTGCCGACGGTGCTGGGCTGGGACTTCCACCAGATACAGCAGCGCGGCAAGTTCGCCTCCGGCGTGGGGGAGCGGGCGCAAGACATCACCACCTTCTATTCGACGACGGATGCAGCGGCGGCGGAGCGGATTCTGGTCAAATACGGCATTAGCTACGTCATCGTCGGCCAGTTGGAGCGCTTCTTCTATCCCGCTGAGGGCATCGCCAAGTTCGATTCGCTGGTGGGCCGCTCGCTGGAGCCCGTCTATGCGAATCCGCAGACCGTGATCTACCACGTGGCGGGTACTCCCAACCCGCTCACGGTGAGTGTTGCTCCGTAGCCATGTGTCGATGCCATGATGAATGAAGCGGGACCTGAGCGTTCGCCGGAGGCGGCGGGGCTGATGGCGCGATTGCGCCAGGCCCCCGTGCAGTTCGCGCTGCTGGGCACGCTCCTCCTCGTCGTCGTGGCGGCGATCATCATCACCGACTTGGCCACGGGCGGCGACGCGAAGCCCCCGCCGCTCCTCGGCGAGGGCATCGCGCTGACGCCGGGCGCGGTCGTCTTCCCCACGCTGCCGCCGCTCCCGACGGTGACGCCGTTCGTCACGCCGACGCTCTCAAGCGGGGCCGACGCGCAGGAGCGCGATGCCCTGCGCATTCGAGAGATGTCGCTGCTCCAGATCGCCCTGACCGTCTATCTCGAGCGCTTCGGCGAGTACCCCAACACCCAGGGCCAGACTCAGAGCCTCTGCGTGTTCGAGGATCTGGATAAGGGATGCGAGCTGAAGCGGGTGCTGGACGAAGAACAGACGGAGCTGCTGCAAGACCCTCTGGGCGATCCTCTGGCCAACGGGTATTGGTACGTCTCCGATGGCGGGACGTACACGATCTGGATGCTCCGCGAAAGCGCAGGCCCGGACAGCGCTTTCGCCTGCCCTGAGACGCCTCCCTTCTTGCTCGAGAAGGGCAACCTGTTCTGCCACACTGCCAATAGCGCCGCTGGCCCATAGCCTACAGCCAAACGGCTCGCCTACCGATAATCCCTAAGGGTATACGAGTAGGTGATAACAGAACGCAGAAGGACGATCCTGGCCGGGTTGGGGATCGCGGCGCTGGCGGCGCCGATGGTCGCTTTCGCGCTGCTACGTGCCCTGCCACAGCTCGACCCGCCGGTCATGTGGTTCACCTTCCATTTCTACGCTGTTGGCGTCACGGCGCTGGCAGCGGCCGTCGCTTGCGCGATCGTCATCGCCTCGGCGCGCACCTTGCGTGAGACGAGGCTTCTCTTCCTCGGCTTGGCGTTTTTCAGCATCGCCGGCATCTTCGCCGTGCATGGCCTGGCCACGCCCGGCTTCATCGTCGATGAGTACCACGCCTCGCTCGCCGTCTCTGCCTGGCTTAGCGTGTCGGCGGGCGCGGCATTCGTGGCGATCAGCGTCGTCGGTCTGCCTGCCCGCGTCGAGCGCCTGATCGAGAGCAACGGCAGGGCGTTCGTCGGGGTGGGGGTCGCTGCGGTCATCGCCTACATCACTCTGAGCTTCACCGTCGAGTCCTGGCTCGACTGGGCGCCGATCGATGAGCGGAGCGTCCAGCTCAGCATGGGATTCGCCTCGGCCGGTCTCCTCGGCTTCGCCGCCTGGCGCTACTACCAGGCGTACGTCTTCGCGCGGCTGCCGTCCCAGATCGCCATGGTGGCGACGCTGGTGCTGCTGCTACAGGTGCCGGCGATCCTGCTCTGGGGCCCGGCGTGGCACGTCTCCTGGTGGCTCTACCACGGCCTCTACGGCATCGCCTTCGCCGTCCTCTTCGCCGGCTGGGCGATAGAGGTGCGGCGATCCGGCTCGCTGCGCGCCATCGCGGACGCGCTGTCGATGCGCAACGCGCTCGCCCAGCTCAACCGCGGGCTCGATGCTCCCATCCTGGAGCTGGTCGACGCCGTGGAGGCGAAGGATGTGGAGACGTTCGGCCACGTCCGCCGCGTCTCGGGCTACGCGCTCGCTATCGGCAAGCGAATGGGCCTCTCCTCGAGTGAGCTGCGATCGCTCGTGCTCGCCGCTGAGGTGCACGACGTGGGCAAGATCAGCATCCCAGGCTCGCTCCTGGCGAAGCCCGGCCCCCTCACCGACGAGGAGTTCGACTTGCTTAAGACACACACCGTGCGCGGCTACGAGATCGCCGAGAAAGTGACGGCGCTGCGCCCCCTGGCCGGCGTAATTAAAGCCCACCACGAGCGATTCGATGGCGATGGCTATCCCGATGGCCTCGCGGGCGAGGAGATCCCTCAGCTATCGCGCATCATCTCTGTAGCCGACACGTACGATGCGATGCGGTCGAAGCGGCCGTACCGCGAGGGCGTGAGCCACCTGGAGGCGATGGCGGAGCTCCTGCGCGTCCGCGGGTCGCAGTTGGACCCGCGCTGCGTCGATGCGTTCACAGCCGTGTTCGCCGAGTCGGGCACGCGGCTGCTGGACGAGCGCGCTGCGGCGTAGGCACGGCCTGTTTCGGCCTCTCGGCCTACACGGTATTTACAGTCGAAACTTCCTCTGCTACACTGCGGCGGTACGCCCGTATATCAGTTGCATGGAGGTAGCTATGAAGTCTCTGCTTCGTTCCTCGCTTCGTCTCATCGACCGTCTGTCCCCGCCCGAGACGGTATCCGCCCACTGCGACATCCCCTGCGGCATCTACGATCCGCACGTTGCCCAGATCGGGGCGCAGACGGTGGTGCGCATGAACCAGCTCATCAGCGATCTAGGCGATGCTCCTGGGCCAGGTGACCAGGCGAAGAGCGCTGCCTGGCACAACTCGCTCTCCCGCTACATCGCGGTCAAGGAAGAGCACGCGGAGCTGGTCAAGCAAGAGGTGCGCATCATCTGGGGCGATTACTTTAAGCCGGAGCATCTGGAGAAGGCCCCTGACCTGCACACCAACGTTTGGAACATCATGAAGCTGGCCGGGAAGAACAGGCAGGAGGTTAACATGCAGGCGGCGGAGGATCTGCTCGCGGCCGTGCAGACGTTCGCCGAGGCCTTCTGGACCAGCAAGGGCGCCTCCGTCCAGCGCCAGCCTTCGCGCCAGGCCGTAGGCGGAGAGTCCGTCTACCCGGCGCCGTAGCTCCTGAGCGACAGCCTGCCGGTAGCCATGCTGCCGAAACTAGGCGCGCTGCTCCCCTTCGCCCGCTATCAGGTCGAGGGGGAGAGCATGTCGCCGGCGCTCTCGCCGCGAGAGCGGGTGGTGGTCAATAAGGCTGCCTACTGGTTCTCCAAGCCGCGGCCGGGCGACCTCGTGGTCGTGCGCGACCCGCGCCGGCCCGATCGGCTGCTGATCAAGCGCATCGATAGCGAGGCCGGGCCGGACGGCTGGCTGGTGCTGGGCGACAACCCGCAGAGCAGCACGGATAGCCGCCACTTCGGGCCGGTGGGCCGGGAGCTGATCGTGGGGAAGGTCTGGTTTCGGTACTAAGGGAGGGCGAGTCGAGAGGCCGCAGCACACTAGCCATACATGACGAAGGCCGGTCTCGAGACCGGCCTTCAGCGTGAATCATCGAACGGCCGGTCAGGAAGCGGCGGCCGCCTTCGCGTCCATCGTCTCTGCCAGCTCCCGCGCATCCACGCCGGTCGACTGGCCCAACGTCTCCATGACGATGACGATCAGCATCTGTTCACCGCGGAGGAACATGTACATCTCGATGACGAAGCCGGCGGCGGGGATCTCCTCCTCAGGAGCATCGAAGGCCGTAGCCAGCTCGTCCAGGAGCGCCCCGAAGTCGAGCTCCATGTGCATGCCGAGACCGCCATCGCCTAGGCCCGAGGCGTCCAGCAACCGAAAATCACCCAAGGATAGGCCTAGCTGTTCAGCCTCCGCTATTCCCTGGGAAAACTCTGCTTGCATGGCCGCTTCCAGATCGCTCAAATCGCCTAGCTCGGCGAGAGCTTCCGGCGGGAGGGACATGACCGCCGACATCACCATCCCCCCGAAGTCACCCTCCAGATCGCCGATCACGAACTGGCTGGCCGCCATCTCCATTGGGCCAATGTCGCCGGGTATGGTGAGCGTGGACTGGCCGAGCGATACGAAACCGGCCGGTAGATCGTCGGCATCCAACAGCGCCGCTTTGAGGGAGGGGTCCACTTGTTGTGAGGTCGGTTGCTGACCAAAGCTGTCCAGAAGCTGGAGGGGGTTGAGGCCTTCTAGGAGGGCGTTGGCTGCTCCGCCAGGCTCCACCGTGTCTGTGGCGCTGATGGAGGCGGGTGGTGGCGAGGTCGGCTCGGGTGTGTACGTGGCGCTGCTGGAGACGGGCGGCGGCGAAGTCGGTTCCGGCGTGGCGCGCTCATCGGTGGCGCTCTCGCTGCCGCCACCGATGCAGGCGGCGGCCAGGAAGGCCAGTGGTAGAAAGGCAAGGCTGATTCTGCGCAGCATGAGTCGCTCCTTTTGCTTGACGATGGGTGTGCATCCTAATGTTCGACCGTTGGTGAGCGGAGCTTCAGCGCGCAGAGGGCGCGGCAGACGCGACGAACACGCGTACTCGTCTCGGAGCTGGGGAGAGGGTGGTGATCTAGCCGGCTGTCGTGCCAGCCGCGTCCTCGGCCGTGCCGTAGGGCGGGAAGAGGGACTCCAGCTCTAGACGAATGGGGTCCTCCGGGAGGAGGTACGGGCTGAAGTCGCCGTCGGGTTCCGGTCGCTTGCGCTGGCCGGTTCGGCCTGCTTGCATGATCCGGTCTTGGAGCAGCATCAGCCCCTGGAGAAGCGATTCAGGCCGTGGCGGACAGCCCGGCACGTAGACATCGACAGGGATGACGAGGTTGACGCCGGGCAGGGTGCTGTAGCCGAAGGCGAAGGGACCGCCCATGGTGGCGCAGCCACCGAAGGCGATGACCCAGCGCGGCTCCGCGGTCTGCAGGTAGATCCGGCGCACCGCAGGCGCCATCTTCCAGGTGACGGTGCCTGCCACGATCATCAGGTCGGCTTGGCGCGGCGATGCGCGGAACACCTCGGCGCCGAAGCGGGCGATGTCGTAGCGCGAGGTGGCGGTGGCGATCATCTCGATGGCGCAGCAAGCGAGGCCGAACATCACGGGCCATAGCGAGGAGCTGCGGGCCCAGTTCAGCACCTGGTCGACGGAGGAGAGGAGCAGGTTGCCCCGCAGCTCCTCGTCGATGTCGGTAGTAGGTACGGGGATGGTTTCTTGTGTCATCGCCTCCACCAGAGATTGAGAACTTCCTACTGTCAATTCTAGACGTTGGGCGCGCTTTGCGCAAAAGGGGTACCGCTAGGACGATACGACGCCCAAGCATGTTGCTTGACAACCGCGCTTCATTCGAATAGAGTTAGCTTCAGTTAGGGGAGCAGTATCCGGGTTGAACTGCTCTCTTTGTGTTTTCTGCAAAGGAGACGTGCGGCGAGACCGTAACTACATAGCGGGTTACCGGACGTAACCGAGGGGGAGCAGCGGCCAGGATGGCGCTGCTCCCCCTCTTTCTGTGCAGAACGGCCCAGAATGCCCAGTTGCACAGATGCGGCTATGGCAACGCGTTATGTCCGTTGGCCATGGGCGTTCGAATAAGCGAAGGGGTGCCTGGCGTGCGGATTTGAAGCTCCGGAGGCGTGGGCGCGACTTTTCGCGTGAGGGGCGGCTTCCCGAAGGAGGGATCTTGACGACACAGCGACTCCCCGTCGCCGGTGGGGCGCGGACGAGCGCCTCGCAAGGGACTCATACGGGTGCCTCGTGCGTGCGTGCGCGCGGCCACCTGCTGCGGCTGGCCGCCGTCCTCCTTGCAGGCGCCGGCCTTCTTCTACCGTCCCTGCTCTCCGCGCCCTCGCTTCAGGCCCAGACGCCCACGCCCAGCACCATCGTGCGGGTGAGCCCGACGACGCAGACCGTGGCGGCGGGCAGTCCCGTGGTGGTGGAGGTGCGGGTGGACGCCGTGCTCGACCTGGGCGCCTACGAGTTCGAGTTGGCGTTCGCGCCCAATGTGCTCACCTTTGTCTCCGTCAGCACCGGCTCCTTCCTGGGCAGCAGCGGCCGATCTGTCACCTGCTTCCCCCCACTCCTGGGCGAAGGTACCGTGCGCTACGGCTGCGTCACGAGCGGAGGGCAGATCGGCGCCACGGGCAGCGGCCTGCTGGCCACCGTCACCCTGGGCACCTCGTGTGCCGGCAGCATCCCTCTCGACCTAAACTCTGTCGCTTTGGGCACCACGCTGGGCGCGGGCATCTCTATGCAGACTCCCCAGGGCGGCAGCGCCACCGTCACCGGCGGCGGCGACTGTCCCACGCCCACCCCGTCGCCGACCTCGGCGCCGGCGACCGAGACGCCGACGCCTACTGCAACCGTTCCTGCGACCGCCACGCCGACGATCACCCCGACGCCGCTGCCGGGGGGGGTCTGCGCCCCGGCGACGGGACCCACGCTCTGTGTGCGGCCCGTCTCCCAATCGGCTGCGCAGGGCGATACCGTTACCCTGCAAATCGGCATCGAGAAGGTGACCGACCTCGGCGCGTTCCAGCTCGACATCGTCTTCAACGACGCTGTGCTCGCCCCCATCAGCATCGACCCCGGCCCCTTCCTGGGCAGCACCGGCCGGCCCGTGGTCTGTCCGGCGCCGGTGCAGGAGCCGGGTCGGCTCACCATCGTCTGCGTCACCCAGGGCGCGGCGCCGCCTGGGCCCAACGGCTCCGGCACACTGGCTTTCGTCACCCTGCAAGCGCTCGAGCTGGGGCTCTCGCTCATCCAGATCGACAACGTGATCCTGGTCGAGGTGAGCAGCACGGAGATCCCGGTCGGGGCGACCCAGGACGGCGCCGTCAACGTCGTCACCGCCCCCACCGCCACGCCCACTGCCACGCCCACAGTCACGAACACGCCGACCATCACCCCGACACCCTCGCCGACGATCACGCCGACGCCCTGCCCGACGACCGGCTGCCCGACGCCCACGATCACCCCCTCGCCCACGATCACGCCGACGCCTACGATCACGCCGACGCCCACGATCACGCTGACGCCGACGATCACGCCGTCACCTACGATCACGCCCACGCCGACTGCCACCCTCGCGCCGGAGCCAAGGCTCTGCGGTCCCGCCACGGGCCTCGTCGTCTGCATCGTGCCAGTGAGCCAGAGCTTCTTCCAGAACGACGAGACGGAGGTGAACGTGGCGGTCGATGGGGTGAGCGGCCTCGGCGCCTTCCAGATCACCCTCGGCTTCGACCCGAGCGTCGTCTCCGTCGTCAGCGTAGGCCCCGGCCCCTTCCTGAGCAGCACCGGCCGGTCCGTGACCTGTCTGCAGCCGCCGCAAGACCCGGGCTTTGCAGAGCTGGTCTGCGTCACGCTCTTCGCAGACCCGCCACCGCCCAGCGGCTCCGGCCTCATCGCCCGCTTCACGCTGCGGGGCGAGGCGCCGGGGCTGAGCGCCCTCTCCCTGCAGGACGTGCTCCTGACCGACGTCGACGGGCTCGCCTTGCCGCCGCCCGCCCTAGAGGGCGCGGCGGTAACCGTCCTCGTGCCGCCCACGCTGACGCCAACGCTCACGCCATCGCCGACCCTCACGCCACCGCCCACGCTTACGCCGACGCCCTGCCCGACGGCCGGCTGCCCGACCCCGACGATCACACCCACGCCGACGATCACACCCACGCCGACGGTCACGCCGACGCCGACGCCGACGCCGACGCTGACGCTGACGACACGACCTCGCCCAACGGCGCCGAGAGCCCGCAGGCGCTGCTGGCGGCGCTGCGCGGATGCGAGGACTACGCCGCGCTGGCGGACCTTCTCACCAGGCTGACGTACATCCGGTCCGACTGGCCGGACGTCCGGCGTCTCTACGAGACGCTGACTCTTGCCAACCTGGGTGCGATCGAGCTGGAGCAGGCACTTCGGGACACCTTCGGCACCGGGCTCCAGGGCGCGGGAGGTACTCCCCCTATGGACGGCCACACACTGTTCGGACGATGGCTCGATGCCGAGCTGGAACTGGACGAGGTCTGGCAGAACACCGCCACGATCGTGGTCACGGACAGTGCAGGCGGCACCGAGAGGATTCCGCTGATCGTGATCGACGGGCGATGGTTCCGGGACGGCACCGAGCTGTTCGAGCTCGTCGTTGAGCAGATGATCACGGGACCGGACTCCGAGAAGTACGTGGAATCGCTGGGCACCGGGCTGCGCGACCTGACCCGCCGCGTAAAGGCAGGCGAGTTCTCGTCTCACCGGAACGCCGTGGAGGCGCTGCGGCAGGTACTCCAGTCCGGCGACGGGTCCTGAGGCGAGTCCATCCATAATGATGGACGCCTCCTCCGGCACCCCCGAGCAGCAGAAGGAGTTTCTGCCGCCGATGGTGACGGGCGACACGCGCTGGTGCCAGGGCTACTCCGAGCCCGGCTCCGGCTCCGACCTCGCCTCGCTCCAGACGCGGGCGGTGCGCGACGGCGACGAGTACGTGATCAACGGCCAGAAGATCTGGACCAGCGGCGCCCACACCGCCGACGGCATGTACTTCATCGCCCGCACCGACCCGGACGCGCCGAAGCACCGCGGCATCTCCTTCTTCTGGATGAGCATGAAGCTGCCCGGGATCACCGTGCGGCCGCTGCCCAACATGACCGGCGCGCA
>JACZYW010000210.1 GCA_022570885.1 Chloroflexota bacterium | reverse complement strand
GCGGCCCAGCGCCTGGAGCTGCTCGGCGCCCGCGACTCGCTGGGGGTCGGCGGCGACGAGCAGCGGCTTCTGCCCCTGCTTGCGCAGGTGGAGGGCGAGCTTGGCGGCGGTGGTGGTCTTGCCGGAGCCTTTCGGCCCCACCAGCATGATCGTGGTGGGCGGCTTGTCGGCGAACTCGAGGCCGGCCTGGTGTTCGCCCAGGATGCGCACCATCTCCTGGTTGACGATGCCGATGACCTGCTGCGGGCCGCTGAGGCTTTTGAGCACGTCCTCGCCCAGCGCCCGCTCGCGCACGTTGGCGATGAACTCGCGGACGACCTTGAAGTTGACGTCAGCTTCCAGGAGGGCGATGCGCACCTCGCGCAGCGCCTCGTCCAGGTCCGCCTCGCGGATGGTGCCCTGCGAGCCGAGCTTCTGGAAGACGCCTTGCAGCTTCGCTGTAAGTGCTTCGAGCATACCGGTACATTCTACACGAGGAGCGGGATGAGGAACAGGGAGTGAACGAGGACTGGTTCACAGTCGGCGGGCTTGTTTTCAAGCCCTGCGGGATGAATCCCGCAGCTCCTCCGGTTTGGGAAGTACGAAGCCGCGGGTTTCAACCCGCGGGAGTGGACCCAACCACCAGGAACGAGGAGCCTGCCGCGCCTGGGCTCTCTATATAATAAGGGCGGCGTCCGTGACGGCCGCCTGAGACCCTTCGCTGCCCAGACGGGCCCGTTACGAGCGTCTGCGTCCGGGCGCTCAGGGTGACATGATGGCGTCTTCATGCTGAACCCTTCGTTTTCTGTCATTCTGAGCGAAGCGAAGAATCTAGCTTAGCTGAGGAGCGTCCGGAACTTCATGTCGAACAGCCTCTACTTCGCCTACGGGTCGAACCTGGACCGCCGGCGCTTTAGCCGCCGCTGCCCCGGCGCTACCGTCGTCGGGCGGGCGCGACTGCCCGACCACCGGCTCGCCTTCACGCGCTACTCGAGCAAGCAGAAGGGCGGCGTGGCAGACATCGTGCCGGAGCCCGATGCCGTCGTCTGGGGCGCGCTCTACGAAGTCGACGAGGCGTGCCTGGCCGCGCTCGACGGGCACGAGGGCGTGCCGCAGGCCTACCGGCGCGGGACGGTGCGCGTGATCGATGACGAAGGCGTCGAGCGGGAGGCGGTCGCCTACATCGCGAACCGGACGGGCGCGTTCACGCCCGGCCGGGAGTACCTGGCGCTCATCGTCCGCGGCGCTCGCGAGCACGGCCTGCCGGAGGAGTACGTGCGCGCTATCGAGCAGGTGGAGACGCATGCGTAGGAACAAGGAACATTAGGAACAGGGGATCAGCAGAGTGAGCGGTCAATGACCAGCAACCAGCGACCAGCGACTAGCAACCAGCAGGAACGGGGGATCAGCAGAGTGAGCGGTCAATGACCAGCAACCAGCGACTAGCAACCAGCGACTAGCATGTACGTCATCGGAACAGCCGGCCACGTCGACCACGGGAAGTCGGTTCTCGTCGAGGCGCTGACGGGCATCGACCCCGACAGGCTGCGCGAGGAGAAAGAGCGCGGCATGACGATCGACCTGGGCTTCGCCTGGCTGACGCTGCCCTCGGGCCGGGAGGTGAGCCTGGTGGACGTGCCGGGCCACGAGCGCTTCATCAAGAACATGCTGGCCGGCGTGGGCGGCATCGACCTGGCGCTGCTCGTCGTGGCCGCCGACGAGGGCGTGATGCCGCAGACCCGCGAGCACCTGGCGATCCTCGATCTGCTGGCCGTGAGCAGCGGCGTGCTCGTCGTCACGAAGCGCGACCTGGTGGAGGACGACTTCCTGGAGCTCGTCTCGGCCGACGTGCGGGAGGCGGTCGAAGGCACCACGCTGGCGGGCTCGCCGCTCGTCGCCTGCTCCGCGCTCACCGGCGAGGGGCTGGACGAGCTGCGCAAGGTGCTGGACGAGCGGCTGGAGACGACGACGCCGAAGCGCGACATCGGCCGGCCGCGGCTCCCCGTCGACCGCTCGTTCACCATCACCGGCTTCGGCACCGTCGTGACGGGCACGCTGATCGACGGCGCGTTCGAGGTTGGGCAGGAGGTCGAGGTGGTGCCTGCCGGGCCGAAGGCGCGCATCCGCGGCCTGCAGCACCATCGAGAGCAGGTGGAGCGGGCGCTGCCGGGGCGGCGCACGGCGGTCAACCTGGCGGGCGTGGCGAAGGACGAGGTGCGGCGGGGCCGGGTGCTGGCGCTGCCGGGCTCGCTCGCGCCCACGAAGGCCGTCGACGTGCGGCTGCGCACGCTCGCCTCGCTGCGCCGTCCGCTGCGCCACAGCGTGTCGCTGACGCTGCACGTCGGATCGGCGGAGGTGCCGGCGCGGCTGCTGCTGCTCGACCGGGCGGAGCTCGCGCCGGGCGAGGAGGGCTGGGCGCAGCTACGGCTGGCCGAGCCGGTCGCGGTCGTGAAGGGCGACCGATTCGTCCTGCGCACCCCGAACGATACCGTCGCGGGCGGAAAGATCGTGGCGGTGCATCCCAAGCGGCACCGTCGCTTGCACGCGCCCACGCTGGAGGCGCTGGCGTCGCTGGCCGAGGGCTCGCCCGGCGAAGCGCTGCTGGGAGCGCTCCGGCGCGTCGAGCCGGCGCCGCTGGCCGCCCTGGCCGGCGAGCTAGAGCTGTCGGCGGACGAACAGCGTTCGACCGTCGAGACGCTGGCGGGCGAGGGACGCCTCGTTGTGTTGGGCGATGCGCTGATCACGGCGGAGGGGTTCGCCGCGATGGGCGAGCGGGCTCGGTCGGTAGCCGAGGCGTACCACGGGCAGCACCCGCTGCGCCGCGGCGTCCCGCGCGAGGAGCTGCGCAGCCGTCTGCGGCTGGAGGAGCGAGTCTACGTCGCCGCGCTCGTCCGTTGGGTCGAGGCTGGGCTGCTGGCGCAAGGCGAAGGCTGGGTGGCGCTGGCCGGCCACGAGCCGGCGCTCTCGCCCGAGCAGCAGGCGCAGGCCGATGACTACCTGGCCGCGCTCGCGTCGAGCCCCTACGCGCCACCGACGGACCAGCCGCCGCCGTCCGACCTGCTGTCGTATCTGGAGGAGGCCGGGCAGGTCGTCGCGGCCGGCGGAGGCGTGGTCTTCACGGCGGAGGCGTATCGAGAGATGGTCGAGCGCGTCACGGAGCATCTGCGGCGCGAG
>JACZYW010000079.1 GCA_022570885.1 Chloroflexota bacterium | reverse complement strand
ATCTAGGTTGGGGTGGAAGAGCTCTCCGAAGCAGGTGAGCTCGGGGCTGGAGTTCAGCGCCTGGACCAGCATGTTCGAGCCAGTCCTAGCGGCGCCCAGGATGATGAACCTGCTGTAGTCAGTCGAGCGTGCAGCCGGCTCCGGCGGCCGGGGCACAGCTCCCGCGTCGGCTGTCGTCCGCCTGCCCGAGACGACGCTCGGTAATCGAGACGAGAAGAATCGCACCAAGATCGATTTCTCGCAGGGCGGGGGACTAGCGGGGCCACCAGACGTTATGTAGTTTATCAGCCCTCGATAATTTGTCAAGCCCCGTCCGCTCGCTTGCCCTCCGCACCTATCCGTCGTATGCTTCCCTACCAGACAACGAAGGATCAGCGAAGAGCATTTCTCAGCCGCTCGATCTCGGCGAGCCCTGCTCCTCGTATTTCGTTCCCAGCTTCTTAGCAACAGGAGGCCGTTATGAAAGTCGATACTGTCCTGCCGCTGGACCTGAGCCAGGTACCCGAAGCCGCCAAGCGAATCGAGGCTCAGGGCTATGACGGCGCCTTCACGCCGGAGACCGGCCACGACCCCTTCCTCGCCCACGCCCTGGCAGCCGAGCACACCGAGCGCATCGATCTCGGCACCGCTGTCGCCATCGCCTTCCCGCGCAGCCCCATGGCCACCGCCCAGATCGCCTGGGACCTCCAGCGGCTCTCGAACGGCCGCTTCGTCATCGGCTTAGGCACCCAGGTGAAGGGCCACATCGAGCGGCGCTACGGCATGACGTGGGCGGCGCCCGGCCCGCGGCTGAAAGAGTACGTGCTGATGATGCGCGCGATCTGGGACTCGTGGCAGAACGGCACGAAGCCCTCCTTCCAAGGCGAGCACTACCGCTACACCTTGATGACGCCCTTCTTCAATCCGGGCGCGATCGAGCATCCCAACATCCCGATCCACATCTCCGCCATCAACCCCTACAACTGCCGGCTGGTGGGCGAAGTGTGTGATGGCATCAAGCTCCACGGCTTCAACACCCCCAAGTACCTGCGAGAGGTGATCCTCCCGAACATCGAGAAAGGGGCGAAGAAGGCCGGCCGCGATCTGAAGGAGATCGAGATCTGCGGCGTGGGTTTCGTCATCACCGGCAAGACCGAAGAGGAGGTAGAGAAGGCGAAGGCGCCCTTCCGCCAGCAGATCGCCTTCTACGGCTCCACGCGCACCTACCGGCCCGTGCTGGACATCGAGGGCTGGGGCGAGCTCTGCCCGGAGCTCTTCGCCCTTTCGCTCGAAGGCAAGTGGCAGGAGATGGCCACCAAGATCACCGATGACATGCTGGAGCAGTTCGCCGTCATCGGCACCTACGACGAGATCGTGCCCCTGATCAAGGAGCGGTCCGCCGGGTTGATCGACCGGACGACCTTCGCCATCCCCGTCCGCTCGCCGGAGGACGAAGAGCGGCTGCGCTCGATGATCAAGGAGCTCCAGGCAGAGTAGACTAGTCGCTGGTTGCTGGTCGCTGGTCGCTGGTCGCTGGTTGCTGGTCAGCCGGGGGTGCTAACCCTCACCCCCGTCCCCTCTCCCGCGAGCGGGCGAGGGGTGATCGGAGGTCGGGACGAGAGCCGGAAAGCTTCCTCGTATCCTCTCCACTGCTCCATCAATATCCTCCTCCACTTGTTCGCTCCGAATGCGTAGTACCTGTAGCCCGACAGCTTCGAGCAGCTCCTGCCGTTCGCGATCCGCCGCCCGTCGGGCCCGATGAATAGGACCATCGACTTCCACCACAAGCCGCTCCTGAGCACAGTAAAAGTCCACAACGAAGGGTCCGATACGATGCTGGCGGCGGAACTTGCGCCCTGCCAGCCTGCGATCGCGGAGTGCTCGCCACAGCAAAGCTTCACTTCGCGTCGGCTCCTTGCGGAAGGCGCGGGCACTCTCTATCATGCGGCGGCGAAGATCGGGTGGGATGCGTAACCGGTCTCGATCCTTGTGAGCCCCGTCCCCTCTCCCGCTCGCGGGAGAGGGGTGACCGGAGGTCGGGGTGAGGGCTTCCAGAAACAGCCGGCAGCAGAGCGAACCCGCCTCCGCCGCCTCTCGAAACGAGGCCGCGGGCAGCCAATCGATAGCGACGTATCGCGTGCCACCGCCGCTCGCCGATCGAGGCGGCAGGCTCGGTGTTCCTCTGATCGACGCCTCGTACACCATCATGCGCAGCGTATAGCCTTCGCGGCGCTGCTCGCCTTCCGCAGTCGAGCGCAGGGGCGTAAGCTCGACGCCGAGCTTCTCGCGGCCCAGCCGTCGCACGCCGTCCTCCGGCGATTCGCCGTCGCGGAGCGTGACCGCCGGCAGACCCCAGACGCCCGGCAGCTCTTCGCCCGGATCGTCCGGCCGCAGCACGGCGAGGATGAGGCCGTCGTCTCGGCGAACAGCGGCAGCGACGGCGCGGCGGACTTCTCGATCTTTGGGTTCAGCCATAATGAGCGAGGATGCATGGACGGTTCGGATGAGCTTATACTACCATCAGCCATGCTTCGCGTGCTCTTCCTTCGCGGGTTCACCGCACAGGCCCAAGACTACAAGGCGAGCGACGCCATTGGCTACGGGATCACGGCGGCGAACGCCATCGCCGAGACGCTGCCGCAGTTCGGCATCGAAGCGCACGTCGTCGACCCCGAGCTGCCCGAGACGTTCCCGGACATGGAGCGAACGCGGCTGGCCTGGCTCCTCGAGACGCAGAAGGAGCTGCTCCGGCTCGACCTGAGCGAATTCGACCTCGTCTTCATCTTCCACGCATTCCAGCAGTTTCCCTGCGAGGTGCGGCGGCTCCTGCAAGACCTTCGAGTGGCGCTGCCCCTGGTCGGGTATACGCACGGGAGCCACTGGGACCCGACGGACGTCTATCGCCAGATCCACTATCCCGGCATGGACGTGCTCGATCTCGCCAACTTCCTCTGCCTCGACCGGATACTCGTCGTGTCCGACTACATGCGCGACACGCTCGTGGAGAACATCGGGCGCTGGCAGCCGGAGGCGGCGGCCAAGGTCAGCTCACGGATCGCGGTGGTCGGCCTCCCGATCAACACCGAGCTGATCGACCGCTACAAGACGGAGCCCCGGTTCGACCAGCGCACGATCGTCTTCAACCACAGCCTTATCCCGAGCAAGCAGCCCGAGGAGTTCCTTACTGTCGCGGAAGAGGTGCTGGGCAGGCACGATGACGTGCGCGTGGTGATCACGCGATCGGCCGTCGGCGCTGCCGTGCGCGATCGGCTGCACACGCTGCAACGGCGCTTCCCCGAGCAGATCGAGATCGGCGGGACGTACTCCCTGCCCGAGTACTACGAGCTGCTCTGGCAGTCGCACATCCAGGTCTCGACGGCCTCCCACGAGAGCCTGGGCATCTCCACGCTCGAAGCGATGTACACGGGCAGCGCCTGTCTGCTGCCCAACCGCTGCTCCTACCCCGAGATCACGGACGGGCTGGAGGAAGCGCTCTATGCATCGCGGGACGAGCTGTTGGAGAAGCTGGAACGCTACCTGGAGGACGAGCCAGCGCGGGCAGCGCTCGCCGCCGAACTCCAGCAGCGCAGCCTGCGCTACTCCCCAGAGCGCGTCGTGAAAGCGATCGCTGATGTGATGTTCGACGTGGTCGCTACCCGACCAGAAGGCGGGCCGTAGCGCATCTAGATTCGGCGAACCAACTCGGCAAGCTTCTCTGCCGTTGCCCGGATATCGTACTTCTTCGCGTTCTCTCGGCAACGATGAGCTATCTCCGCTCGCCACTGGGCGTCCTGAATCAATTCGTCCACCGCCAATTCGATCTGAGAATGGTCGACCAGGACGGCCCCGCTATGAATCTCGGGATAAGCTACGGTGTTGGGGACGACGCAGGCGGCACCAGCGTAGGCCTTTTCCAGCATGGCAATGCCGAAAGTCTCGTGGTATGCACAAGAGAAGGCGATGTCTATGCCAGACAGGAAGCGCCAGTAATCGAGCTGGCTGCCAAAGCGGGATAAGAACTGTACATTGCCCAGCCGATCGAGCCTTCGCCTGGCGTCTCCGTAGTAGTCCTTGAGGGTCTGAGGGGTCCCGAGTAGCTCGTTCCAGTCCTCCCGACGGCCAAGGAGGAATCTCACGTCCTTATGCTTAGCTGCCAGGCTCTCGATGACATCGAGCGCTCCTTCGAAGTTCTTGTCGGTGCTCCAGCGGTGATGCCACAAGACCGTCAGCTCAGATCGCGGGGCTTGATTGTCGTATCGGCAGCGGTCGATACTGTCAAGGTCGATGCCTAGGAAGCAGACATCGAACTGATAGCCATCGATACGCTCCTCCAGTAGACGTTTGGTAAAGAGGCTCAGCGTAAGGTGTCTCTGGAAATAAGGCATCAGAACAGCGACGGACTCTAGGAAACGATCCATATGCTCGTTCTTGTCCCGGTCCCAGCCCGTAAGGTAGTCCGGATAGAGGGCCCAGAGGACGGTTGGGGTGCGGAGGAGGTCTTCCCTTTGGAGCACCAGTGCGTCCACACCCTGGTAAGGGTCGTATAACAAAGGGGCGTATACCACCACGTCGATGGAAGACTCCTCTAGCTGGTGGCGAAAAGGGGGATCCAACCAATTGCCGCTAACTTCAAAGCCCTTCTGGCCTAAGATCTTGATTGCCGCTATGGGCAAGGTAGCGCACTCAATGTTAGCCAGGTAGAGTCTCATACCACCTCCTTGCGGATTGGTCGTAACACAGGCGAAATTTCGCCACATATCGAGAGCCCAGCGTCTATGTGCTCGGGCGTTGCCACGCCTCCGCAGCTGGAACTCTTGCTACCTAGGTTCTTGGACTGGATCGTGAACGAGTCTAACAGAAATTGCAGCTACGAGCAGCCACAAACGCCTGCCGCCGAGCGCCTAGCCCTCCGGCCACGAGAACTCCAGCGTCTCCACGCTCGCGAGCGCCAGCTCCACCAGCGCGGTCACGTCCAGTGCGCTCTCCGCCGCCTCCGCCTGCGCGATGGTGCTGTGCGTCGCCGGGTTGCGCGGCGTGAAGAGGGTGCAACAGTCTTGATCGGGCTCGATCGAGGTCTCGTACGTCCCCAGCTCGCGCGCCTCGCGGATGATCGCCTCCTTGTCGAGGCCGACCAGCGGCTGCAGCACGGGGAGCGTCGTCGCGTGGTCGATCGTCGCCAGGTTGGAGAGCGTCTGCGACGACACCTGCCCCAGGCTTTCGCCGGTGACGAGCGCCTCCGCGCGCTCGCGCTCCGCGATCGCCTGGGCGATAGCTTGCGCTGAGAGCCTGCGTTCGCTTGCGGTCGCCATGCTCTTCACCTCTCCACAGACACGATCGGTTGGAGCCCCATTCAGCCATGGGTCTCAGCGGGGGCCACAGTTTTCCATTGTGTGCACGGTAGTGGTACACTCTCGCACGACAGCACGGATGGAGGGGTATAGCCGATGAGAGAGCCATTACCGTCCCAGAGGCCGCTCGCCTATCTAGCCTATCAAGGAGCCACCTTCGGAACCTCGTGCGGACGGGGGTCATCTGGGGCGGAAAGATCGGCCCTCGCACCGAAGCCACTTGTCTCGGTGACGGTGCCGACCCTCAATTCAGAGAGCGTCATCGCGGGCTGCTTGGCGTCGGTGAAGGAGCAAAGCTATCCCAATATAGAGACCATCATCGTCGATAGCCTTTCCACCGACCGTACGAGAGAGATCGCTGCGAGCAACGGCGTGAAAGTAATTACCTACGAAGGGAGGCTACTGGGAGCACGATACCAAGGGGTTCTCCAATCGAAAGGTCAATACGTCCTGTTGCTGGATTCAGACCAAATCCTGGAAGCGACAGCGATCGAGCGTGCAATCCCCTTGATGGCTGAGTACGACCTGCTGGTATTGGAAGAGCTGTCCTGCGAGCCAGAGTCGTGGCTCCAGAAGCTCTTCTCTGCCGATAAGCAGTTGGTCCATAGGAACGTAGACGACAGGGCCTTGGACCCCCTAGCGGCGACTCTCTTGCCAAGATTGTTCAGGCGGGACATTCTGCTGAGGGGGCTCGAGAATATACCGCGCGAACTTATCCCGCTAGTGGTGTATCCCGATCACGATATCATCTACTTCGAAACGCGAAGGATTACCTCTCGGGTGGGTATCCTACCCACAGCCGTTTACCACCTTGAGCCCGCTAGCGTGGCCGCCGCCTGGAAAAAGCACTTCAGATATGGCAGGAGCCTTAGAGAGTTAGATGAAAGCAGGCGCTATAAGGAATTGGCACAAAGGAACTGGGGCTTCAGGAAGAGTGGCTTTAGGCCTGGAAATCTGAGGCTGGGTCTACAGTCTCTTTTCCTATTGACGTTAGTCGGGATAGCCCGAACGGCAGGATACTGGCTGGGTGGAAGGCTGGCCCCACTCCCTGGCTCTCCACAGAAGCCAGTGAGTTGAGGGACGCGCGCCTTGCACGACAGGTCCCTGTCGCTGATCTTCCGCCGACCAGCTCTGAGCTGTCTCTGCGCTTAGAGGGGGCATACATACTGAGACATGCGCCTTCGCGAGGAGCGGGCCCCACTCGCGGCTCCCGCGACTTGAAGATGTCCCTAAGACAGCCTTCATCGGCGGCCCTCGTGGCGCAGTCCTGGCCTAGGGCCATCGTCCTTCACCTTCCGCGGCAGTCTGCTTCGCCTCGCCGAAGCAAAGAGTCTGCGCTACACCGCCAGCTTCACGCGATAGATGGACCTGTGGTTCCCTGACGCAAGTCGATGGTGTGCCACCAGAACGGAACCCGAGCGACCGCCCTCAGCTTCCTCCGCCGAAGATCTATAGCCATTGCCATCAAGGAACACCTCCATATCGAGATAGCTTTCTGCCTCGCGGCCCAGTCGCACGCCGTCCTCCGGCGATTCGCCATCGCGGAGCGTGACCGCAGGCAGGCCCCAGACGCCCGGCAGCTCTTCGCCCGGCTCGTCAGGCCGCAGCACAGCGAGGATGAGGCCGTCGTCTCGGCGAACGGCGGCAGCGACAGCGCGACGAACCTCCGCCGGCGTGCCTTCAGCCGTCACAGCGCCACCACATCTCGACCTTGCACCGCGTTCCAGGCGAGAACATACGTTGCCGCATTCCAGACCTGTCTTGCTGCTCCCAGCGGCTCACCGGTATCCCCCGCCAGCCATTCTCGGAACTCCCAGTCACCGTCCCGGCCTAAGCGGTTCGCCTCAGCCAGCCGCTCCAGCGTCCTCGCGGCTTCCGCTTGCCGCCCCGCCTGCTGCAACGCCGCGACGTAGAAGCCACCGATGAACGGCCACACGGCCCCGTTGTGGTAGCGGTTGGGGGTCGCCTGCCACCGCTCCGGCTGATGTCGCTCCGCCTCGGCCTTCAGCATGCCCCAGCGGTCATGCTCCGGCGTAATGGGCTCCGGGAAGCTCTTCGCCGGATAGGGGTCGGTCACCGCGGCGCCCTCAAGGTAATCGAGCACGCGGCCGGCCCGCTCCTCGCCGGCGATGCGAAACAGCACGGCGAGGGTATTGCCCAGAACGTCACACACGTCGGCGAAGCTTCCTATCGTCACATGGGAGAGGTAGTAGCCTCGGTCCGGGCGGGCCGCCTCCCGGAAGGCGCTGAGCGAGGCGTGGTGGAGAGAAGCTAGATCCCGTCCGCCGTGCTCCGGCCCCATCAGCAAGGCCGTGTAGGCCTCCTCTTGTTGCGGCCAGAAGAGGGTGTTGATGCGCGAGGGGATGTCGCTCGAAACGTCGACGCGCTCACCCAACTGGGAAGCCATCGTCTCCAGGGCCCGGGCCGCGGCGGCGTAGAGCACGTTGACGTAGAGCACCTTGCCGCTGCGGCTCAACGTCGAGTCGATCCAGTCACCGGCTTCAGGCGAGTCCACCAGGCCGAAGCCCGTGGCGTCCTGATGCCGCAGCCAGCCGAACGCCTCTCGAGCGTGGGGCCACAACTTGCGAAGCGTATCGGTATCGCCCGTGGCGCGGACGTACCGTCCGAGGGCAACGACAAACCAGCAGGAAGCGTCGGTGCAGCCGGCCTCGCCCCAGTCCCAGTAGCCCCGCTCCGGCCAGACCGCGTTCGGGATCTGGCCCAACTGCGACTGGTGCGTCGCCAGCGTCTCCAGTGTGCGCCGCGATGCGTCGAGGAGCTCCGGCTGCCCCGATGCGCAGGCGCCCAGCACGGTGATGCACGCGTCCCGGGCCCAGACGAACCGATACCCTGCGAAATCCAGCGAGGCGACGAAGCCGCTGGGAGTGATCGCCCGCCGGAGCAGATCCAGCGAACGCTCCTGGCACAGGGCGATCAGGCTTGAGCTTGCTCCGGCCACGAGAACTCCAGCGTCTCCACGTTCGCGAGCGCCAGCTTCACCAGCGCGGCCACGTCCAGCGCGCTCTCCGCCGCCTCCGCCTGCGCGATGGTGCTGTGCGTCGCCGGGTTGCGCGGCGTGAAGAGGGTACAACAGTCTTGATCGGGCTCGATCGAGGTCTCGTACGTCCCCAGCTCGCGCGCCTCGCGGATGATCGCCTCCTTGTCGAGGCCGACCAGCGGCCGCAGCACGGGGAGCGTCGTCGCGTTGTCGATCGTCGCCAGGTTGGAGAGCGTCTGCGACGACACCTGGCCCAGGCTCTCGCCCGTGACCAGCGCCTCCGCCCGCTCCCGCTCCGCGATCGCCTGGCCGATGCGCAGCATGAAGCGCCGGTAGAGCACCACCCGCAGCGGCGCCGGACAGGACGCGACGATCTGGTGCTGCACTTCGCCGAAGGAGACGACGTGCAGCCGGCTCTTGTGCTGCCAGCGGGTGAGCTCTCGCACCAGGACGATCGCCTTGTCGCGGGAGGAGGCGTCGAGGTAGGGGAACGACTGGAAGTGGACGAAGGCCACCTCGCAGCCGCGGCTCATCGTCCGCCACGCCGCGACGGGCGAGTCGATGCCGCCCGAGAGGAGCGCGACGACGCGGCCGCTCACCCCCACCGGCAGCCCGGCCGCCCCATCGATACGCTCGGTGTGGAGGTAGGCGCCGCCGGGCATGATCTCCACCTGGAACGTCTCCTCTGGATGCGAGAGGTCAACGCGGGCGCCGGAGGCTTCCTTGACGAGGGCGCCCAGCATGCGCTCCAGCTCCTGCGACGTGCCGGGGAAGCGCTTATCGCTGCGCTGCACGGTGATGCGAAAGCTCTCGAACGAGCGCTCCGCCGCCTGTTGCAGCACGCCCTCGCGGATCGCATCGACGTCCCACGGCAGCCTCTGGCAGAGCGAGAAGTTCTGCAGCCCGAAGACGCGCCGCAGCCGATCACGCAGCTCCGGCCAGTCGAGCGACGGCCCCGCCTTGATCAGGATGCGGTTCGGCCCCCACTCGATGTCGCGCACGCCCAGGCCGCGAACGGCGTGGCGGATGTTGCGGCCTAGCTGTCGCACGAAGAGCGGGCGGTTGCGCTTCTTGAGCGTGATCTCGCCCAGCCGCACCACCACGACGGTCTCCTCCGTCGCGCCCGCTTTACGAGCGCCCGACTGGGCCGCTTTCGTGTCTGAAATCGCCTCGGTCATCGCACCTGTACGATAGCAGATAGGCCATTCACTGAGATGCCGGCGGCTCGGAAGTATCGCCGAAATACACCCAGTTGACCGCCTGGACAAACTCGGGTGGCAAGGAACCTGACCTGTGCAACTCCTCAACTCTCTTCATTGCCTGATATGGCTTGTCTTTTTTCCGCGGCTCGTACCCCAGCATCTCTTCGATGTCGGTTGGGCTGATGAGATAGCGCCTGTTGGACCCGAGATATTGTTTGATCTTCTCATTCACGCTCGACTCCGCAGGGTTTTTACTGTCCTCGTCATGAATGACGGTGTAGTCAATATTGAAGTGATTTAGAACTTGCTGGACTAGGGGGATGTTTGTCTTGCCTTGAGTATTGATGAGAGTGACATACCTGCGTGCGGATGGGTGCCGATCAAAGATTCCAAGTAGCTCAGCTCCGCGTTCGAATGCCACCATGGCAGTCTGTTCCTCAAGAAGTACGACGCGTTGGTGAAACGTGCCTACAAGTCGGACGGACCTGCATCCGACGCCGTTGCGCGCGCCCTCTATTTCAGGTATCTCAAACGCATCACCGCACATTGCATGAATCTCCTGACGTCGTTGGTCGCACCGATCGACCGGCTTGATCGTTACGACGAGGCCGACGAGGATCGAGATCAGGACGTGTGAATTGACGGCTGGCACCGACGCTTCGGGGCGCGTGACACCCCCCGTGGTAGGCCAGGTCGGGTCGCTGGTGCGGACCGATTCGAGGACTGCGCGGGGCGTGACACGAGTCCACCGTGGCCTATCGTGCCGACCGGAGCGATCCGATCCGAGGAGAATGCGTGGTTGATGACAATCGTGACGAGGAGTACCCCTACACGGGAGTGGGCGAGTACGTTGCGTATCGCGGCGCTGCCTACGACGCACAAGAGATGCTGGATCGTGGTAGTGCGTTCTACGAACACATGAACCGGCGTCGGTCCGTTCGCCAGTTTTCAGATCGTCCCGTGAGCCGAAAGGCAATCGAGTATGCCGTAATGGCGGCCTCTACAGCACCGTCGGGCGCTCACTTCCAACCGTGGACGTTTGTGATCACAGAGGCCCCTGCGGTCAAGGCGGCGATACGCGTGGCCGCCGAGAGAGAGGAGCGCAAGAACTACATCGAGGGCCGAATGCCAGAGGATTGGCAGCGCGACATTCAACGCCTCGGCACAGGTTGGCGAAAACCATATTTAGAGACAGCGCCGTGGGTCGTGGTCCTTTTCGAGCAGCGTTATCGCGAGATTGCAGACGGGGAGCGTGGCAAGAACTATTACGTCAAGGAGAGCGTCGGCATCGCCGCGGGCATCTTCATTACGGCGCTACACACCATGGGTCTCGCCACCCTCACTCACACGCCGTCACCGATGGCATTCCTCTCTGTGCTGCTCGGCAGGCCACGGTCTGAGCGACCTTTCGTTCTCTTCCCAATCGGCTACCCGGCTGAGGACGCGGTTGTCCCGGATCTAGAACGCAAGCACATCAACGATGTCATGCTCGAGGTCACGG
>JACZYW010000209.1 GCA_022570885.1 Chloroflexota bacterium | reverse complement strand
ACCCTCGGCAGCCCTGTGACGCTTTCAACGGCGCGAAACATCAAATCCGCGGCGACCACCCCCACTATCCTGATTAGCGGCTATGACGGCAATATCGGTGGCGAGTCCTTCGACGATGATGCGTCAAACGATATCCGCTGGGCCAACACGAACATTAAGATCAAGGCGGACCTCGACGGTACGCCGAGCTACATGTATTCGCTTGACGAGGCGATGGATTCGCTGCCAGGCGGTGGCGGCGAGATCTTCGCGGCGCCGGTGCGGCGCACGAGGACCAGCATGCCGGGCAGGAACGGCCCCATCTCGCCGTCGCGGGTGCGCGTCCCTTCCGGGAAGATGAGCACCCGACCGCCCGCCTTGAGCACCTTGATCGCCGCGCGCAGCGCGCCGACATCGCTCTTCTCCCGCGCCAGGGCAACGCCGCCCAGTTGCCCCAGGGCCCATCCCCAGAACGGGATGTCGAAGAGCGTCGTCCGTGCCAGCGGCGCAAAGGGACCGAGGTGGCACCCGGCAATCAACGGATCGAGATGCGACTGGTGATTGGAGACGAAGATCACCGGCCCTGTCGACGGGATGAGGTTACGGTCCAGGCACCGCAACCGGTACAGAGATGGTGGCCGACAACGCCTTTGATGCTATGTATTCGCACCATTACCTCTTCTTGCGGTTAGATCTATCTGCCTCCAAAATATCTCTAATAAATCCTGATATGTTATTTCTTTAGAATCATAATAGACTTGTACAGATTCAAGATAATTTGTTTTACCTGCAGAAACTTCTTTATAGGTTGGATTTTCTTTATGTCCACCCGTATAGCCTGGTACTACTTTAAGAACACCTGCCAAATTTTCATAAGGTGGCTCCATACACCAGAAACATCAACCTGCAGCCGGTGGCACAGGATATTCTCATTCAGCACTTGCATGACATGCAGCGATACAAGCTGCGCGATGGATCAGGCGTGGTCGAGGAGACACGGTCGGAAGATTACTTGGTGCGCGGCCTGATCGATTTCAACGAAATCAGCTATGACGATCACGCGGCATTGCTCTACAAGCTGGCTGGTCAGGTCGTCGCGCACCTCCGCGGTCTGCTGCTCGTCAAGGCGGGCGCAGCCACCACCGACGCGTGGAGCGAGGAGCAGCTTGCCGAGATGAGCGCCCTGGTGGCCGACGTCTCCGCCGCGCGCATCGCCAGCGTGCTACGCGCCTACGGCGAGGCGGACCTGCGGGCCGATCCGCTTTCGCCCTTGCCGCTGGAGCTGGCGCTGGCGAACTCGGTGCTGGCGACGGCCGCGCCGAGCCCCGCCGCTGCTACACCGGCGCCCAGGGCGCAGCCCGCCGCGCCGCCCCCGCCACGGCCCGCGGCCGCGCGACCGCCGAAGCAGGATGCCAAACCGAAGCGCGAAAGTGCGCCTGCGAAGCCTCCGGCGGCGAAACCCGCCGCGAGAGCCGAAGCGAAAGCTGAAGCGCCGGCCAAGCCGGTCGACAAACCTGTCGAACCCGCCGCGAAGCCCGCCGCCAAAGTCGACACGCCGGACGAACCGGCCGCCGTGCCAGCCACGGCCGGCCCGTCGCAGGAGGATGTGCCGCCGCTGCTCGCCGAAGCGAGGGCGCGCTGGCCGGAGATCTACAAGCGAGCGCGGGAGATTCACTATAAAGCGGGGGCCTTGCTCAACAGCGGCTGTGGTATCATCGAGGCGTCGGAGGGCGAGATCGTCTTCGGCTTTCGCCATGCCATGCTCCTGGATCGCATGCAGGGCGACGGCGGCGAGAATATGCGCGCCCTCCAGCAGTCGGTGGACGACGTGCTGGGCGCGGGCCGGACGTTGCGCTGTGTGCTGGACCCGAACGTGGAGGTGCAGCGGCCCGGCCGCGGCGGCCATCTGGTGCGCGCAGCCGAGGAGCTGGGCGGCCGGCTCGTTCCCGACGACGACTAAGGAGGGTTGGCGATGGGCATGAATCGCGATATGCTCGCCCGCCTGCAGCAGATGCAAGAGCGGATGCTGAAGGCGCAACAAGATCTCAACGAGCAGACGTGCGAAGGTAGTGCGGGCGGCGGCGCCGTCAGCATCACCGTCACCGGCGGGCTGAAGGTGCAGTCGCTCAAGATCGCGCCGGAAGTGGTGGACCCGGACGACATCGAGATGCTGGAAGACCTGGTGACGGCCGCGGTCAACGAGGCGCTCCAGGGAGTCCAGGCGCTGCAGATGCAGCAGCTAGGCGGACTGGCCGGGCAACTCGGCATCAGTCTGCCGGGGTAGGCCGGAGGCGGCGACGCATCGTGAACGAACGCGTTTCGCCCAGCGGCCGGACACCCTCCACCGCAGCGCCGGTCGCCCGCCTCATCGAGGCCTTGCACAAGCTCCCCGGCATCGGCCCCAAGAGCGCCCAGCGTCTCACCTACTACCTCCTTCGCGCACCCGAGGCGGAAGCGCGCGCCCTGGCCGAAGCGGTGGTCGAGCTTAAAGAGAAGATCATCCTTTGCTCTACCTGCCAGAACGTCACCGAAGTCGACCCCTGCGGCATCTGCGCTGACCCGTCGCGTGACCACTCGATGATCTGCGTGGTGGAGGAGCCGCTGGACATCCTGGCGATGGAGCGCACCCATAGCTTTCGCGGGCTCTACCATGTCCTGCACGGCGCCATCTCGCCGATGGAGGGCGTCGGGCCGGAGGACCTCAAGCTGAACGAGCTGGTCGCTCGCCTCGGCAACGGCGATGTCCAGGAGCTGATCATGGCCACCAACCCTAACCTGGAGGGGGAGGCGACAGCGATGTACGTGAGCCGCCTCATTTCGCCCAGGGGCGTGCGGGTCACGCGCCTCGCCCGCGGCTTGCCGATGGGCGCCGACCTGGAGTACGCCGACGACGTGACGCTGACGCGGGCGCTGGAGAACCGCCAGGAGGTGTGACGCCGCGCCTCCCGCCGGCGGCGTTAGCCGATGCCCAGACAACCGCGCGTCTATAAATCGTCCGCCATCGTCCTCCGCCAGCGCGGGCTGGGCGATGTGGACAAGATCATCACGCTCTACACCGCCGAGTACGGGAAGCTCGACGCCGTCGCCAAGGGCGTGCGGCGAGTAAAGAGCCGGCTGGCCGGCCACGTCGAACCGTTCAGCCACTGCTCGTATCTGCTGGCTCGCGGCCGCAACCTGGACATCATCACCCAGGCCCA
>JACZYW010000208.1 GCA_022570885.1 Chloroflexota bacterium | reverse complement strand
CAACTTCTGGGACTTCTTCGACCCGAACCGCGACCGCGCTGTCGGCCTCCTCGACTTCCTGGCCGTGCTCCGGCACTTCGGCGCCGTGGGCGACCCGTCGACGTTCGATCCGGACGGGCCGGAGCCCGCCATCGGGGAATACTGGGCGCTGGCCGACCGCGGCGGACAGGCGCCGGGCGGCGACCCGTGGGACGAACTGCCAGCGAACGGGTCGATCGGCCTGACCGACTTCCTCTCCGTGCTGCGCCAGTTCGGCCACACCTGCGCGTAGAGACGTCTCTCGCAGCTTGTGCTGGGTAGGCTACGTCAGGCGAGTACATTGCGTTGATCGTCCTGCGATGAGTCAGTACACTCCGCAACAAGCTAGCTTCGCGCTCGAATCGAGGAGCGAGGGTTACGGCGGGAAGGATGAAGGCGGCAGGCCGGTGACTAGGCTGGAAGACAGATTCGGCACGTCTCGAGCGGTTGGGCACGTACAGATCACAGAGATCTGGCGAGCAATTCGCCTGTTCGGCCCGCGCAGTTGGCTGGTGGCGGCGCTAGGTGCAGCAGTGACCCTAGTGATCATCGGCGTGCCAGCAGACATCATCGATACGCCGTTCTTCATTCGGATGATCCCCGTCCGGGTGGAGGACTACGCGATCTGGGGTGCGACGGCTGTTCTGGCCGGTCTTATCGCTGGCAGCTACGCTCTGCCCGCAGCTTCGGGAAGCGAGGGGAAAGCCCTCTCAGGTGGGTTTCTTTCCTACCTGGCGGTGGGCTGCCCGATTTGCAACAAGTTTGTCGTGCTGCTGCTGGGCACATCCGGAGCACTCACCTTCTTTGGGCCGGCCCAGCTCTACATCGGCCTGGCCTCGCTCGGGCTGCTGGCGTGGACCCTTCGCTTGCGAGCTCGGGCGGTCGCCGGATCATGCCCCCTTCCTGCCGGCCAGGCGTAGACTCGTGATTGCAGGGACCACGTTTGGAGTGCAGCGTCCCAGGCGGAGGCACTGGGTTTCGAGTCGTCGGCCTTCGCTGCCCACGGTTATCGCGGTTGCCGCCCGCAGTCATCACCACCGTATAGTGCGATACTGGCCCCAGAGGATGAACCAGGCGAGATGCGTACACTGATAGCACTCGGATGCGTGAAGCTCGCGACGGTTGCCGTCTTGATCTCCCTGGCGGCGGCCTGCGGAGGCTCCCGAGCACCACCATCCGCGACAGTATCACCCAACACCCCTGCTACAGCGGAGGAGGTGGAGATCCGCTCTCCGACGCCGGCTACAGCGCCGGAGGCCACGGGAACGCCGCTCCCTCCCCCGCCCTCGACCCTCCTCTTTGTTACGTCGGAGGCGGACGGAGCCCTTCACGTCTTCCGCGGTCTGGATGACGAGCCCATCGCCGTGATCCCGACGGTCCCGGGGGCGCACAACCTGGCGGTCTCCCCCGACGGCCGCTGGATCGCCGTCAGCTCGCCTTCCGCCGGCGAGGTCTCTATCGTAGACTCGCGGGCTCTCGTGGAGGTTGCGCGGCTCGCCATCGGGCAGCGCCCCCATGACGTGCTCTTTAGCCGAGACGCCACACTGCTCTACGTGAGCCGCGATGCCGGCTCTGCGCTGCAAGTTGTTGAGGTAGGAACGTGGCGCCTAGTTCGGTCGATAGAGGTCGGGATCAGCCAGCACAGCCTCGCCTTCAACGCCGACGAGTCGCAGCTCTGGATGACCATCGGCCTCAACGCCTATCCTGCGGAGCCGCGCAGCGTCTTGGTGCTGGATTTGGCCACGCTCTCCGTCCTGGCGCGCATCGATACGGGGCGGGATGCCCACGATATCGCCCGTTCTCCCGACGGCCTCGAGTTCTGGATCACCAACTCGGGCGTGCCCAGCGTCGTTGACAACCACGTGACGATCATCGATGCGACGACCCGTTCTTTCCGGCAGTTGCACATCGGCTCCTACCCTTCCCATCCCTTCAAGGCGGACCGAGAGGTGTCTCCACCTGACGTCGTGATGCCTTCCCTCGTCTGGATCTCGGACATCGGTCGCGGAGCACTGTTAGCGGTAGACCCGGCCCGGGAGTTCGTCTCCGTCGAGGTCGAGATTCCCAGCCAGTCGCTCCACCACGTAACCCTCGATCCGTTTGGGCGAGCATATGTGGCCGACAGCGGGAGCGACAGTGTGGTAGTCGTTGATCTCTCGACCGGAGCCATCGTCGCCCGGCTGCCGGTCGCTGGCCCGCACGGCGTGGGCTTGCTAGTGGACTCCGTGGCTTCTGCCCCTGGCCGCTGAGGAACGCTAACCGGCGCCAACGTTGGCATACTGGCCGGAGTCGTAGGTGCTGTTGTGAGCGGTCTCGCCCTGAGCGCTGCGGCCTGGTACGCGGGGCGGAGGCCGGTCGCAGGCGGGTTAGCCGTGGTTGAATTCGATAGGAAGGCCGGCGTTTCGCCACCCGTCAGTACCACCCGCGAGGCTGATCGCACGGCTGAATCCCATCTGGCTCAAGAAGGCTGTGCAGTTGGCGGCGCGCAGGCCTGCCGCGCAGGCGACAACCACATCACGGTCCTTCGGTATCTCGTCAAGTCGCGTCGCTAGCTCTGCCTGCGGTATGGAGATCGCGCCTGGTAGGTGGCCTGCCGAGTACTCCTCCGGTTCACGTACGTCGAGCACGACGGCCTCGCGTGATTCGATCCACGCTGGCGCGTCTTCGATGCTAATCTCCTGAACGTCATCGGCAGCTCGCAACTGGGCCCATGCGTGGTCCGCGACGCCGCGGTTGGTCTCGATGATGGCGGTCATGTTTAGCGGACGCGCAGGCGGTTCCGCTCCGAACTTTATGAACTCTTCGCGTGTGAGTTGCAGGACAGGGCTGTACCGGCGCTCGAACCCGATCGTGCTGCTGGGACGGCCACACATGCCCTTCCCGCACGAGCCCTCAAAGTGCGCAGGGAAGACCTCAACCCAGTCGGGCAAATGGAGGAGGCGCTGGATGCTCTCGTATTCCTCCACCGCGCCTTCAGGTCCGCCGAAGTCGGGCCTGCCGACGTCCCCGACGAATAAGCAATCGCCACTCAGCACCATCGAAGGCTCCGGACTGCGCGCCGAATTGATCACCAGAAGTGAGATCATCTCTGGTGTGTGGCCCGGTGTATGCATCACGCGCAAGATCACTTGCCCAATCGTGATCTCGTCCCCGTCTCGTA
>JACZYW010000078.1 GCA_022570885.1 Chloroflexota bacterium | reverse complement strand
AGCCCCTCAAGCAAACGAGGTGACGGTCTTGTCAACTCAATGAAATCCTTTGCCGTTCGCATCTCGCCCGACGATGTACTCAGACCTTCAAGCAAAGTCGACTCTTCGACCACAGAAGTGACCCCAAATACCCAAGGTGGGACAGCTAGGTTCCACACGCGAGCCTCTGCCGTGTGGGATCTTAATAGGATTCCCAAGGGCGGATCGGCATTGGGCAGGGAGAATGTGTTTTGAAAGGTGGCGTGTAGCCTGATGTATTGGGCTGCAGAATAGAATGCACTGTCCAGTTTAACATTCTTCCTTTGGTCAGTTGTAGACTCTGAATACTCCTGAAGGTAGCGCGCTGTCTCTGCTGCTGCGGCCGCGAGTGGAAGAAGGTAACGGCCTGCGTAATCATAGAACCGATTCAGCATGTTCAACTCGACGTTTTGTCGGTGCTTCGTCCTCAAAGTCGCTAGATCGAATGCAACTTTGGCCGTTGCCAAAAAGGACGTTCCGATCGAGCCTATGATAGCCGCGGCTAGAGTGGCGTTCTCTTCCGTTTCCAAATCTGACGGCCAATGAAACGCAGTGTAAAGTCCCGCGCCTGCAGCCGCCAAAGTTAGTAAAACCCCTACCAGAAGCCAACGTTGCATATCTGCTAGTTGTTTTCTTTCGCCGGCTTTTCCGGGTCCGGCGTCTTAGGCCGAGGTGGCGGCTCAGCAGGCTCCTTTGGCCTGATAGGGATACTCGTGTCCTCTACGAATATAGTTTTCCTTTGAGGATCTCCAGGCTGAGATCGGACTGGTTTAGGGGGTGCCTCCACTTGCTGCTTCTGACCACGCGCTGTCATCTCGACGCTCCTGCTGCTTCGCCTGGCTCTTGATGTTGGTTACCGCTCCTATTGCTGCTCCCTCTCTGGCGGTTCTGGGGGTCGCGGGGGAAAGCTCCTTGTACCCTCTTCATACTCTCGCGTCCGTTGGGGCGGTGCTGGTTCTCCGGGCGGTGCAGGCCGTTCAGGCGGTGCGGGCCGTTCAGGTGGTGTGGGCCGATCCGGCGGCGCGGGTCGGTCAGGTCGCCGCTCTTGCTGATTCGTTGACCAGATCATCATTTCATCCTCCTGTGTTTGTCTAGTGCCCAACGCTGGGGCCTTACGTCTTGTGCTCGCGTAGCCAGGCGAGCACCTCTTCGGCGTGGCCGTCGGGGTTCACCTTCGGCCAGATCTTCGCCAGCGTGCCGTCGGGCGCGATGAGGAAGGTGGCTCGCTCTACGCCCATGTACTCGTGGCCCCGGAACTCCTGCTTGCCGTAGACGCCGTAGGCGTCGGCTACTGTGTGCTCCGGGTCTGCGAGGAGCGTGAACGGCAGCTCGAACTTGTCGCGGAACTTCTCGTGTGACTCGACGCTATCGAGGCTGATGCCGAGGACGACGGCGCCCTCCGCCTCAACCTGCGAGAAGTTGTCGCGGAAGTCGCAGGCCTCGATCGTGCAGCCCGGGGTGTCGTCCTTCGGGTAGAAGTAGAGTACCACGTGTTTGCCGGCGAGGTCCTTCAGGCTGACCGACTCGCCCTTGTCGGTGTCGGCAGTGAAGTCGGGCGCGGGCTGACCTTCGGTCAGTGGTGTGGCCATGGGTGAAACCTCCTATCGAAAGCTATCGGAGCATCCTACTGCGCCAGACGAAAGCGAGTGAAGCAATCCCCGCTACCGCGCCCAGGCTGGCCCAGAATGGCCAGAGTGGGAAGCTGCTGTCGGAGACGACACTCGACTCGGCGGCACGGAACGTAGCCCCACTTATGGTGAAATAGGTACGAGCGACGAGAAACCTCCCGTTGTAATCGGGCGCGGTGATGGCGATAATTTCAAGCCGGTTGCTGTTGGGAGCAAGTGCCTCCCGGATCGCCTCCCAGGATGGCAACGTCACCGTAGCGACGAAGTCGTAGTTATCGTTCGGCGCGGGCGTGACGGTAGTAAGCGATAGTGTTGCCGGGAGGTCCGCCTCATCCCAAAGTATCACCCCATTTATGTCCAGAGGACTGGTCGAAAGCTGTCTCGATCCGATGAGCGCAATTCGGACTTCTTGCTCGGGCCGGAATCCGAATCCTTCTACTCGCACCGTGGTTCCCTCAGGGCCCGTACCCGGCGAGATGTTGATGCCCGCCTTTGCAGAGGCGCTTGGCGGGGCGCTGAGCATGGTCACCAGGATACCGATGACGAGAACAGAGAGGAGTGCGTTGCGCATGACATGAACCTCCGATGCGCTGAAGTTCTCAGGCGCTTAGGGTCACCTGCTTTCTTTAATTGTAGCAGACAGAACGGCGGTGCTCTTAGGGCTAGTCGCCCGTCTGCCGCACGTACTTGTCGCCCTCGAGGGTGACCCAGCCGGAGCGGACGCCGGTGGCCTGGCCCTGCACGTCAAGCTGGCTGCGCAGCACCTCCAGCTCCTCCTCCGTGGGCACGGCCAGCGTCTCGACCTGCTCGGCCACCTGGGGCGGGTACTCGCACTCGGCCAGCACCTCCTCGACGGTAACGTAGGGGGCGATGGCGATGAGGCGCATGCGGCGCTCGTCGTCGAAGTCGTACATCGCCCAGGGGGTGACGACGCGCCAGGGGCCCGTGCCGCGAGGCAGGCCGGCCCGCTCGCGGGCGTTGGGCGTGCCGTCCAGGAAGCCGGCGGACGAGATGAAGTCGACCCGTTCGACGAACTTTCGCTTCTCCTGGTCGGTCATCAGGATGATGCGCCAGCAGTTGGCGGCGATGGAATCGGCGCCGCCCGGCCCGCCGAAGTGGCGCATCTCCTTGCCTGAGCCGATGAGGGTCGAGTTGATGTTGCCGTAGCGGTCGACCTGGAGGCCGTTGAGGATGCCGTAGTCCATGTAGCCCAGTTGGGCGTGGTTGCCGGCGGTGTTCATCGTCCCCCAGGCTAGCGCGCGATAGCTGGGCCTGCTGGCCACCATGGTCATTATCGGCTCGAACGGGAGCATCGGCTCCGGTGCGATGACGCCGTCCTCGGTGATGTACTGGGCGTTGGGCGCGTAGCGACGCTGGCCCAGCAGGATGGCGAATATGGGCGTGCCGCCGCCGGTTACCCAGTAGCTGCGGCCGTCCTCGATCATGCGGGCGACGGTGGTGATCTGAAACTCGCGCTCGTTGAACGAGGACGCCTTCGTGCCCTCTACTTCAAGCATGGTCATGGCCGGTAGCCCTCCGTGATCGTCTCGTTGGCGCGGAGCTGGCTCAGCTTCTCCTCGCCCACCAGCTTATCGAGCATCTCCTGGTCGGTGGCGAAGGGGCTGATCCACTTCTCGGCGTACTGGGCGACGCCGTCGCGGCTCACGGCGCCGAAGCACTCGATGACGTGGGCCGTGTCGGAGCCGTAGTAGCCCTGGCAGGTGCCCGGGTAGGCGCCGAAGGGCGCGTGGACGACGGCATCGACGGCGTAGTAGGGGATGCTGGTGCGGCCGGGGTCGCTCCGGATCTCCTCGGTGTCGATGATCTCCTCGGCGGTGATGATCACCTTCTTCGAGGCGAGGGCCGACTCCTCGTGCGCGATGCCGGTGCCGAAGACGCGGGCGTTGCCGTACTGGTCCGCCTGGTGGACGTGGATCAGCGCCACGTCTGGGTTGAGCGCGGGCACGATGGTGATCGGCTGGCCGGTGTAGGGATCCTCGATCAGCTTCGCGCCGGACTGCGAGAAGCCATCCGTCCCGCCCAGCGAGCGCACGGGCAGGAAGGGCAGCCCCATCGCGCCCGCCTGGAGGCGTAGCGTCATCACCACGTTGCTGTACTCGTAGATCTCCAGCCGCCCCTCGTCGATCGCGCGGTCGATGGCCTTGCCCTGGTAGAAGAAGCCGCAGTCGACCTTCGTGGCGCATTCGGCGCCGATGAGCAGGCCGACGTCTACGTAGGTGAACTTGCCGCATAGCCAGAGGTCGCGCTTGCGCTGGCGGATGATCTCGCGGATGAGGATCGATGGGCCGCGCTGGAGGTAGTTGCAGTCGTACACCAGGTAGTCGCCGTCGGCGACGAAGCGCGCGACGGCCTCCTGCGCCGACAGCAGCTTCGGCTCGAGCGCCCGCGACTTGTGCTCGCGCACGTACTCGCGAAAGCCGTCCGGGTCGACCGGCAGGTAGGGGGCGGTGCCCTCCGCTAGGATGCGCATGCTCGTCTCCACTCTGGCGGTTGTGCTAGCTGGTCATCTGCACTTCCAGGTTGCCGTTGAACCAGTCCGGGTCGGCCACCAGGAGCGCGCGGAGCTCCTGGAACCAGGCGCCCTGCTCCGGATCGTTGGAGTTGGCGTTGTAGTTCTCTGTCGTGTCGAACATGACGCCGGCCATGAACTCGTCCGGGTCATCGAGGTTTGAACTTAGGATGCCGCGCATGAATCCCGTTGTCTTCGCCTTTGCCTTTCGCGTCTCGTCCCAGCGCTGGAAGCTGTCGATGACGGCCTGACGCTGGCCGGGCTTTGCCTTGAACCTGAAGTTTGTGACGTGGGGCATGGGACATTCCTTTCGTTGCAGCTCCCTTTCGCCGTCGCAACGCGCGACGTTGACGAGCATCGCTATCATAGCCCACTGGTCGGGCGATAGGAAGTGCCGGGCGGGGATGGGCGTTCGACTGGCCGGCGAGTGTGCGCGGTGGGGGGCGGTCGACCGGTCGCCTGCGGACGACCGCGACCCGATGTGTCGGGTTGGCCCCGACCGTGTCGGGGCGTCGACCGCCCCCACGTTGCCGTCGTCTTCGCTAGGCCGTCGCCTCGATGCGATCGAGCGCGGCTGGCAGCTCGCTCAGGCGGCGGACGACCGCATCGGGGCTCGTCGCCGAGCCGTCGAGCGGCTCCTGGCGGTACTGGTGCGTGAGCACCGCGCGCATGCCGATCTGCTGCGCGCCGCCGACGTCGTCGACCAGCCGGTCGCCGACGAAGACGGCCTCCGCCGGCGTCACATCCAGCTCTCGCAGCGCGCGCTGGAAGAGCGAGGGGTGTGGCTTGCGATAGCTCATCGCGCTGGACGCGACCACGGAGCGCAGGTAGCGCAACAGGCCCAGCCGGTCGAGGAGATCGAACACGCCGTCCTCCAGCAGGATCGTGTTGGTGACGCACCCCATCGCCAGCCCGCGTTCGTCGAGCTGTGCGATGGCGGCGAGCGTATCGGGCTCGATCACCGGCATGTCCACCTCGACGGCGAGAAAGATGCGCGTCAGCTCGCGCAGCAGGCCGTCGTCGGGCGTCAGCTCCAGCGTAGCGAGCGCCTCGCTCATCAGCCGTTCGCTGGGCGGCTGCTCCAGCCGATCGCTATTCCAGCTCTCGAGCCAGCGCGCCACCGTCGCGTTCAGCGCTCGGTCCAGCGCTGCGGGCGGCGGCACATCACCGCCCAGCGCGGCCGCCAGCCTCTCGTGTAGGCGCAGAGCGGTGAGCCGGCGCGCGTCCTCGCGCGGGGCGAAGTCCCAGAGGGTGTGACCGAGGTCGAAGACGACGGCGCGGATGGCGGCCACGGCTTATTCGACCCAGATGCCAGGGACAGTGAACTCTGCCTGCGCCCCCGCGGCCGTCTCGATGAGAACGCGGAAGCGGGTCGCTGCCACCTCTAGCACGATGGCGACCTCGTTACCGACGAAATCTGCCTGCTGCTCAGCGGTCCAGAAGCTGTCGCAGGCGAGGGGAGCGTAGATCGTCTCTGCTGAGGTCCGGAGCGCCAGGAGCTCGTTCTCGCAAGACGCGTCCTCCAACTGGCGCGTCTCGATCGACTGCGGCGGTTCGTTCGCCCGCCGGATGAAGCGCCCCAGCGTCGTGGTCTGCTCGATCGGCTGCGCGCCCGCGGGTACCGTCAGTGGCTTGTCGACTGGTGTTACAGGTACGACGGTGGAGCCGTTGAGGGTGGTAGGAGTTGGACCTATCCCGGTTGGCGGAGCGTCATCGTCGCTCCCGCAGGCCGCAAGGAGGGCCAGCAAGAGTACTGAGGTGACGAAGCTGATGCGAAACCAGAGCACGTCATTCGAGTGTAGTGGGCCGGCGTCCACCGGACAAGGGCTGGCTCAGGCGCGGGCATCTCAGGCGCCATGCTACACTGATGCGGTGATGACGGCTAATCGTGAGGCGGGGAGATGCTAGACGTCTATATCATCACGTTAGCGCTGGCGGTGAGTCTAGGTCTGACCACTACGCTCCTGTTGCTGGCGGCGTCGCGCACGGCACGCCTCGCCGGTCTCTTCCACGAGGGGCGAGGCACCAGCGAACGGCCGCGCTGGGGCGGCGTCGTTATCTTCGTCACCTTCGCCCTGACGCCATTCATCGCCTCCGCGATCTCTGACAGAGCCTCAGAACTTTTTTCGCCCAAATCGGGCGACTTCCTGCCGTTCTTGGCCGCCTGCGCCCTCATCTTCGCCGTGGGCTTTCTTGACGACTGGAAGGTGCTCGGCTGGCGGCCCAAGCTGCTGGCCCAAGTGGCCGCCGCCTCCGCCGTTTACTCCGCCGGCTACAGCATCGATCAGGTCGGTCTGCCCTGGGGGCCACAGTTCCCGTTGGGCCTGATGGCGCCGGTAGTGACGGTGCTCTGGGTGGTGTTCTTCACCAACGCGATCAACTTGGTGGACGGTCGCGATGGTGTGGCGGCGGGTGTGGCCATCCTGGCGGCAGTGACGCTGGCGCAGGTAGCCGCCAACGCGGACCACCCAACGGTCGCGCTTTTGCTCGTCGCTGTTGCGGGGGCCGGCCTAGGGCTGCTCCCCTTCAATCTGCCGCCCGCTTCTGTCTACCTGGGCGACTCCGGCGCGCTGCTGCTGGGCTTCATCCTCGGCGCGCTCTCCATTCGCGCCGCCACCGGCACGACCGAGGCCGTCTTCATCGCCGTGCCTATCGTCGCCCTGGGCTTCCCGATCCTCGATACGGTGCTTGCTGTGGTGCGCCGGGTGCTCGACCATCGCAACCCCCTGCTGGGCGATCAGGACCATATCCACCATCGATTGGAACACGCCGGGTTCGGCCCGCGAGGCCTGCTGGTCGTGCTGTACACGATCTCGGCCCTCCTGGCGGGAGGCGCCATCCTCCTCCACTATGTCCACGTGTTTGTCCTGGAGGCGTTGGTGTTGGCCGGCATACTGCTGCTGGTAGCAGCGATTCTCACCAGGCTCGGGTACATCTTCTCGCTTTGGAACAGCGCCAGCATAATCTGGCTCCGCCGCCGCCTGGGCGTGACGGACGAGTCTCCGGCAAGCGTCCTCGGGCACGGCGAGCAAGACTGACGGATCGCGCGCTATCGCTGCCCGGGCCGTAGCACCCGCCGGGCGTTGTGGACGGCAAGCTGCGCGCCGCAGCGCAGCAGGATTCCCGCCCGCACCACGGTATCGGCTACAGGCTGCGCGATGGCGCTGTCCGGCCGCATGTAGGCGCGATAGTAGCGCCACATGCCGCGGTGCCGCTCCTTGATCGTGCGGCTGGCGAGTGTGGCGGCGCTTACGCCGATGTGGTGCTGCACCGACACCTGCGGAAAGTAGACCACGCGCAGCCCCGCGCGATGCGCCCGCCGGCAGTAGTCCACATCTTCGATCGACCAGAAGTAGCCCTCATCAAGCGGCCCGATCTTTTCGTGGGCGAAGCGGGGCAGCAGCCAGCACGCCGCCGATGCCCAATCCACGTCGGCGATGGCGTCGTGATCGAAATCGGTCATCAGGTAGCGCTTGGAGAAGCGGTTGCCGGGCAAGAGCCGGGTGAGCAGCGAGTAGCGGTTGAACAGGGCGGTGTTGAGGCCGGGAAAGGCGCGACACGAGAGCTGGACAGAGCCATCGGCGTCCAGCAGCTTGGGGGCGAGGATGCCGATCGTCGGGTGCTCCCGCTGGTACGCGAGCATGGGCGGTAGCAGATTGCTGGTCAGCTCTGTGTCAGGGTTGAGGATGAGGAATGCCTCGCCGCGGGCCAGCACGATCCCTTGGTTCACGCCGCGAGCGAAGCCGTCGTTGCTGGATCTCCGCACCAGCGTCACCTGCGGGAACTCCGCCAGCACCATCTCCGGCGTATTATCCTGTGAGGCGTTATCGACGACGATCACCTCGAAGTCGATCTCGTGCGTGTGTGTGTAGATGGAGCGGAGGGAGCGGCGAAGCAGATCGCGCCCGTTATAGCTGACGATGACGATGGAGACATCCATGCGTGGAAGGCTACCACATTCGCCGCAGCAGGGGTTCCAGCCTATCCTCTCTCTGTGGGTCGGGCTTCAGCCCGACGACGACAGGCTGAAGCCTGTCCCTCAGGACTTCGCCGCCACCGATTCGTATACGGAGAGCGTCTCGCGGGCGGTGCGCTGCCACGAGAACTGCTTCGCCCGTTCGAGGCCACGCGCCCGGAGGTCGGCTCGGAGCGCGTCGTCCGAGAGCAGCCGGCCCATCGCCTCCGCCAGCGCTCCCACGTTTCGCGGGTCGACGAGGAGTGCCGCGTCGCCGGCGATCTCCGCCGTCGCCGCGACGTTGGCGGTCACGACCGGCGTGCCGCAGGACATCGCCTCCAGCACCGGCAGCCCGAACCCCTCGTAGAGCGATGGGAACGCGAGCAGCGTCGCCGCGCTGTAGAGCGCCGGCAAGTCGCCGTCCGGCACGTAGCCGAGAAAGCGCACCTGGCCCTGCCCTAGCCGCCGCGCCTGCTCGTAGTCGCCCTCGTAGCGCCACGCCGGCAGGCCGGCCACCACCAGCGGACAGTCGACGCCCGCGTCTTCCAGGCCGGCGTAGGCTTGGATGAGACGGCCACGATTCTTCCCCGGCTCAAGACTGCCAATACTGAGGATGTAGCGGCTGGGCAACTGATACTGCTGACGGAGGCGGTCCAGCACAGACGCGTCCTCGATGGGGACGTACTGGGGCCCAGCCGCCTCTGGGATGGCAACGACACGCTCATCGGGGACGCCCAGCCTCTCGATCACATCACGCCGAATCGTCTGCGATGGCGTGATGATGGCGTCGGCCACGCGAGCGGCGGCGCGGGTCACCGTAGCCATGTAGAGGCGACGAGCCGTTGTGTAGCGCTCTGGCAAGACGAGAAACGTCACGTCGTGGAAGGTGACCACGCGGGGCCGCCGAGTTGCCAGCGGCGTGTGGTGGTGTGGCGAATGGAGCAGATCGATCTCGTGGCGACGGAGCAGAGAAGGGAGCCGCGCTTGCTCCCAGGCGAGGCGCGCCACTCGAGATGACTGGTCGATGTGGACGACCTGCAGCCGTGGCTGCTGTGCGGCCAGCTCGTCGAAGAGGCCGGGGCGGGCGAAGACCGTGAGCTGGTGCGCGCCAGCCGTCTCGGCAAGCGCTCGCACCAACTGGTAGGTGTAGACGCCGGCGCCGGCCATCTGGCGCGGGATTGCGGAGCCGTCGACGGCGATGCGCATCGGTTCGGCTGAGCTCACGGACGCTAGAAGTCCTGCACCTCCAGGGTGCGGCCCATCCGTCCCTGGTAGTAGTGCAGCATGCCCAGAAGCAGCGCTTTCAGCATCGTCCGCTGGCCGGAGAATGCATAGCGGAGCACAAACCCTGCGCGTGTCGCCCAAAAGTAGAGCGTGAAGTAGCTGTACTTCCATCGCGAGCGCATGTGCTTGCGCACTAGGTACGGTCGGTTACGGGTGGCGTAGTAGTACTTGAAGGGCGTCATCCAGCCGCCGCCGCTCGAAGCGCTCTCTCGATGGTAGATCACCGCCTCAGGCACGTAGAGCTGGCGATAGCCTTGCTCAAGCGCCCGCCGGAGAAAGTCGGTCTCTTCGTAGTACATGAAGAAGCGCTCGTCCAGCGGCCCGATCTCGTTGAACGCGGACGTCGGCACCAGCATGCAGCAGAAGCTTGCGGTCTGCACCTCGCGGCGGCTGCGGGTAGCGGAACCGTCCAGCTTACCGTGGTGGGTGTTGCGGAAGAGCCCCAGCGTCCAGTCGAAATCGCCGGAATGGGTGCTGATCAAGCGCGGGTCTTCCGCGTAGAGGATACGGGGCACCACCATGGTCTGCTCGTCCGCGGCGTCCACTAAGAGGCGAAGGAAGCCGGGCTGGTGGCTGGTGTCATTGTTGAGGAAGAGGATGTAGTCGAATTGTTGTTCGTGGCAGTACCGCGCGCCGATGTTGTTGCCGCTGGCGGTGCCCACGTTCTCGTGGCAATGGATAACGTGGGCCTGGGGAAAGCGAGTCGCGATCTGGAACGCGGAGCCGTCGTGCGACCCGCCGTCTACGATGACGAGATGCGCGTTAGGGTAGTCGAGGCGGCCGATCGAGTCGATGAACTCGCCGATGAAATCGGCGCTGTTGTAGTTCACGACGACGATGCCGACGGAAGGCGGCTCGCTCACACTCCTATAGTACCCACCCTACGTTCGTGGGGCGAATGGCTCTTCACGCTGCGGTTGCAGACGAGTATGATAGCTCCGTGCAGCAGAATCAGACCGTCCTCCTTGCGCCCGCCCCGGTTGCGCCTTGGTACAGCCGGGCATGAGCCGAGGCAGGCTCCTGCTTACGGCGGTTGCCCTCATCGTCGGCGCTGCCGGCGCCTGGGCCGTCACAGGTGGTGGCGAATCCGACGGCGGCGCTTCAAGTCGAGCGCAGGCCGCGACGGTGTCGATGGCGAGGCTGCCTACCTACGGTAACCTCGGCCGTTCGCACACCGTCGTCGTGCGAGAGCTTCCCGCCGCGCCGGCTGCGGCGGTCGCGCTCGAAGAGCCCGCCGTTTTGCCGCGAAGGCCCGCGCCGCTCGGCGTTCGCGTTAGCGATGGCGGCGTCGTACGGTCGCCGGCGGCAAACGCGCTGGCGGGCGTCACCAGGCTGGGGGCGCAGACGGCCGCGCCCAACATCCTGACGAGCTTCGAAGGCCTGGACTCTACGGACAACCCCTTCGGCTTAACTCCGCCTGACCCCCAGATCGCCGTTGGGCCTGATCACATCGTGTCGTTTATCAACGTGATCGGGCGCATCTTCGACAAGAGCGGTAGCACCGTAGATACGTTTACGCTCCGTGAGTTCTTCGGCGTGCCGCCCGGGTACAGGGACACCGACCCGAAGGTGATCTACGATGCCCTGAGCAGCCGCTGGTTCGCCTCCTACAGCTCGTCGATTGACAACGCGTCCGGTGACGACGAAGGGCTGCTGCACCTCGCCGTATCGAAGACGGACGACCCGACAGGCGCGTGGAACGTGTACGAAGTGAGCTATGTCGACGTGGTTCCCGACTACGCGGGACTGGGCTTGACGGACGACAAGGTTACG
>JACZYW010000077.1 GCA_022570885.1 Chloroflexota bacterium | reverse complement strand
GTCCTCGCGGTCTTCAAAACCGTTGCGGGGCGGTTATGCCGTCCCGGGTGGGTTCGACTCCCATGCACTCCCGCCAGCCGCAATCTGGCTGTGCCGGACAGGTGTGAGGATACGTCATAAATGCCTGGAACTATCGGAGACTGGACACGAGACAAGTTAAAGATCCTTGAGGATTACCTTCCCGCATACCTGGGAGCCACAACCCGGGCTTGGGACCGCATCTATGTCGACGGCTTTGCCGGGCCGGGTACTAACATTCTCGAGAGGGAAGACCGAGTAATTGACGGCTCACCGCTTATAGCGCTATCCGCCCGTGCTGTGAACGACACTAAATTCAGTCACCTCTACTTCATTGAGAAGGAGCATGATCTAGCGGCCGAGCTCGAACGCAAAGTCGCAGAGAGAGGCGAATCAGGTCGAGTCACCGTGATCTGTGGCGACGTCAATGCGGAGCTTCCTAAGGTCGTTCATGCCTATCACAAGAAAGCCCCGATCTTCGTCTTTCTCGATCCTTACGGTATAGATCCGCGATGGGACACGATTCAATCGATCGCCCGATGGAAAACTGAACTACTCATTAACTTCCCGTTCGGCATGGCTATCAATCGCAATCGCCAGAGTCCGAAAGTCCCGGCCTACTTCGGGAACGACAAATGGCAGCAACTTTGGCCGCCATCTGGAAGAACGCCGACAAGGGAGCTTTTGGACCACTACAAGAAAGGACTGGTCAGTCTCGGTTACAAGTACACAACGCCCATTGATCGCTTAATCAAGACTCAAGGAAACACGCGTCTGTACTATCTAGTCTTTGTGAGTAAAGTCGACGTTGGTGCTCGGATTATGAACTCTGTACTAAGACAGCCGGACGCGCGAGGCCAGGCTCAGTTGCTCTAGATCCAAGTGGTATGGAAGGCAGTTCATCCCACGTTTTGCCGTCTAGCAGCCTGCCAGCTTGGCTTTTGCCGACACGAACCTCCATCTCATTGTGAGCACCCCATTGCTTGAAGAAGAAAGGAACCCCTGCGCCTAAGCATTGGTCTCGAATCTCGCGGGCCCAAGCCGCACCCATCGGTCTAGCCCGATGCCCGGACTCGCCACCGACAATGACCCAGTCTATTCCGTTCAGATCGAGACGAAGCGGGCCAAGCAGCGGCTCGCATGATAAGAACTTTACTGCTGCTGGCAGTTCTCGAAGGTGGGCGATCCTTGTTACCCACCGCTGGTTTTCGACTGAGACGCCCATCCACACATTCGACGGCCAGGGAAGTTCCGCCGCCAGGAGGCGAGCACGCTCCGGACGTTTCGTAAGAACTTGGAATGTATGCTGCTCAGCCCGTCGCATAGTGTCGAAGACCTGAGCAATGAATCCAGCGGGTATATCCTCATGAAACAGGTCAGACATGGAGTTGACGAATACGAGTCGCGGCCGACGCCATTTTAGGGGTAGCTCCAAACGCTCAGGCCACAGTTTTAAGTCAAACCCTTGCTCGTAAGGGTGACCGGGGACTCCCCTGAACCGCTCCGCAAACGTCTCCGCGTAACAGTGCGCGCAGCCAGGCGATACTTTCGTGCACCCGGTCACTGGGTTCCAAGTAGCTTCTGTCCATTCAATGCCAGAGTGCTCACTCATGATGGCCTCTTCACACTGCTTCTTAACATAGGTTATCCGCTACCAGTTTAGTCTTCAACCTTTGTTGTGTGGTCTCTGGCCGCTACCACTCCCATGCACTCCCGCCAGCCCCGCCTACGACAGCCCCTCGAGGAAGCGGATGAGCGCGGCGTTCACCTCGGCCGGGCGCTCTTGCGGCGTCCAGTGGCCGCAGCCCGATAGCACGACCGTCTCGCGCAGGTTCGGCACGTTCGCCTTCATGCCGTCGAGGTTCGTGAACCGCGAGACCGGGTCGCGGTCTCCGGCGATGAAGAGCGCCGGCTGCTGTACCTTCGCGCCGGCAAGCTGCGGCAGCTCTTCCCAGTCGCGGTCCATGTTCCGATAGCGATTCAAGCCGCCGCGGAATCCCGTCCGCTCGAATTCGGCGGTGTAGAAGTCGAGGTCGGCCTCGGAGAGCCACGCCGGCAGCTCGTCCGGCTCAGGCAGGCCATCGAGGAACTTCGCGCCCTTCTTCTTCTGCGGCGTTGCCGCGCCCTCTGGCGCATCGCCGGACGCAGAGTACAGGAACGTCCGCAGAGACCTGCGCACATCAGCCTCCAGCTCCGCTTCGGCGATCCCCGGCTCCTGGAAGTAGAGTATGTAGAAGAAGTTGTCGCCGAAGGCTCGCTTGAAGAGCTGCGTTGGCGGCATGGGCGCGCGAGGCGAGTAGGGCACGCTCATGCCGACGACGGCCGAGACTCGGTCAGGGTAGAGCAACGCGCAGTGCCAGGCCATCACCGCACCCCAGTCTTGGCCAACGACGACGGCCTTCTCCACGCCGAACGCATCGAGCAAGCCGATGAAGTCCGCGGTGTGGTTCTTCAGCGTATAGCTCTCGATCGGATCCGGCGCGTCCGTGCGGCCATAGCCACGGACAGCGGGCGCAACTGCGCGGAACCCGGCGTCGGCGAGCGCTGGCAACTGGTGTCGCCAGGAATACCAGGACTCCGGGAAGCCATGCAGCAGCAGGACGACCGGCCCTTCGCCCTGCTCGACGAAGTGCATGTCGATGCCGTTCGTCTTCACCGTACGGTGTGTAAGCTCTGACATCCTCACTTCTCCTCCCACTCTTGCGCTAGCTGGAACCTCGTGGATCGGCGATCGTCTTTCGAAAGAGGCCGATGATCTCCCTGATCATCTGCACGACGTGCGGCTTGCGCTCGATGGCCGTGTTCCCGTTCCGCACCACGATCAGATCGAGCGCGGGCACGAGAAACAGGTATTGCCCAGCGTAGCCGTTGGCCGAGAATGTGCCCAGGCCGTCGTCCGTGAGCCACCAAAGCGCTCCGTAGCCGAAGTCGCTGTCCTCCGGCTGGACGGGGGCGGGCGTCCTGGCGTAATCGACCCAGCCTTCGGGGAGGATGCGCTCGCCGTCCCAGACGCCGTCGCGCAGCATGAGCAGCCCGAAGCGGGCGAAGTCGCGCGGCGTGCAGTCGCAGAAGGACGAGGCGATCCAGGCGCCGGAGCGGTCGAACCTCGGCTTGGCGCTCGCCATCCCGATGCGGTCGAACAGCTCCTTCCGCAGGAACGATAGGTATTCGTCGTCGCCACCGACGATCCTCCTCACGATGGCCGAGATGATGTTGCTCGTGCCGCTCGAGTAGTTGGAGACCTGGTCGGGAGGATGATCGGCGGGAAACGCCGCCGCGAAGGCGCCCATATCGTCGGCGCCCGGGCGGAAGAGCATCTTGATCACATCGGACACCTGGTCGTCCTCGTAGTCCTCGCAGAACCGGAGCCCGGAGGTCATGTGCAGCAGCGAGTCGAGCGTGATCTTGGCGCGCGGGTCGCCCGGCTGCTGCCACTCGGGTACCGCCGCCGGACCGGCGACGGAGAGCCGGCCATCGCGGACGAGGATGCCGACGACGGCATGGAGGATGCTCTTCGCCATAGACCAGGACGGCTGGACGCCGTCCGGCCCCGTGTCCGAAGCGTAGCGCTCGGCGACGAGCCGGCCACGCCAGACGACGACAACGTCGCTCGTATGCTCGGTCGTCGCCGGCTGCGGCTCCGCGAACGCCGCGTCGAGCAGCGCGTCGAGCGCTTCGCGGTCGACTTCGGGCGGCGGCTCGCCTTCCGGCCAGTCCGTCGCCGGCCAGGGAACGTCCGCAGGCTGCGTGGGTAGCGGAACGAGTTCGTCAGACATCGCGCTCTCTCATCATCGAAGCTACAACAGCGGGTGTGCACATTCTACGGGCCGCTCGTTCGTTGGATCAACGTACTACTAATCCAGTAAGGTTGCGCTTGACGTGCCCTCGCCCTGGCCCTACGCTGCTGGCACAGCTTTCGCTCATGAGGAGGAACCAATGGACATCTCGAGAGTCATGCTTACCGACAAGGTTGCCATCATCACCGGCGGCGGCCGCGGCCTGGGCAAAGGCTTCGCTCAGGGCCTCGCCGCCTACGGCGCGAAGGTGGTCATCGCCGAGCGCAAGGAGGAGGCCGGCGAGCAGGCGGCGCAGGAGATCCGCGAGCGCGGCCACGAGGCGCTCGCCATCGGCTGCGACGTGCGCGACGGGGAGCAGGTGCGACACATGGTGGAGCGAACGGTGCAGGAGTTCGGCGGCGTCGATTGCTTGATCAACAACGTGGGCGGCATCTACCTGGGCAGTAACCGGCCGCCAGCGCTGCCGTTCATCGAGCAAACCGAGGACTTCTGGGACGACTCCTACACGCTGAACCTGAAGACCGTCTACTACTGCACCTCCGAGGTGGCGAAGGTGATGGTGCGCCAAGGCCGAGGCGGCACCATCATCAACATCGCCTCCAGCGAGGCGCTGCGCAGCGCGCCCAGCTTCGCCCCGTACAGCGCCTACAAGGCGGCCATCGTCAACTTCACCCGCACGCTGGCGCTGGAGCTTTCGCAGGACAAGATCCGCGTCAACTGCATCGCCCCTGACGCCATCCCGACCGAAGCGCTCACCAGGAGCTTCCCGGAGCTGGCAGGCGACGCGGCCTACGCCCACCACGTGCCGTTGGCGCGAGCCGGCACGACCGACGACGTCGCCGGGGTGGTCATCTTCCTCGCCTCGGAGCTCTCCTCATTCGTCACCGGTGTCACCATCCCGGTGGAGGGAGGCATGCTGGCGGCCGGAGGCTGGCTGCGACACCCGAAGCTGGGCTGGACGACCAACCCGGCCTCCTTCGGCCGGTAGGACGGACGAAAGGCGAGGCTGCTCGCCCCGTGTCATGCTGAGCCCAGCGCCGCCTGTCATGCTGAGCCTGTCGAAGCATCTCGTACCTTAGCTCACTGGACACGGCATCTGTGTGCATCTGTGTCAATCTGTGGCTGGCGAGGCTCGCCCCGCGAGGGGGCAGGCTCTTCGCGCTTGCTCAGGGTGACAGGGCCGCTAGGTGAAGGCGGGCATGATCTCCTGGGCGAACTGCTCCATCTTCTCAAGCTGCTCATCCAGGGAGCTCGCGTGGAAACCGACCGTCATGCCCGTGACGCCCAGCTCCGCGTACGCCCTCACGTCCTCCAGGATCTGCTCCCGCGAGCCGCTGAACGCGGGTCGATCGCCATCGATCGCAGCGGCCGTCAGCTCGATGGCGCCGGCGGGCAGCACCACCTCCAGCGGCGCGCGCCGCTGATCGTAGGCGGGCAGCGTCCGCGCGTAGTCCAGACGATCCCGCAGCTCGTCGACGGTCACCTCGAACGGAACCCAACCATCGCCCAGCTCAACGGCCCGTCGAGCGGCCCGGCGAGTGTTCCCACCCACCCAGATGGGCGGATGGGGCTGCTGGACGGGGCGCGGCGATAGGTGGACTTCCTGGAAGTCGTGGTACGTGCCGTGAAAGGTCGCTTCCTCCTCAGTCCACAGCGTCTTGATCGTCCGAAGGTACTCGTCCGTTACCTGGCCGCGCGCGTCATAGGGAGCGCCCAGCGCGCGGAACTCGCTGCGGAGGTGCCCGACGCCCACGCCCAGGATCACCCGGCCGCCCGAGAGCCGGTCGAGCGTGGCGTACTGCTTGGCGATATCGAACGGGCTGTGGTAGGCCAGGATGATCACGTGCGCCAGGAGCCGCACATGCTGAGTAACCGCAGCGACGAAGCTCAGCGTCGTCGCCGGCTCGTACCACGTCGCGCCCATGGAGGGCACCGCTCGCCCGGGGATGACCACGTGGTCGGAGCAGGTGAGCCAGCCGTAGCCCAGCTCGTCCGCCTTCTTGGCGACGGCGATGATGGGGCTGGGGTCGTCGCCGGTCTGCCAGCGGGCCTGGCCGGGCATCTGCTGGACGATTGGCAAGCCGGTCCCGAACTGCACGTTCTCTCCTCCTTGGGGATCTGCCGGCCCCTCAGCCTCAGGCCCGGGCTGTGGTATGATCGAGCCGAGCCAGAGCGAGCAGGGCCGCGGCGATTTCGGTCACGCCACGATCAGGAGAAACCCGGTCACCATGCTCGCCGAGGCGCCGAAGAACATCCAGGCCTGGAGCGGCTTATCGGCCATGGAGGGGCCTGGCCCTTGCGCAAAGGCCCCCATGTAGAGCGCAAACCCCAGCGCGAGCAGGATGATGGCAACAATAAACACGCAACGAATCCCCCGTCAGGCTACGGTCGCTGGACGGCAAGCGCAAGCGCTGCCGCTCGCGTTGGCGATACCGTCAGCCTTTCACGATAGCCTTCCCGCAGCTTGTCACAATCATCTTCCCGTGGGACAAGCAGGAAACATTACCGATGTCTGACCGCCACCGCCTGCTAACCCGCGAGAACGTCTACCTCCTCTTCTGGGCCACGGTGCTCGGCCTGGCGGTGGCCGGGGCCTTCGGCGCCTACCGGGCCGTGAGCGCCTCGGGCGAGGACGCGGACGGCTGGTTCGTCGAGTTCGCCACCGGCCTGCTCTGGCCGGGCGCGCTCATCTTCGCCGGCGTGGCGGGGGCCGTCTTCGTCGGCTGGAAGGCGAACATCGACTGATGATCGCGATCTTTCACGGCAAGGACGACTTCAGCGTCCATGAGGCGCTGGCCTCCCTGAAGAGCGAGCTGGACAGCGACGGCATGCTCGCCGACAGCACAGATCACGTCGTGGGGAGCAGCGCGCGCCCGGACGCGCTGCTGGCCCTCTGCCAGACGACGCCGTTCCTCAGCGCGCATCGCCTCGTCGTCGTCGAGGGGCTGCTCGGCCGGTTCGAGCCGAGCGGTCGCCGGCCCCGGCGCGGCAAGAAGAAGGAGACCGCGCTAGGCCCTTGGGAGACGTTCAGCGAAGGGTTGCAGGCGCTGCCGGAGACGACCGCGCTCGTCTTCCTGGACGGCCCGCTCACGGCGCGAAACCCCCTGCTTCAGGCGCTGCGGCCGTTGGCAGAGGTGCGAGAGTTCAAGCCGCTGAAACAGGGAGAGGTGGCTGGCTGGATCAACCAGCGGGCGCAGCGCTACGGTGTCGTGCTGGAGGCTCGCGCGATCGTCTCCCTGGCGACCCTGGTGGGCAGCCAGCTCTGGACGCTGGACAGCGAGCTCCAGAAGCTGGCCGTCTACGCCAACGGCCAGCCGGTCACGGAGGAGGACGTGCGCTCGCTGATCAGCTCGGCCCGCGAGCCCAACGTCTTCGCCATGGCCGACGCCGCCATCGAGGGGCGGTCGCGCGTGGCGGCGGACCTCCTGCAGCGGCTGCTCGCAGACGGCGAGCCACCTCAGGGTGCAGGGCTTCGTCATTCAGCGCATCCTCAAGCAGGCGCCCGCCTACACCATCGAGCGGCTGCGGCAGGCATACCGGCGGCTGTTGGAAGCAGACCTGAGCGTGAAGCGCGGCATCTTCGACGACGAGACGGCGCTCCAGCTCCTGCTCACCGATCTGGCGACGTTGGCGGGGCCGCCGCGCCGGGCCGGCTAGGCAGAGCGCGAGAGACGCCCGTCCGCGCAACGGCCGGGCTGACGTGTGGCTAGTTCACAGCCGGTGGGCCTGCGGTGGGTTTGTTTTCAAGGCCTGCGGGATGAATCCCGCAGCTCTTCCGGTTGCGAAATACGTCAGCGGCGGCTGATGGTGGTGAGCACCCGGCCCTGCACTTCCACATTATCGTGGGTGGTGTAGATCGGCTCCATGGTACTGTTGGCCGGCTGAAGGCGTACACGATCTTCTTCGAAGTAGATCCGCTTGAGCGTGGCCTCGCCTTCTTTCTTGAGCCAGGCGGCGACCATATCGCCGTTTTCGGCGGAGCTAGTCGCCTCCATGATCACGATGTCGCCGTCGTTGACCAGGGCATCGATCATGGACGTGCCCTTGACCTCAAGCGCATAAACGTGCTCCTTGCCTTCGGTCATATCCGGCGTCACCTCTACTATGTTGTCGTAGTCGATGCTGGACCAGCTCTCCGCTGTGGGCACAGGGATCGGCTGGCCGGCGGCGATGGTGCCGATGATGGGGATGGGGATGGACTGCGGGCGTCGGCCGCTGCCGTCCAGCAGCTCGATGGCGCGCGAGACCTCGCGGTCGCGGCGGATGTGGCCCAGCCGCTCCAGCGCCTTCAGGTTGTAGTCGACAACGGAGGTTGAGCTGATCTTGCAGCCCAACTGGATGTCGCGAATGCTGGGCGGGTAGTCCTTCTCCCGGATGAACTGGCGCAGGAACTCTAAGATCCTCTGCTGCTTGTCGGAGAGTCCTTTCACAACGCGCCTCCTTCGCTCTTTCATTCGGAACGAGTGTTCTGAGAAAAAGATAGCACCGGCTGGGGTGGCTGTCAAGCCCTTCCCAGCCGGCGTGGCGGGTCAGTTGCAACTCTTAAATATCGTAGCCGAGCCTTTCAGGCTCGGCGGCGGCAAGGCTAGAAAGCGTCGCCTACGGAGAAGCACTCGGCGTATTCACTGACCCACTACCTAGCGGCGGGCCTGCCACAACCCTGCGGCCGCAACAGCGCGGACCAGCTATCCGTTGTGTTAAGCGCCGTCGTGTTGAGAGCCGCGGCCTTCGCGGCGGCGGCGATCCGCCTCCTCGGCCTCGCGCTCGCGCTGTCCCCGCGTCTCGGCCGCAGCCTCCTCCAGCCCCTCCTCCACCTGCTCTTCCGTCGACGCCTCTTCTTCCGAGCGGGGCACTCGCGCCTCCAGCCGCCCCTCCAACACGCCGTAGTGATTCAGCCCCAGGTAGTGGAGCGGCTTCAGGTCGGGGTCAGTCAGACACCAGGTTCCGTCGAAGGCATCCTCTTCGATCTGGGCGGCTACCACGCTGCCCACGAAGAGGGTGTGGTCGCCGATCGGGTAGGCGTCCTCCACGCCGCACTCGATGTAGCCGACGCAGCCCTCCAGCAGCGGCGCCTCGACATGGCGAGCGCGGAAGGTGGGCAGCTTCGTCAGATCCAGCTTGTCCACCTCGCGGCCGGTGACACTCGCCAGGTACTGACAGTGGTGGAGCAGCTCAAGGCCGGCCAGGTTGAGCGCGAACTCCTCGCTGCTCTTGATCATGTCGTGGGTGTGGCGCGCCGGATGCACTGCCAGCCCGATGAGCGGCGGGTCGAAGCTGAGCGGGGTAAAGTAGACGCCGGGCATGACGTTGTAGTTGCCGCGCCAGGCCGTCGTCACCAGCGCCACCGGCCCACCGCCTAGCAGCCGGCGCGCGGCCAGCGGCGAGATCGTCTGTCGCATGGCCTCACCTCCTCGATACGTGGATACGTGCGAACGTCGCTATCATAGCTCGCCTCGCGGATCGAGTATAGGCTAGCGGCCGCTTGTCGCGCCCACATCGCCCTGCTACCATAGCGCCGCCAAGCGAGGAGGAGCGTGAATATGAGCATGTCCACCACCGACCACTTCCCTGTCCACTGGCCCGACGCGGCCATGGAGGCGTTGCACTGGACCTGGGATCAGGTGCACCACCCCCACCCGAAGACGCCGCTCAGCGCCACGTTCGAGGCAGAGGCTCTCAGCGAAGGCTCCAGCCGCGGCTTCCAGGCGCTGGCGATCCCAATCAACTACCGAGTCTTTATCGCGAACGGCTACTGCTACGGCGCGATGGAGTTCCTGGAGGAGACGACGTCGTTCCCCCCTCCCTGGTGGCCTAAGGTGGAGCAAGAGATGCTCCGCCGCCTGCCCGGCCTCACCCAAACGTGGGAGCAGGAGTACCTGCCGGAGGTGCAGGCGATGAATCAGCGCCTGCGCGACCACGACTATGCGGGTGCGTCCACGCCGGAGCTGCTCGCCTTCATCGATGAGACCGCCCGGCTTCGCGCGCGGGCCTGGGACCTGCACATGCAGGTGGTGATGCCGGTCATGGGCGCCGCCAGCCGCTTCGCCGAAGTGTACGAGCAGCTCCTCGGGAAGCCCGATGGCAACGAGCCGTACCTCATGCTCCAGGGCTACGAAAACCTCACCGTGGAGTCGGGCAAGGCGCTCTGGCAGCTCGGCCGCCGCGCCCTGGCCGAACCGGCCGTCGCCCGGCTCATCGCCGATACGCCAGTCGAACGGCTGCCGGAAGAGCTCCAGCGCTCGCCCGAAGGCAGCGCGTTCTGGGAGGAGTTCCAGCGCTACCTGGACCGGTTCGGCTGGCGCAGCGATGCGTTCGAGCTGGCCGACCCGGCCTGGGTGGAGGACCCGGCGATACCCCTCAACACCCTGCAGGACTACCTCCAGGCCCCCGACGGCGCCGACCCGGCGCTCCAGCAGGAGCGCTCACGCGAGGAGCGGGAGCGGCTGGTGCGAGAGGCGATGGAGCAGTTGGACGGCCACGAAGGCAAGCCGCTCTTCGAGATGATGCTGAGCATATCCCAGCAGTATCTGCCCATCCAGGAGAACCATAACTTCTATATCGATCAGATGAACACGGTGCTGCTGCGCCGCCCCTTCCTCGAATTGGGCCGCCGCCTGGCCGAGGCTGGAACCGTCGCCGAACGGGACGACATCTTCTTCCTAAGGTACGACGAGCTGGCCGACGCTGCGACCAAGCCTCAGACGCGCGACTGGCCTGCTCTCGTCGCGGAGCGACGGGCCGAGCGCGAGCGCTGGGCCGCCGTGGTGCCGCCCCGCGAGCTGGGCACAGTGCCCGAAGGAGGCGTGATCGACAACCCGCTCACCGCGACCTTCTTTGGCACACAACCGGAGCCATCCCAAGACCCGAAGGTGATCAACGGCATCGCCGCCTCCGCCGGGACGGTGACCGCCACCGTGCGCGTGGTGCGCTCGCTGGCGGAAGCACACAAGCTGCAGCCGGGCGATGCTCTGGTCTGCGAGATGACGATGCCCGCCTGGACGCCTCTCTTCGCCACTGTCGCGGCCGTCGTCGCCGACTCCGGCGGCGTCCTCTCCCACTGCGCGATCGTCGCGCGGGAGTACCGTATCCCGTGCGTCGTCGGCACGCAGATCGGTACCCAGGTGCTAAAGGATGGCCAGCGCATCACCATCGACGGCACGCAGGGCATCGTGCGCATCGAGGAGTAAGCGCGGCCGAGGACGCCTCTCCTCCAGACACTCCGTGCTCATACCTTAAGTAGCACTGGCGTAAAGCGACGGTCTCGGTCGGTTGGCGGGCTAACGGGGGTTGCGGGGGTTGCCCGGATCGGCAGGCTGGCCAGGGTCGGCGGGCTGACCAGGGTTGCCTGGGTCGGCCGGATCAGCAGGCTCGCCGGGGTTGGGATCAGCGGGCCCACCGGGGTTGGGATCAGCAGGCCCACCGGGGTTGGG
>JACZYW010000207.1 GCA_022570885.1 Chloroflexota bacterium | reverse complement strand
TGTCGGCGGTGGCCATCCTTATCGCCGACGCCGGTCTCGATCAGCACCAGCTTGTCGTGGGAGCGGACCAGCAGGCAGTTGAGCCCCAGCGCGATGCGATGCTGGTCGTCCGGCGGCCCGACGACGCGCTCCCACATGATGCGCGGCACCAAGCCGAAGACGGCGCCGGCGTCCTGGTAGAACGTGCCATCGCTGAGGATATGCAAGTCCAGACTGCCGAGTCGATAGCTGCTGCGTGGGGCCATGCGGGCGTCCTCCGAGTGGAGTACCAGTGTCCCCAAGATAGTCCCGCCGGAGAGGTGGGTCAACAACACCCTTTGACAGCCTCGCCCTTCCTCCGTATGATCATCGTGGGCTCAGCGTGAGGCCGGTCGAATGGGCCGGTCGCCGAGCCGAGAGTTGATCGTCGAGATATCGATTTTATCCCCATCGTTGTCCCCTCTCCTGCAAGTAGGCCTTGCCGAGGGCGGGCTGAACGTGCCCTGGAGCCTCACGCTCCTGGTCGTCAGCGTCGTCGGCTACGCCCTGGTGAACTTCATCGAGATCGCCATCGTCGGGGCGAACCGCATCCGCATACGACACCTCGCGGAGGAGGGGAGCAAGAGCGCCCAGGCATGGGAGCGGATCCGCGATCGAGACGACCGCTTCTTCGCCGCGATCGTCGTGCTGCAGAACCTCTTCGTCGTCGTCGCCTCCAGCATGGCGGGGCTGCTGGCGGTGGACCTGGCCGGCGGCTGGGGCCTCCTCTTCGCCACGGTCACCGTCACCGCCGCCATCGCGCTCTTCGGCGAAGTGACGCCGAAGGTGCTGGCCGCCCGCGCCGCCGACCGCGTGGCCCTGCTCGTGGCGCGGCCGGCCGAGCTGCTCACCATCGTGATGCGGCCGGTGGCCATCGTCTTCGCCGCCGCGCCTAACCTCCTCGCACGCCTCCTCTTCGGCGAGCAGGAGGAGGGAACGCCCACCGTCACCGAGGCAGAGCTACGCATGCTCATCGGCATCAGCGCCGAGGAAGGCGCTGTAAGCGAGGACGAGGCGGAGCTGCTGGCGCGCGTCTTCCGCTTCTACAGCCGGCGGGTGAACGAGGTGATGATCCCCCGTACGGAAGTCGTCTGGCTGGAGATCGGCGCGACGATAGCCGACTTCTACAAGGCGTTCAGCGGGACGCCCCACACCCGCTTCCCCGTGTACCGAGACTCGCTCGATAACGTGGTGGGCGTCGTCAACATCAAGGACATGCTACGGGCCGTGGCCCAGGGCCGCGCGACGCCGGAGAGCTCGATCGATCGCTTAGTGCGGCCGGCCGTCTTCGTGCCGGAGACGAAGCTGGTAGGCCCCCTCTTCGTCGAGATGCAGGAGCGGCACCAGCAGATGGCGATCATCGTGGACGAGTACGGCGGGACGGCGGGTGTCGTCACGCTGGAGATCCTCCTCGAGGAGATGGTAGGCCGCCTGGTAGACGAGCTGGGACAGACCGAGCGAGAGTTCCAGACGATCGACGAGCGAACCGTGCGCGTCGACGGCGGCATGAGCGTGCACGAGGCGCGCGAAGATCTCGGCCTGCCGATCCCAGAGGGCGAGTACGAGACGGTAGCAGGCTATGTGCTTAGCCTGCTCGGCCACCTGCCGGACGCCGGCGAGAAGGTGGTATCCGACAGCCTGCACATCACGGTGATGGAGGTGACCGATCGCAAGATCGAGCAGCTCGTGATCACCCGCCTGTCCGACCCAGAGAGCGGGGCTGCGGCTCAGGACGAAGCCTCATCGGCCGAGGCGACGCGGCCATGAGCGGACGGCCGCCAGCCCGCCCGATCTCGCAGGCCGCGGCGCCGGCGATGTCGGAGAAAGCGCAGCGGCTCCGAATTCGCTTCGCCCGCGGGCCGGAGGCGGCCACGATCGGCCACCTGGACCTGGCCCGCACCTGGGAGCGCGCCTTCCTGGAAGCTGGCATCGCCATCTCTTACTCGCAGAGCGCCCGGCCCCAACCGCGCCTCACCTTCGCCGCCGGCCTGGCCCAGGGCGTCACGAGCGAGGGCGAGCTGCTGGACGTCGTTCTCGCCCAGCCCACGCCTGCGGCAAAGGTTGCCGAGCGAGTCGGGCCCCACCTCCCGCCCGGCCTGGCAGTACGCGAAAGCTGGGAAGTGGGCATCGGCCTGCCCTCCCTTCCCGCGTCGGTGCGCTGGGCCGACTACGAGGTCGACGTGCCCGCGTCGGATGCCTGCGCGGACGTCCCCAATGCTGTCGCTTCGTTCCTGGAGAAAGAGCACTTCCCTTGGGAGGATACGCGTGGCGCGAAGGTGCGGCGCTACGACCTGCGGCCGCTCGTGCTCGAGCTGCGCGTCGAGCCAGCGCAGGAAGGCGACGCTCGCGAGAGCAGTACGATGCGCCTGGTTATGCGCCTGCGCTGCGAGTCCGCGGGCGTGGGGCGGCCGGACCAGGTGGTGAAGGCGCTCCGCTTAGCGGAGCCAACGCGCATCCACCGGCGACGGCTGGTGCTGGCGGAGGTTTCGCCGGCGCGGGACGCCTGGCAGCGCGTGGGCAGGTTCCTGGAGTAGGATGCGCCTGCTGCTCATTCGCCACGGCGAGACCGACCACAACGCGGAGCGGCTGGCGCTGGGACGCGAGGACGTGCCGCTGAACGAACGCGGCCAACTCCAGGCACAAGCGCTGGGCGAATCGCTCGCAGGCGCTTCGTTCGGGGACATCACCGCCGTCTACTCGAGCCCGCTCCAGCGCGCCACCGCCACGGCGTCGCCGCTGGCCAAGGCGCTAGAGCTGCCGGTGCAGGTCGAGACCAACCTGATCGAGATGGAGATCGGCGAGATGGAGGGGCTCACCTTTCCCCAGCTGCGAGAGCGCTACCCTGACTTCCTGCACGACTGGCTCTCGGACCGGCTGGCCGACGTTACGATGCCGGGCGGCGAGAGCCTGCGCCAGGTGCAGGAGCGCGGCTGGGCCGCCGTGGAGGCGATCCGCGACCGCCACCCGGACGAGACGGTGGCGGCGGTAAGCCACAACTTCGTCATCCTTAGCCTGCTCTGTCAGGTGCTGGGACTGCCGCTGGCTCGGTTCCGCAGCCTGCGCCACGAGCTGGCCGCCGTCTCGGTTCTGGAGCTGGACGCATCGGGGAACGCAGTGGTGACCATGAACGACCGCTGCCACCTGCGCGACTAAGACAGCCGCCCGTCCCGAGGTTGCCGTAGCCAACCCACAGTGTTACGTTAGCACTATCTTGGTGGTTAGGTTGGGAT
>JACZYW010000206.1 GCA_022570885.1 Chloroflexota bacterium | reverse complement strand
TGGCTGACCTCGACGCGAGCAGGCAGGCCGCCCGGACGCTTATTGAGCAAGGGCGCACGATCGACCTACTCGTACTGAATGCTGGCCTGATGCGACAGAACCTCGAGCGCACCGCCCAGGGCTTCGAGATCACGCTGGCGGCCTCGCTCTTCGGCCACCATCTGCTCACCATGGAGCTCCTCGCAGCCGACAAGCTCGCCCCCGGCGCCCACATCGTGATCGCAGGCTCCGAGGCAGCTCGCGGCGAGGTGCCCGGCTTTCGTCTGCCTGACTACGAGGCCGTCAAGGAGGCCGTTGGCGGCAGCATCGACGCTGCGATGGACGCGGTAGCCCGCGGGGAGCAGCCCGACAGCTACAGCGGCAACGGCACCTACGCCAACGCCAAGCTGTGGGTCGCCTGGTGGGCTGCGGCACTCTCGCGCCTGCTTCCCGATGGCATGGTTGTCGTAGCCGTCTCGCCTGGCAGCGCTCCCGGCACGACATTCGCGCGGAACATGTCTGCCCCAATGCGGTTAGTAATGGTGCCGATATTGAAAGTTATCGGCCCGCTGTTTGGCATGGCGGGTTCGATTGAGCAGGGCGCCCAGCGCTACGTCGATGCCGGGGACTTCGCGACCGACGCCTCTGGCAAGTTCTGGGCGTCGCCTCCCGGTAAGGCGGTAGGGCCGCTCGAGGTGCAAGCCCAGCCCCATTTCGCGGACGAGACGCTCCAAGAAGCGGCCTGGCGCTCGGTCGTTCGCCTCACAGGCGTCGGCATGCCGGGCGCCTAGGGCCGCAGTCTTGGTCTGCATCAGTCTCTCCTCTCAGCTATGGTCTGGTGGGACTCGGATCTGCGCTGCAATGTACTAGGCGGAACGGGAGACGAGCGTCGAACTCGTGACCCTCTGTTTGGGAAGCGGAGGCTCTACCAACACGGCTACCACCAGTCGCCTGCGATCTGGATCGCGAGAGCAGACGGTTCGCAGGCGTCGAAGATCGTGGACTGGATAGCGCTCCGAGCCGGCGACATTCGTCCCGCCTGGAGGCCCGCTACCGATTGATCGCCCCGCTTCCGCCGCCAACCGCCCCATGCTACCCTGCGCTCGTGTAAGGACGGGCAGTTGCCCGCCCGGGGGCGACACGGTATTCGCCCCCATGCGGAGGCCCACATGACCGACTGGCGCGCGATCGAGTCCCGCGTCTTCATGACCACCGGCAGACGGCTGCCCGTCGTCCTCGTGCGGGGCGAAGGCAGCCGCGTCTGGGACGACGCCGGCAAGTCGTACCTCGACTTCTTCGGCGGGCCGGCGGTGACCAGCCTCGGCCACTGCCACCCCGTCGTCGTCGAGGCGCTGATCGACCAGGCGCGAACGCTCACGCACGTCTCGAACGTCACCTACTCCGTGCCGCAGCTCCAGCTCGCCCAACTGCTCGTCGAGCACTCCTGCTGCGACCGGGTCTACTTCGCCAACAGCGGCGCGGAGGCGAACGAGGGCGCGATCAAGCTCGCCCGCAAGTGGGGCCGCGAGAAGAGGAGCGGCGCGTTCGAGGTGATCTGCGCCCAGGACGCCTTCCACGGCCGCACGCTGGCGATGCTTGCCGCCGGCGGCAACGACCGCTACAGAGAGCCGTTCGCGCCGGTGATGCCGGGCTTCGTCCACGTGCCCTTCGACGACATCGACGCCCTCCGCGCGGCGACGAGCGAGCGCACCTGCGCCGTGCTCCTGGAGCCGGTGCAGGGCGAGGGCGGCGTCAACGTGCCCGACGACGACTACCTGCCCGCCGTCCGTCGCTGGTGCGACGAGCAGCGCCTGCTGCTCATCCTCGACGAGGTGCAGACAGGCATCGGCCGCTGCGGCGCGCTCTTCGCCTACGAGCTCTCGAACATCGAGCCCGACATCATCACGCTGGCGAAAGGGATCGCGTCCGGCGTGCCGCTCTCCGCGTTCCTGGCGAAGGAGCACTGCGCCGTCTTCTCGCCGGGCGACCACGGCTCGACGTACGGCGGCAACCCGCTCGCCACCCGCGTCGGCTACGAGGTGCTGCGTTATGTCATCGAGAACGACGTTCCCGCCAAGGTCGCCGAGGACGGCCGCTACCTGGAGCAGCGCCTCCGCGGCCTGGAGGACCGGCTGGACCTGGTCAACGGCGCACGCGGCAAGGGGCTGCTCTGGGCGGTCGCGCTGTCGCGGGATGCGGCGCAGGAGGTGGTGCTCGATTGCCTGGAGCGCGGGCTGATCGTCAACAACGTCCGGCCCAACGCCGTGCGCCTCTGCCCCGCCCTCACCGTGTCGCGCGAGGAGCTGGACGAAGGCCTCGCGATCTTGGAGCGCGCCCTGGCCCAGGTGGGCGGCGGAGCGGCGAAATAACGATGGCTGAGAAGCTCGTCCTCGCATACTCCGGCGGCCTCGATACCTCCGTCGCCGTTCGCTGGCTCACCGAACGGGGGTACGAGGTGATCGCCCTCACCGCCGACCTCGGCGTCGACCCCAACCGCGCGACCGGCGAGAAGCGCGCGCTGGCCGCCGGCGCCGTCGCCTACCACTGCATCGACGCTCGCGACGACTTCATCCGCTACTTCGCCTTCCCGGCGCTCGCCGCGGGCGCGGTCTACCAGGGCCGCTACCCGCTGGCCACCGCGCTCGCCCGGCCGCTCATCGCCAAGCTGCTGGTGGACATCGCGCGGCAGGAGGGGGCGCAGGCCGTCGCGCACGGCTGCACGGGCAAGGGGAACGACCAGGTGCGCTTCGACGTGAGCGTGCAGGCGCTCGCGCCCGACCTGCGCATCGTCGCGCCCGTGCGCGAGTGGGAGCTGCGCACGCGCGAGCAGGAGATCGACTACGCGAAGAAGCACAATATCCCCGTGCCGGTGACGAAGAAGAGCCCCTACTCGATCGACGAGAACCTCTGGGGCCGCAGCGTCGAGGCGGGCGTGCTGGAGGACCCCTGGCGCGAGCCACCCGAGGACGCCTTCGCCTGGACGCGGCCGGTCGCGGAGACGCCCGACGAGCCGCAGTACGTCGAGATCGCGTTCGAGCGCGGCCTCCCCGTCTCGCTCGACGGCGAGGAGATCGACGGCGTGGCGCTGGTGCAGCGGCTGAACGAGCTGGCCGGCGAGCACGGCGTCGGCCGCATCGACCACCTGGAGGATCGCCTCGTCGGCATCAAGTCGCGCGAGATCTACGAAGCGCCGGCCGCCGTGACGCTGCTGCGCGCCCACGCGGCGCTGGAGCAGATGACCCTCTCCCGCGCGTAGCTCCGCCTCAAGTCAACGCTGGCCCAGGAGTA
>JACZYW010000205.1 GCA_022570885.1 Chloroflexota bacterium | reverse complement strand
CAGTCGTGTCTGGCCACTGCCGTCTGCATTCATGACGTAAATTTCGGAGTTACCGTCGCGCGTGCTGACGAAAGCGATCCGAGAGCCATCGGGCGACCACGCTGGGCCATAGTTTAGCCCGGAGCTGGTTGTGAGCCTTGTCTGCCCACTGCCGTCAGGGTTCATGACGTAGATTTCATCATCGCCAACTCGGTCGCTGGTGAACGCGATCTTGCCGTTCTCCCCTGGGAAGGCGGCGAAGACCGGCTCTCCGCCCGCTATCAGTCCCACGATGAGGGCCGCCACGATGAGGGCCAGCAGGTTGAACGGCACGGTGCGTTTCATGCGAGATCCTCCTTCGTCGGCTGAAGCCCGGCCTCAAGGCGGTATTGGGCTCGTAAGCCCAACCATGCGATGCTATCACGCTGGGCAGACCACCGGCCAGGCCAGTAGCGTAGCCCCGGCATTCAGCCTGGCCTGGCGAAGCCCAGGTTCACGTCCGGCGCGGACGCTTCCGGCGGGCAGCCGGGCGGCCCCAGCCACCGCCGCCGGGCGTCTCGATGCGCAGCCGCGAGCCCGCCGTCACCTCGAGCTGCCCTTTCGACGGCAGCCGGCGGCGCCTGCCGCCCGGCTCGAGCAGGCTGTCGCGGCCGCGAGCGCCAGGCAAGCCTCGACGCAGGCCCCAGGGGCCGCGACGCCGCCGTTCGCCGACGATGGTGACCTGGGCAGTCGTCAGGAACTCGTACTCTCGCACCAGGCCATCGCCACCGCGATTTCGACCGCGGCCGCCGGTGCCGCGCCGAACGGCATACTCGCGCACGCGGAAGGGGTAGGCCATCTCCAGCGCCTCGACAGGTGTGTTCATCGTGTTCGTCATGTGGGTGTGCACCGCCGAAAGACCGTCGCCCGAAGGCCCCGCGCCCGCGCCGCCGGCCAGCGTCTCGTAGTAGGTGAACGGCCGCCCCCGCTCCGAGTCGAACCCGCCGATCGTCCCGTTGTTCATCGTGCCCGCGCTCGCCGCCGGGATGCGCTCGGCCAGCCATCCGTCCGACCGCCGGGCCGCCTGCACCAGCGCCCCCAGCACCACATCGACGATGCGCTGGGATGTCTCGACGTTGCCCGCGGAGACGGCGCGGGGCGGCCGAGCGTTGACCACGCTTCCCTCCGGCAGGGTGAGCGTGATGGGACGCAGGCAGCCGTCGTTGGTGGGCGCGTCCTCGTCCAGCAGGCAGCGCACCACGTAGTAGACGGCCGAGCGTGTCACGGCGGCGACCGCGTTGACGGAGCTGGGCCGTTCCGGCGCACTGCCGGTGAAATCGAAGTGGAGCCGCCCTCCTCGCGCGGTGAGCCGCAGGCGGATGGGAACCGGCTCATCGCTCATGCCGTCGTCGTCCAGCGCATCTTCGAACTCGTACGTGCCGTTGGGGATGCGAGCGATGGCGGCTCTGGTGAGCCGTTCGGCGTAGTCCTGAAGGGCGCGCATCTGGCGCGCGACGTCGCGCCGGCCGTAGCGCTCCACCAGCTCCAGCAGCCGCGCTTCGCCCGTCCGATGGGCCGCGAGCTGGGCGTCCAGGTCGCCCAGCCGCTCCTCCGGCGTGCGCACGTTGCGCAGCAGAAGCGACAGCAGCTCGCGGTTGCGCCGGCCGCGACGGATGAGGCGCAGCGGCGGGATCACGACGCCCTCCTGGTAGAGCTCCGTCGCCAGCGGCATCGAGCCCGGCGTCATGCCGCCGACGTCGGCGTGGTGGGCGCGGCTGACGACGAAGCCGACCAGCGCGTCCGCCCCGCGACCGCCTCGCCGCTGGAACACAGGCGAGACGAGGGTGATATCGGGCAGGTGGGTGCCGCCCAGGTAGGGGTCGTTCATGATCACCACGTCGCCGGGAGCGAAGGGCGCCAGCGGCAGCGCCGCCTCCACCGACAGCGGCATCGCCCCCAGGTGGACGGGGATATGCGCCGCCTGCGCCACCAGCCGTCCCCGGGCGTCGAAGACGGCGCAGGAGTAGTCGCGGCGCTCCTTGATGTTCGGCGAGTGGGCGGTGCGGCCCAGCGTCACGCCCATCTCCTCCGCCACCGAGGCGAAGAGGGCGTGGAACAACGCCAGCGCCGTGGGGTCTGCCTGAGAGGCCGCGCTCATCTCACTGCGGCGCTTCGATCTCTACCTGGCCGAACAGCGAATACTCCATGAAGAATGAGGTCGCCTCATCTCTGGACCCGTGGGGCGGGATGCTCAGGGCAACACGCCGCAGCAGAAAGTCGTCCGGAGAGACCCAGATATCGAACGTGGCGGGGTGGTCGTCGGCGAAGCTCAGGCTCGGCTCCTGGCTCTCGAGCGACTCCTCAAACGTCTGCTCGTGGCAGCGCTCTTCGCTTTCGGCCGGCGTGCCAGGAACAGACTCGACCACCTTGCCGGTCTCATCGATCACGGTGGGCGCTAGCCTAGCCGTGCATGTCGTCCCGAACGAGGTGATGCCGGCGGCGATGGCACTACGCCGCAGCGTCTCCATCACGGCGCGGATCTGATTGACAGAGCCACGGAAATGGGCGAGTGCGACGCCGTCTATCTCCTCCTGAGCGACGAACTCGAGATCTGCGGACATCTCCATGGCTACCAGGGGCCACTGTGGGTGAGCGGCCGGTGAGCCGGGGAAGACGACCTGTCCCCGTGGCTGCTCCTCCCAGGGCTGGCATTTGAGGTCAATGTCTTCGCACTGGCGGCGGTAGATCGTATCGCCGGTCACCACCATTTCAGATAAGGTTGTCTCCGTGGCGCTCGTGGGCCCTTCAAAGCAGATTTGATCTCGGCTCAGGCCGTCCGGAGCGATGGAGGCTTCGCAGGTGATCTCGCCTCCGGGGAGGAAGACCAGAAAGCGGAAGCTGTCGGGCGCAGCGTACGACACGTCCGATCGATATTCCTCCTGGGCATCCCCAGCAGGGGCCGGAAAGACGAAGACAGTATGGTAGGACTCAAGCTCGGCCATGGCGGCCTGGGTCCGCGCTAGGAGCGCCTGCGGGTCGCCGGAGAACGGCTCGGGCTCCCCGCCGCCACAGGCGAGCGACGCAATGAGGACGAGCGAGCCTCCGAATAGCAACGTGAGGCGCTTCATCGCTGGTCTAATTCTAGCACCAGGTTGCCTGCCGCATCGACCACGCCGCGCCAGCCGGGCGGGATCGCCGTCGTCGCGTCGAGCTGGAGGACGAGCGCGGGGCCGCGCAGCCGGTCGCGCGCCCGCAGCGCGGTCCGATAGTAAACCCACGTCGCTCTCGACCGCCCGGCGAACCAGACCTGCCG
>JACZYW010000076.1 GCA_022570885.1 Chloroflexota bacterium | reverse complement strand
CCTGATACGAGGGTCAGTGGCTACATTTCCGGGCTCCAGCGCAGACGTTGACATCTCCACCGCCAACGCATCAGCGCCAGGGGCTCCAGCGGCCGCCCAGAGCCAGCGCAGCATGCCGCGACTGCGCATCCGGTCAGTGATAGACTAAGCCTCCTCGCCACCGTTTCCGCCATCTTGCGAGGGTTCAGTTTTAGAGAACCGCTGCTTCATCGCGAGCATGGGACCGGGAACGACGTTGAACTGCGTCTTCCCCTCTTCCTGGCCCTCCAATCTCGCGACGATCACATAGCCACCGGGCTCCTTGAAGGAGAGTGGCAGGTTTAGAGCCAGTTGGGCTCGTTGATCTTGGCCTTTGGGATGCTCTGCTGGACGACCAACATTGAACTTGGCCTCGACCTTAGCTATGGACACCCCATCTTCGGTGAGCACTTCAATCTCCAAGGCTGTTTCCTGGTTGGTTTCATTCCAAGGAACAACCACGCTGGTGGCGATGCCCACGTTCTGCTGCATCGGAAAACCAGAATTGACAGTCAGCCTGTCCCAACCACCTCCCATAATATAGACTTTATTGCCGATTGCTTGCGCATAATCCGCTAGGATGAGCCATTCTACTCTCATGACTTGACAGCCTTCCTTTCTTGTAGTAGTATTACACTACACAGTGTAGTTGTCGGAGTAGTGGTTTGTCAACCCCCGATATTACGAGCTTCCTATTCGATGACGATAATGAAGACAAGATGGCTGTTCACGGACTTACGATCCGGCGAGTCGATCAGGTACTTGACAACCCTCACCAGGTTGTGCCAAATAGGAGAGCCCGCCGTGGTGCCTTTTTGGTTATCGGGCGGGACAATGGTGGCGCAGCGATCACGATCCCCGTGGAGGCAACCCACGACCCGGCCGTATGGAGGCCGATCACTGCATGGCCGTCTAAGCCCCACGAGGAAGCGCGATTACGATAGGATGTGGAGAGACGGCGCGAGCGAGGAGGAGAGACACATGACCGACGAGGAGCTGCAGAAGCCGGAGAACTGGGACTTTGACAAATCTGAGGAAAAGCCTGGGCGGAGTCAGGGCCGCGCTGTGGTGTCTGTCTCCTTCAGCCGCGAGGACTTCAACCTCGTGAGCCAGCATGCAGAAATGCTCGGCCTGAAGACATCCGAGTTGATTCGCAATGCAACATTAGAGCAGATTACCAGTGGCACGATCCTAATTGAGGGCACTCCGCTGGATAGCACAAAGGCGAGCTGGGGCGCCCTGACGGAAGACGAGTATAGGGTAACTACTGCCGCTTAGCCGCCGTCACCTACCGCCGCCGCGTTTCTTTCAGCGAATCGATCACGCCGATGCCGAGGTCGTGCTCACCTGCCGCCGCCAATCATCAGCGCCAGGGGCTCCAGCGGCCTCCGTTCGCCCAGAGCCAGCGGAGCATGCCGCGACGGCTGATCGGCCCGCGAGGCGCCCAGCGCACTTCGTGCGTGTCCATCTCCATCTCGCGGTAGACCTCGCGTAGCCGCTCGACCTCGTCCCGCGGCAGGGCGCAGCGCTTCGCCTCCGCGTCGACGCCGTAGAGCTGCGCGGCGTTGAGGCCGAAGACCTTCGCCTTCAGCTCCGGCGTGAGCTCTGGATAGCCGTACTGGTCGCGCAGGGCGGGTTCGATCTGGAAGGCGCGGAAGGCGACGATCTGCGGCTGGGGCGCGCCGTACCAGACGCAATCGGTGCCCCAGAGCACGCGCTCCTCGCCGACGTAGCGGAGCAGCTTGCCCAGCACATGCGCGGCCTGCGTGGGGTCGCTCATGACGCCCCGCCACGTCGAGCCCAGCTCCGCGTAGACGTTGCTGTTGGGCGGGATGCCGTTGTCTTGCAGGCTCTTGATCAGCGCGTTCACGCCCAGTTCGGCGTTGTCCGGGTCGTAGGGCCCTTCGGCAGCGGCGTTGAACGGGTCCCAGCCGGAGTGGTAGACGACGAAGTTCACGTCCGGGTAGGCCTTCGCGACGACGCCGATGTCGCGCGGCGAGGCGAACGCCGGGTCGAAGCCGGCCAGCGGCAGCCCCTTGTGCGCGCAGATCGTCGTCACGCCCAGCTCGCGCGCCTTCTCGATCAGCGGGATGCCGAACTGCTCGTCGTCCAGGAACCAGCCTCGGCCGGTGGTGCCGCCGTAGGGCGTGTACACCTTCCACGCCGCCACGTCCATCGCCTCCGCCCGCGCCTGCATCAGGTCGAGCTGCTGCGAGAGCAAGCCGGAGTTGGGCACGACGATGCTGTGGAGCAACAGCCGCCCGGCGCCGCCCGACGAGAGCGTGTCGATGATCTCCCGCGTGCGGCGCATCTCGTCGAACGTGAGCGGGTCCGTGTCGTCGCTGGGGGCGGGCGTATCCGAGAGCACCGCCACCGTCGTATCGCTCTCGAGGAAGATGTCCTTCAGGTAGAAGTAGCGGCTGGCGCACTCGATCTTGTCGTCCTCGCCGCAGCCGGGGTGGACAACATTCAGAAGGCTATCAACGCCGGAGTTGGTCTCGCGCCAGGGGCCGTCCGGCGTGACGTGGTGCGTCTGGATATCGAAGATGAACTCGTCGCCCTCCAGCAGCTCGCAGACCGCCTCGGGGTCGCCGTCATCCGGCACCTCGAAAGTGCCGCCGGGCGGCTCGCCGTCGTTCGACTGGCAGGCGACCAGGTTGACCGCCCCCAGCGTCACCGCCAGGCCGCCCATCCCCATCAGGAAGCGACGCCTATCGATGCGCCGCTTCCCTGCGATTACCTCCGCCCGCTCCAGCGCGACCGCCGCCATCCGCAGGTGCGCGCGGGTGGGATCGGGCGGCACGTATTCGCCGTTGCTGGCCGGGCCGGGCTGGAAGGGCAGCAGGATGGGCAGCTCGGGGTCGGTCTTCTTCTCTCGCACCGTCGCGCCTTTCAGCGAACGCCGCTCTGCATCGCACGCTGATCCTGGCACACGGAGCGAAGCGTGGCAAGCGGGTGGCGGACGTCGTGTCTTGTTCAGAAATGACGGCTAGCTCGGCCCTACGAACGGGCGTTCCACAACACCTCCTTGACATGCTCCCACGCTTTGCTATACTAAGTCCGCCATCGACCCCTCGGGGCGGTGAGCCTGCGAACGGGATTGGACACCGTCGCTGCTTGGATCCACCAGGACCGAGACGGCGCAAAGCGAACACCTTGTGCCCTTTCGGCCGCTGATAGCCGGAAGGGTTTTCTGTTGATGAGGACAATGCTCAAGGGCAAGGTGCATCGGGCGCGGGTGACAGACGCCAACCTGCACTACGAAGGCAGCCTCACGCTGGACCCGATCCTGATGGAGGCGTCCGATCTCCTCCCCTACGAGCAGATCCATGTGCTGGACATCGATAACGGCGCCCGCCTCCAGACCTATGTCATCGAGGGCGAGCGCGGCAGCGGGCAGGTGGTGGCGAACGGCGCCGCCGCCCACCTGATCCACCCCGGCGATACCATCATCATCCTCAGCTACGTCACCCTGCCGGACGACGAGGCCCGCCGGCTGCAGCCGCGCCTCGTCTACGTCGATGAGGCGAACCGGATCGTGCGCACCGGCCATCGTGCGGAAACGGCCGTCACCGCGTAAGAGAGCGAGGTGGGAACCATGGCGAAGTCTTCCTGCATGACCATCAGCAAGATCAAGGCGATGAAGCGCAAGGGCGAGCCGATCGTCATGGTCACCGCCTACGACTACCCATCGGCCAAGCTGGTAGAAGCGGCCGGCATCTCGTTCATCCTCGTCGGCGATACGCTGGGCATGGTCGTGCTCGGCTACGACACGACGCTCCCCGTCACGATGGAGGACATGCTCCATCACGTGAAGGCGGTGACGCGGGGCGCTAAGCGCTCGCTCGTCGTCGCCGATATGCCGTTCATGAGCTACCAGACCGGCCCGGAGGACGCGCTGCGGAACGCCGGACGCTTCCTCCAGGAGGCCGGCGCGAAGGCGGTGAAGCTGGAGGGCGGCGTCCGCGTCGCCGAGACCGTCCGCCGCCTGGTCGAAGCCGGCATCCCCGTGCAGGGTCACATCGGCCTCACGCCGCAGTCCATCCACCAGTTCGGCGGCTGGAAGGTGCAGGGCAAGACGCACAGAGCCGCCGCTCGCCTCCTGGACGATGCCGCGGCGCTCCAGCAGGCCGGCGCCTTCAGCATCGTGCTGGAGCTGGTGCCCGCGCCGCTGTCGCGCCTGATCAGCGGCCGGCTGCGAATACCCACCATCGGCATCGGCGCTGGAGACGGCTGCGATGGCCAGGTGCAGGTCTTCCACGACCTGCTCGGCCTGTACGAAGACTTCGTCCCCAAGCACGCGCGCCAGTACGCCAAGCTGGGCGACACCATCCGCGAAGCCCTCTCCGAATACGCGGAGGACGTGCGCGAGCACCGCTTCCCCAGCGCAGAGCACAGCTTCGAGATGGACGAGCAGGTCCTGGAAGGGCTGACCGTCGCAGACGAAATCCCTGCTGTCTATCAGGCAACGGCCAAGTCGAACGGCAACGGCAACAGCAACGGTAACAGCAACGGCAACGGACGAAAGCGCCACTCTACCACCACCGCCCGTCCCTAGCACCGATGGAGGTCGCGGCCACCGTCGAGGAGATGCGCGCGCTGCGGCGTCGCTTCGAGGGCAGCGTCGGCCTCGTCCCCACCCTGGGCTTCCTGCACGAAGGCCACCTCTCGCTGGTGCGCGCGGCGCGGCAGCGAGACGACCGCGTGGTCGTGAGCTGCTTCGTCAACCCCACGCAGTTCGGCCCCGGCGAGGACTACGAGCGCTACCCGCACGACCCTGAGCGCGACCTATCGCTGCTCCGTCCGGAAGGGGTCGACGCGGTCTTCTTGCCTGCGAAGGAGGAGATCTACCGCGACGGCGACGCTACCTTCGTCGAAGTAGCGGGCATGGACGACCTGCTGGAGGGGGCGCATCGCCCCGGCCACCTTCGCGGCGTGGCCACCGTCGTGGCGAAGCTCCTCCACATCGTCCAGCCCCACCGCGCCTACTTCGGCCAGAAGGACGCCCAGCAGCTCGTCGTGGTCCGGCGGATGGTGCGCGACCTGCACCTGGACGTCGAGATCGTGGCCCGCCCCACCGTCCGCGAGCCGGACGGCCTCGCCATGAGCAGCCGCAACGTCTACCTCTCGCCGCAGGAGCGGGAGGCGGCGCTCGTCCTCTCGAAGGCGCTGCGACAGGCCGAGCAGCGCTTCGCCGGCGGGGAGCGCGACGGCGAGCGGCTGCGAACGGCGATGCGCGAGCTGATTGGCCAAGAGCCGCTGGCCCAGCTAGACTACGTCAGCGTGGCCGATGTCGAGACGCTGCAGGAGCTGGAGCTAGTCGAAGGGGCCGCCCTCGCCTCGCTCGCGGTGCGCATCGGCCGCACCCGCCTGATCGATAACGTGATTCTTCAGTCGTGAAACGAAGGGTCATCAATCTGTAGGACAGGCTTCAGCCTGTCGCGTCGGGCTGAAGCCCGACCCACAAGGGTTGCGAAGATGAGCGAGCCCCGACACATCCTGGTGACGAACGACGACGGCATCGATTCGCCCGGCCTCTGGACGCTGGCCGAAGCGATGTCGGAGATCGGACAGGTGCTGGTGGTGGCGCCCGCGGCGGAAGCCTCCGGCACCGGTACCATGGTCACCACCCGTCGCGACCTGCAAATAGCAGAGGTGCCCGCGCGGATCGATGGCGTGAAGGCTTACACCGTAGACGGCACTCCGGCGGACTGCGTCCTCGTCGGGCTGCGCCGGCTCAAGGAGGGCTGGATCAGCGTCCTCGCCTCCGGCATCAACCATGGCCCCAACCTCGGCGTCGATCTCTTCCTCTCGGGCACCTGCGGGGCCGCCCTCATCGGCGCCTTCCGCCACCTTACCTCGCTCGCCATCTCCCTCGACCTGCAGGCGACCGACGACGGCCTGGCCGAGCCTCGCTGGGAGACGGCCGGGGCGGTGGCCCGCGCGCTCGCCCGCGGCATCGCGGAGGGTACCGTGCCGGAGGGCGCGTTCCTCAACGTGAACATCCCGGCGCTGCCGCTGTCGGAGCTGCGGGGCCTGGCGATCACCCGGCCGGCGCCCGGCGGCTACATGCACCTGGTAGAGCAGGGCGACGGCGTCTCGGAGCCGCTCCAGCGCCAGATTCGGCCCAGCGACCGCCACGCTCATCCGGGCACCGACATCCGCGCCGTCCTGGACGGCTACGTCTCGCTCAGCCCCCTCGACACCGACCTGACCCACGAGGCCCACACCCGCCAGCTCGAGGCAGCGTCGGACGCGCTGTTCGCCCGGCTGAGCGCCGACGCGTAGGGCGGCAGCTTCTACCCAGCCGACGCCTCCGCGCGTACCAGGCTGCCCGCCCCTACGCTACGCCCAGCGCCGCCTCGCGTACCAGGCTGCACCGCCGAGGGCAACGCTGCCCGCCGCGATGGCGGCGACGATGCCAGCGATCAGGCCCGTGTTGCTGCCCGAGGAGCCGGCTGCCTCCAGCGGCGTCCCCGCTATCTCGGGCAACTCGGCGATGCCGCCTACGTTCCCGCAGTCGATGGTGATCTGGTCGGCGTTGTCGCCCACCTTCGTGGTCACGGCGATCGTGCTGGCGTCCGGGGCAACGTACTGGGCGCCATCAGGAGACTGAGCGACCGTAAGCAGCGTGATCGTCTTCGTGCCTGGCGTGTTGCACTGATAGCTGAAGTTGGCCAAGTCCTCGTTCGAGCCCGACGCGTCCAGTTCAGGCAAGGGCAGTGTAAACGCAGTCAGTACGGTGATGGCATGGTTGCCCGCCCCAGTGGTAAACGAAGAGCACACCTCCGGCGGGGCTCCGCCCTGCACGGTGGCCTTAAGCTCACTGAGACAGGCCCCGCTCCCGTTGTATTTCAGCCCGGCGCTCACCTGCACTTCAGCGCCGAAGCCCCCGAATCCAGGGCTACCCTTTGCCGGCACGGGATTACCGCTGATGGTGATGGTGAACTTGGAGCCCACCAACACGGTCGCGGGGGCCTTCAGCGCCATCCCCGCCTGCGGCGGCGAGACGCAGTCGATGGTGATCTGGTCGGCGTTGTCGCCCACTTTGGTCTTCACGAAGATCTCGCTGGCGTCCGGGGCAACGTACTGGGCGCCAACGGGAGACTGAGCGACCGTAAGCAGCGTGATCGTCTTCGTACCTGGCGTGTTGCACTGGTAGCTGAAGTTGGCCAAGTCTTCGTTCGGGCCCGACGCGTCCATTTCAGGCAAGGGCACTGTAAAGGCAGTTAGTACGGCGATGGCATGGTCGCCCGCCACATCGGTGAAGGAGGAGCACACCTCCGGCGAGCCTCCGCCCTGCACGGTGGCCTTGAGCTCACTGGGGCAATCATTGATCCCGTTGTACTTCAGCCCGGCGCTCACCTGCACTTCGGCGCCGAAGCCCGCGAAGCCAGGGCTACCCTTTGGCGGCACGGGATTACCGCTGATGGTGACGGTGAACTTGGAGCCCACCTCCACGGTCGCGGGGGCTGCCAGCGCCATCCCCGGCGCGGGGCCCGCCGCTTCCGCCTGGTCGCTGGACTGGCCCCAGGCGAAGAACATCACCATCGCCAACACGGCGATGAGCGGGAGCGCCGGCAGCAGCGCCAACTTCCAGTGTGCCCGTATGCTTGTTAGCTTCGGTATCGTGATTATGATCTGCATCTTGTCATCCTCCGCTATGCTGCTAGCGCTGCGCGTGCGTCATCCACGCCTCCGTCCGCGAACAAGGGGCGTCATCAGCAGCAAGGCTGACTGCGTGTGCCAGTCCAGATTTAATGGGCTCAGCCGAGGCAACGGCAGAGACATCATTACTCTCCCGTGGGACGTCAACTCTGCGCGGGCGGGGACGGTTGACGTTACGCGGCCACCAGCCGGTAGCGGCAGGGCCATTATATGCACACCGCGCATTTTGTCAAGCAGGCCACCACAGCCGCGGCGGGCGAAGCCTGTCCTCTCTCAGGCAGCGGTGCTACAATATCGTAGGGACAGCGCTACTGCGCGGCCCCCAAGGGATGATGCACCATGTCTGGACACTCCAAGTGGTCAACGATCAAGCGGGCGAAGGGCATCGCGGACGACAAGCGCGGCCAGCTCTTCACCAAGCTGGGCCGTGAGATCACCGTCGCCGCACGCCAGGGCAGCCCCGACCCAGCCGTCAACTCGCGCCTGCGGCTCGCCATCGAGCGCGCGCGCGACTCGAACATGCCCAAGGACAACATTGAGCGGGCGATCAAGCGCGGCAGCGGCGCGGACGAAGGCGGTGCCGCCCTCCAAGAGATCATCTACGAAGGCTACGGCCCCGGCGGCGTCGCGATCCTGGTGGAGGCGCTGACCGATAACCGCAACCGCACCGTCTCCGACATCCGCGGCGCCTTCTCGAGGGCCGGCGGGAACCTGGGCGAGGCGGGCAGCGTCGCCTGGCAGTTCGAACCGCGCGGCCTGATCGTCCTGGACACGGCCGACGCCGATCCGGAGGAGCTGGCGCTGCGTGCCATGGACAGCGGCGCCGAGGACGTGACGGTCGACGCCGGCTCGGTGGAGGTGCTGACGCAACCCGACCAGCTAGAGGAGGTGCGCCGGGCGCTGACCGAGGCGAAGATCGCCATCGCTTCGGCCGAACTCAGCAAGCAGCCCAAGAGCACCATCCTCCTGGACGAGAGCCACGCAGGGCAGCTACTGCGGCTGCTGGACCAGTTGGACGAGCTGGACGATGTCCAGCGCGTCTCGTCCAACGCAGACTTCCCAGACGAAGTGCTGGCGGCCTACGCCTAACTCGCGGCCGCAAGGAGGCGCGCTCACGGCGACCTCGGACCAGTCGATGGTGCTGGGCGTCGACCCCGGCCTGCAGGTCACCGGCTGGGGCATCGTCGTCGCCACGGGCGGGGAGCTGCGCGCCCTGGACAGCGGCGCCGTCGCGACGAACCGGCGGCACGCCCCGGAGGAACGGCTCCACCAGATCTTTCGAGAGCTCTGCGACGTCATCGCCCGCTGGCAGCCGGCGGAGGTGGCGGTCGAGGACCCGTTCGTCGGCCGGAACGTCCGCTCCGCATTCGCCATCGGCGAAGCGCGAGCCGTCGCGCTGCTGGCGGCGGCCCAGGCCGGGCTGCCGGTTCGCCCCTACTCGCCGGCGGAGGTGAAGCTCACCGTCACCGGCTACGGCCGCAGCGAGAAGGCGCAGGTGCAGGAGCTGCTACTCATGCAGTTGAGCATCGAGACGCCGCCCGAGACCACGGACGCCGCCGACGCCCTGGCGGTGGCGCTCTGTCACCACCTGCGCCGCCGGGCGGAGGCGCGACTAAAGGAGGCAAGATGATCTCCCATCTCACCGGCACCCTGACGAAGAAACACGACGAGCGGCAGGCTATCGAGCTGACGGTCGGCGGCGTTGGCTATGAGGTGCTGCTGCCCACCTTCGTCTGGCGCTCGCTGGAGGAGACGCCGCTGGGCGACGAGTTGGAGCTGGAGATCTACTACAACGTTCCCGAACGCGCGCCCACGCCGATGCTGATCGGCTTCACGCGAGAGGTAGAGCGCGAGTTCTACAAGAAGCTGGTCGAGGTGCCCGAGCTGGGCCCGATCAAGGCGATGCGGGCGCTCGCCTTCTCCGTCTCCACCATCGCCACCTGGATCGAGCAGGGCGACGAGAAGGCGCTGCGACGGCTGCCCGGCGTCGGCGAGCGGCTGGCGAAGACGATGGTCGCCCACCTCAAGGGCAAGGTGGTGGAGCAGGCGCTCCTCCAGGACGAGGGCTTCGCCGGGCCCGCGCCGGAGGGCGAGGCGCCGTCGCTCTCGGAGGTGCAGCAGCTCGCCGTCGCCGGCCTCGCCCGCCTCGGCTACCGCGAGGCCGACGCCTCGCGCTGGGTGGAGGGGGTAACGAAGGAGGGCGAGCTGACCGACGTGGAGGCGATCATCCGCGCCGTCTTCGCCCTGCGCAGCAGCGAGCTCGGCTAGGGCTTCTCCCTTCGCCCGAAGGACAGGCTTCAGCCGTTCGGCTGAGCTCACGCCGAAGCCTGTCGTGTTCCGACCACGCCGCCATCCTCACGCCATCCTAAGACCTCGTAAGGACAGAGCTTTAGCGGCGATTATCAGGGTAACACACCCATGACGTAGATGGCTGAGATAAAGCAAACACCCTGGCGAGATGCCAGGGCGCGTGCGCGCCGTCCGTGGAGGACGGCTGACTGATAGTGGTAACCTGAGAATAGCGCGTTGCTTCGCGCTGTGTCAACCTGGCTGGCGGGTAGCAGGCGGCTGGCATAAACCCCAGTCGCCACCCTATGCCCCATCCGCATGCTAAGATGGGTGCGCCATGGACGTAGCCTTCGCTCTGCTGGCCGATGGCGCCAACGTCTCCCGAGAAGGGAAGCTGAACATCCTTGGCGCCTTCGACCGGCTGTACGCCTCGAAGTTCCCCTTCACCTGGCCGCGCATGATGCTCGTGGCGCGCTTCGTCGCGTCGGCGGCGGAGTACGGGACGGAGAAGACCATCGAGATCGTCACGATGGACGCCGATGGCAAGAAGCTGGGCACGGCGTCGGGCAAGATGACGCTGCCCACCAGCGCGTCGGGCCGCGAACTCAAGATCAACCACATCCTGCCGATGACGATCACCTTCCCCTCGACCGGCGAGTACAGCGTCGAGATCCTGATCAACGGCGAGCCGAAGGCGACCGTCCCGCTCGAGGTCGTCCAGCGCGAGGAGAAGCAGGACGGCCAGCCGGAGGGCGAACAGCCAGCGGAGGCCTAGATGATCGCTCCTGCCGCCTCCTCGTAGAGCAGCCGCAGGCGGCGGGTGAGCTCTCCCGGCTCGCCGGAGCCCACCTCCGCGCCATCGACCGACACCAGCGGCAGCACACCGGCGACCGCGTTGGTGAGGAACGCCTCGCTTGCCCCGCGCAAGGCGTCGAGGGTGAGCGACGCTTCTTGGGCGGCGATGTCCGCGCCCCGGGCCAGCTCCAGCACCGCACCGCGGGTGATCCCCGGCAGCGCCCCGTCGCCGACAGGCGGCGTCGTCAGCCCGCCATCGCGCACGATGAACAGGTTGGCGGCGCTCGCCTCGGCAAGGAGGCCGCGCGTGTTCAGGAGGAGCGCCTCGCCGGCGCCGCTGCGGCGCGCTTCCTGCCGGGCGAGCAGGTTGTCGAGGTAGTTCACCGACTTGATCCGCGCGAGCGGCGACGTCTCGTTGCGCCGCGCCGACGCCACTACGGCGCGAATCCCGCGCTCATACACCTCCTCCGGGTAGTCCGACGCCGCCCGCGCCTGCATGAGGAGCGACGGCCGCCCGCCCTCCGGCCCGGCGGTGACCGTCAGCCGCATCCGGGCGTCCTCCAGGCCGCACCGCTCCGCCAGCTCCCGCACGACCGCCGGAAGC
>JACZYW010000075.1 GCA_022570885.1 Chloroflexota bacterium | reverse complement strand
CGACCCGGCACGGTGCGGGGGCTATGTGCGGGCGTCCAGCAGGGCCAGCGCCTCCGCCTGGACGATGCGATAGACCTCCGCGAGCGGCAGGCCGTGCTCGCGGGCGAGGCGCGCGCACGGCTCGTACTCCGGCGCGACGGTCGGTGCGTGGCCCGGGAGGCGCTTCACCTTCGCCGCCGCCGGCCCCAGGCTCGACTCGAACTCCAGCGTCTCGCGTTCGGCCTCGTGGCGGGCGACCTCGCGAACGCGCACGCCCAGCGTCGAGGTCTCGCGCAGGAAGACCGCCACCACGGCGTCCTCGCGCTCGATCGGACAGAGAGCGGAGAGCAGCACGCCGGGCCGGTTCTTCTTCATCTGGATCGGCGTGAGCCAGACGTCGGCGGCGCCCGCCTCGAAGAGGCGTTCCTGGGCGTAGCCGTAGATCTCCGGGTTCATATCGTCGATGTTCGTCTCGATGAGGAGCATCGTCGCCGGCCGCGCGACAAGCGGTTCGCCGAGCCAGAGGCGCAGCACGTTGGGGCGGTCCTCCAGCTCGCGGGCACCCGCGCCGTAGCCGACAGCGCGCACGGTCATCGCCGGCCGCTCGAAGCGGGCCAAGGCCGCGACGATCGCGGCGCCGGTTGGGGTGACGAGCTCCATCATTGGGTCGGGGCCGGCGGCCAGGGGCGCGCCCGCCTGCGCCAGGAGCGCCAGCGTCGCGGGCGCGGGCACGGGCAGCCGCCCATGTTCGCTGTTCGCCCAGCCGCCGCCGGCGGGCAACGGCGAGCAGTAGAGCGTCTCGATGCCGAGGAGCCGCAGGCCAACGACCGCGCCGAGCACATCGACGATGGCGTCCACCGCGCCCACTTCGTGGAAGGCTACCGCCTCCGGCTCGATGCCGTGGACCTTAGCCTCCGCCTCGGCCAACCGTCGGAAGACGGCGACGCCCCGCTCGCGGTCTTCCGCCGGCAGCGCGCTCTCCTCGATGAGCGCGACGATATCGGGCAGGCGTCGGTGCGGCGTCTCGGAAGGCTGGGCGGCCTCCTCCAGCGCGACGGTGACGCGCGTGGCGGCGAGCCCTGCCCGCTGCGCCTTCGCCACATCGATGCGGTAGCCGGCCAGGGGCAGCTTCGCCAGCTCCGAGCGCAGATCGTCCGGCGGCAGGCCGGCGTCCACCAGCGCACCGAGCAGCATATCGCCGCTGATGCCGGAGAAGCAGTCCAGGTAGCCGATCTGAGTCATGCCATTGGGGGGCGCTGTCAGTCGGGCCGTTCGCTCATGGCTTCGGCCTGAGGCTCAGCCCGAAGGGCAAGGCGGTTGATCACCGCGGCCGTGTAGCCCGCGCCGAAGCCGTTATCGATGTTGACGACGGTGACGCCCGCCGCGCAGGAGTTGAGCATCGCCAGCAGGGCCGCGAGGCCGCCGAAGTTGGCCCCGTACCCGATCGAGGTGGGCACGGCGATGACGGGCACCGCCACCAGGCCGCCCACGACGCTGGCCAGCGCGCCCTCCATCCCCGCTACCGCCACCAGCACCCGCGCCTCTACCAGCACCGGCAGGTGGTCGAGCAGCCGGTGGATGCCGGCGACGCCCACGTCGTACACGCGCTCGACGGCGCTGCCCATCAGCTCGGCGGTCACCGCCGCCTCTTCGGCGACAGGTAGGTCGGCCGTGCCGCCGCAGAGCACCGTCACGCCGGGCTGCCTCGGCTCCTGACGCCGGTCGAACGTGATGGCGCGGGCCGTCTCGTGGTAGGTAGCGTCGGGCAGCGCCGCCTGCACCGCCTCGAAGCAGGCGCGGTCGGCGCGGGTGACGAGCACGCGGTCGGCGCGATCCGCCAGCCTTGCGACGATCTCGGCCACCTGCTCCGGCGTCTTCCCGTCCCCCAGCACCACCTCGGGCAGGCTGTCGCGCAGGGCACGGTGGTGGTCGATCTTGGCGAAGCCGATGTCCTCGTACGGGAGCAGGCGCAGCTCGGCGACGGCGGCCTCGATGCTCGTCGTGCCCGCCGCGACGCCTTCGAGCAGGCCGCGCAGCTTCTGCTGATCGATGGCTGTTCTCCTTTCGGTGCGCATCGATTATAGCACCGGCGGACGCGGGGAGAACGCGGGCCGTCGAGAATGAAGAACGTGCCTTCAGAGCGACTCGGAGCGCGGAAGCCGCCACTTCGACACCGCAGTGTTGCCCTAAGATGCTCCCGCCAACTGTATGTGGCAAATCGGGCGACTATTTCGGGTCAGCGGCGTGCGGCTGTGACGGAATCAGCCTAGGTTCGCTGGCGCTCAGAATGAGAGGAGGGCTATGGTGGAACCAAATCGATGTCCTGTTCGTCTAAGTAGCATGGTTCGGGTCACGTTTCTCATCCTCGTTCTCATCGGAGTAGGGCTCGCGGCCTGCCGGGACGGTGGTCAGGAACCCAATGCCACGCCCAGTCCAGAGGAACGCGAGGCCGTAGCCACACCAGTGGCAACAGCTTTTGTGCCAGGTCTTGCGCGGCCGCCAGACCTCCTTGTGACAGCCGGCGAGTCCGAGGTAGTGGCAGGCCTTGGGTCGTTCTGCTGGTCTGGTGGCTGCGCCGATGCCTTTGCGCCGATCACGTCAACTGACATTCTAGTGGCCGAGGGCCAGCCGACGATCGTCGCAAACCTGCAGCCAGTGCCTTCCGACAACGCGATCGAGAGCGCCCGCGTCACGGCCTTGCGCATCGATCAGCAACCTGGCTGTAATCCGCGAGAACCCTTGAGTGCAGCGTGCGGCGCGTATTTGCCAATCCTCGACAATCAGGACGTGGGATGGCCATCAGCATCCGGTGAGAACATCGAGCTTCCTTTCAGCATCCAAGAGGGTGGGCTTCGGGTGACGGCGGCGCTTGAGCCTGGGACGTACGTCGTGCAGCTGTCGTTATACTTCGAAGGCGGCGGAAACGTGGTGTACGGCGTGCTGCTGACGTTGCTTCCGAGCGAAGGGTGATGCGCACCGCAGGTGGTGATCGGCCGGTCTCCTTTCGGTGCGCATCGATTATAGCACCGGCGGACGCGGGGAGAACGCGGATGAGATGAGGGCTAGAGCCTGATCTCGCCCTCGATCACCGTGACGGCGTGGCCGCCGATCTCGGCGCGGCCCTGGCCGTCGAGCGTCCGAACGTAGACCCTGCCGTCGCGGCCCAGCTCCGTTCCTTGCGTCGACACGTACTCGCGCCCGACGCTGGCGAGCAGGCCGGCGCGCGCGAGGTACGCCGGCAGGGCGGCGTTGGCGCTCCCGGTCACGGGGTCTTCGGGTATGCCGGCGGCTGGCGCGAAGCAGCGGATGTGGACGCTGGGGCCATCACCCTCCAGCAGGGCGAACGCGGCGACGCCCGTGAGACCGTGCTCCTGGCTGAGCTTGGTGACCGCGGACATGTCCGGCTCCAGTCCGGCGACCGCGCTGCCACTCTCCAGGCGGACGAACAGCCAGACTGGGCCGTTGTCCATGGCGGCGGGCGACGGTTCGGGGACGATCTGCGCTCCCAGGGAGGCTGAAACGTCGTCCGCTAGATCGCCGTAGTCGCGAACGAACTTCGCTTCCGGCGCGCGCACGAAGATGCGCCGCTCCGCGCCTTCGCCCTCGACGGTGAGCGGCAGCAGCCCCGCGCCGCACTCCTGACGGAACGATGGACCGTCGATGACGCCGGCCTCGAGAGCCGCGTGGGCGGAGCCGACGGTGGGGTGGCCGGCGAACGGCAGCTCTCTATCTGGCGTGAAGATGCGCAGCCGGTAGTCCGCTTCGGAGGAGGAAGGCTTGAGGACGAACGTCGTCTCGGAGAGGTTCGTCCAGGCCGCGATCCGTTGCATCTGCGCGGGGTCGATACCGTCCGCGTTCAAGACGACCGCCACGGGATTGCCCAGGAGCGGCCGAGCGGTAAAGACGTCGACCTGTTTGAACTGATACGTGGACATCGTCACCCCATGTGGAGCTTCCGCTGATCGATGGGTGGTCGCTTCGGTGCACTCGATTATAGCACCGGCGAATGTGGGGAGAACCGTGGGTGGAACGATGCGTGTAGCTGGACGTTGAACCAGTTGCCGCGTGACGGCCATTCCCGACATGCGTAGCTGCGTTCGATAGCATGAGTCTCACTCGCCGCCTGCTGCGAGCGGCGAAGCGGCACGAACCGGTATCATATGGAGAGGAGGGTACGATGGAACTATCGCTGAGCCCGGAGGCTATCGCGCTTGCCCAGCGCCGGGGCGGGGTCATGGCGCTCGACTTCATCCCGCCGCTCACCTGAAGCGGCCAGGCTGAGGTGTCGGTCGACACCTACCTCAAGGGCAAGAACATCTCGCGGTACAACGTGGTACGACAGGGCGACCTGAAGATCCTCGTCGCGCCCTCGCTGGTCCAGTGGGCGAAATCCGTCCAGCTCGGCACGAAGCGGTTCCTCTTCTGGGAGTCGTTCGACATCGAGGCCGAGCATCGGCATCGCCCGACCTGCGCGCACTGAGAGCCCGCCTGCGCGCACTGAGAGATGGAGGTGGCGGCGTGAGGCTAGCCGCGCTGCGGCAGTTCGTGATGAGCCCGGCGATGCTGGCGTTCGGCTTGGCCGTCGCGCTCGTCGGGGCGGGCCTGCCGACGGGCATCATGGCCTATGAAGCGCTGGCGAACGGCGAGTCGTACACCGTGGAGTCCTGGGCGCTCATCGCGCCGGCGTGGGGGCTGCCGGGGTTGCTCTGGCTGCTGGTGCGTCGCTGGCCGATGGCCGCCGCGGTGCTGATGGGCTGGCTGGCGATTCCCGCCGGCCTCTACTACAGCGACGTCTACGCCCAGTACCCCGCCGCTATCCTCTTCCTGCTCGCGGCGGCGGTGGTCTTGCTCCCCGACTCGGCGAAGAGCACGCCACTCCCTCGGCTGCCGTCCCGCAGGACTAGCGCGCAGCCTACGGGCGATCGGACTCAGCGAACATCGATCTGGTCGAATCGTCTGCGAGCTCCGTGAGCTGGGCCTTGAACGAATCGAGAATCACCCGGTCTGGTGTGCCGAAGTGCTCATTCGTCAACGCCAGCAACTCTACCTGAAGGAAGAACGTCGTAACGAGTACCTGGCGAGCGTCACCTATGTCTGATCCGCCTAGCCAACCTCTTAGAGTATCACCAACCCCAGCGTGAACGACCTCCGAGAAAAGGAATCCATACACCGACCTATACGTCACTTCGAGTCCGGTGGCCTTGGCACAGTCAATGACGCTAGGAAATTGCGGCACTCCGTTCCTCTCAGCCTTGTCTAGTTCTTCACTCAGCTGTGCGATCCGCTCCTTGAGGTCATCGAGTGAGGCCAGTCCAGCCGAGGTAACTGCTGCCCGCTCCTCGCTGGGCTTCTCCGTCACCAGGCGCAGGAGCGCATTCAGGTAGCGTGATGCCCCCTTGGGTCCCTTCATGATGTAGGCTGCCGCTCGAGCACCAGTTGTATCTGCGGCTATGTAGCGTGCCATGATCCACACTTCGATCAAGGTCCGGAGCAGAACTATCGATGACCTGCGGTGGCCACCTTTCACGAGGTGTAGAATCGCGGAAGCGTGGGCGTGGATGCCCTCAGCGAGACTGACTAGCGCGATCTCGAAAAGGCTGGAATCGCTGGAGCCGAGACCTGCTGAGGCGTCTCTGCTAGCAATGAGCGCATCCGCCACCGCGCCGCGAAGATTGCCGACTCGCTCCTGACTGCCCACGGCAGTACCCCCAGTCTAGCTGCCGGTGAACGGATCATACTCGATCACCAGACAATTGGACACACGGCTAGCGCGCTTCCTATAATGAGGCGACCTACGCCTGTTCCGTTCTGGAAACGACACTCTTGGTGACCACCGATACCATCGACGAGCTAACGGCCACGGCCAAGCGCATCCGACGCAGCATCATCACGATGCTGACGGAGGCGGGCGGCGGCCATCCCGGCGGCTCGCTCTCCGCCGTCGAGATCCTCTGCGCCCTCTACTTCGACGTGCTCCAGCACGACCCGAAACGCCCCGACTGGCCGGACCGCGACCGCTTCATCCTGAGCAAGGGCCACGCGGTGCCCGTCCTCTACGCCACGCTGGCCGAGGCCGGCTACCTGCCCGTCGAGGAGCTGATGACGCTGCGAAAGCTGGGTAGCCGCCTCCAGGGCCACTCGAAGATCAACACCGTGCCCGGTATCGAGATGTCGGCCGGCTCGCTTGGGCAGGGGCTCTCCTATGGCATCGGCCAGCTCCTCGCGGGGCGGCTGGACGGTCGCGACTTCCGCGTCTACTGCCTGCTGGGCGACGGCGAGTGCCAGGAGGGCCAGACCTGGGAGTCGTTCATGTGCGCCCCGTTCCATCAGCTCGACCGGCTCGTCGCGATCATCGACCGCAACGGCGTCCAGAACGACTGGTTCGTCAACGAGACGATGGAGATCGACCCGCTCGACGCCAAGCTGGCGGCCTTCGGCTGGCACGTCATCTCCGTGGACGGCCACGACCTGCGCCAGCTCCTCGATGCGCTCGAGGAGGCGAAGGGCGTGACCGGCCGCCCCACCGCGATCATCGCCAAGACCGTGAAGGGCAAAGGGGTGAGCTTCATGGAGAACAACCCGGCGTGGCACGGCAAGGCGCCCTCCGCGGAGCAGATGGAGCAAGCGCTGGCGGAGATCGGCGAATGACCGCCGTCTCGCCCGCTCTCGCTGCCACCCGCGAGGCGTTCGGCCCGACGCTGATCCGGCTCGCGAAAGAGGGCCTGCCGATCGTCGTCGTCGACGCCGACCTCGGCGCGTCCACCACCGCCCGCAAGTTCCGCGACGAGTATCCCGACCGCTTCTTCAGCGTCGGCATCGCCGAGCAGAACATGATCGGCATTAGCTGCGGGCTGGCGGCGGCGGGCAAGGTCGCCTTCTGCAGCACCTTCGGCGTCTTCCTGCCCGGCCGCTGCTTCGACCAGATCCGGGTGAGCGTGGCCCAGACCGGCCTCAACGTGAAGATGGTGGCGAGCCACGGCGGCATCAGCGTGGGCGAGGACGGCATCTCCGCCCAATCGATCGAGGACCTGGCGATTATCTGCTCGCTCCCCGGCGTGTGGGTGATCGTTCCCGCCGACGTCGAGGAGGCGAGGCAGGCGATCGAGACGGCCGCGCGCACGCCGGGCCCCTTCTACATCCGCACCGGCCGGCCCAAGATACCGGTGATCTACGACGACACGTATCGCTTCCAGCTCGGCAAGGCGCACCTGCTGCGGCCGGGGAGCGACGTGACGGTGATCGCGCTGGGGATCATGGTGCATCGGGCGCTCGACGCCGCCACCGCGCTGGAGCAGGAGGGCATCGATTGCCGGGTGCTGAACATGGCCACCCTGCGCCCGCTCGACGAAGAGGCGATCGTCGCGGCGGCGCGGGAGACCGGCGCCATCGTCACGGCGGAGGAGCACCTGATCCACTCCGGCATGGCCGCGATGGTCTCGCAGGTGGTAGGATCGAAGTGCCCCGTGCCGATGGGCGCCGTCGGCATGCGCGACCAGTACGCTGAGTCTGGCCGCTGGGAGGAGCTGCTCGAGAAGTACCACCTCACCGCCGAGGAGATCGTGCGGCAGGTGAAAGAGGTCATGGCGCGTAAGCAGGGCGCTCGCTCGGACGGGCGATCGGGCTGAGGTTCGGCAGCTACGGAATGGTGAGTGAATGTACGGTACCGCCGACTGAAGCCGGCGGCATGGTCAGCGAAAAGCCACCCCGACTATGACTACCGAAGCTGAACGCAGCGCCACTGAGAGCCAGCGACCGGCCGTCGCCGCCGCGAAGGTGGCGGTGCTCTACACGCGGCCGGATGCCGTCGTGCAGGACATCGGGCGGCTGATGGAGCTGGCCGACGTTACCAGCCACCTCTCGAAGGACGCGACGACCGCGATCAAGGTGAACATTAGCTGGCACAAGTACTTCCCGGGCTGCTCGACGACGCCGTGGCAGCTCGACGGCGTGATCCAGGGGCTACGGGCTGCTGGCTATAGCGACCTGGTCGCCCTCCACAACGGCACCGTCGTCGTCGATTCCCACATCGGCGAGCGGCAAAACAAGCACAAGGCCGTCCAGGACAAGCACGGCGTCCCGAGCATTCACCTGACGGATCGAGGGCAGAAGTGGGTGCGCTTCGCGCCGAAGGCTGAGCTGCGCGTGCTGGACCACATCTTCCCGGACGGCATCGAGGTGCCGGAGGAGCTGCTGGGGAAGAACGTGGTGCATATGCCCACGATGAAGACCCACGTCTTCACGACGATGACCGGCGCGATGAAGAACGCCTTCGGCGGGCTGCTCCACTTCCGCCGCCACTGGACCCACTCTCGCATTCACGAGACGCTGGTGGACCTGCTCACGATCCAGAAGGAGATCCACCCCGGCCTCTTCGCCGTCATGGACGGCACGATCGCCGGCGACGGCCCCGGCCCCCGCGCGATGCGCCCACAGGTGAAGAACGTGATCCTCGCCTCGGGCGATATGGTGGCCATCGACGCCGTCGCGGCGAAGATGATGGGCTTCGACCCGATGGGGATCGACTTCATCCGCCTCGCGCACGAGCGCGGCCTGGGCGTGGGCGACCCGGCGCAGATCGAGGTCGTCGGCGTGGACGTGAGCGACGTGAACTACGGCTTCCGCGACGACGAGGACACCTTCGCCTCGTGGGGCCAGAAGCTGATCTACTGGGGCCCGCTCCATCGATTCGAGAAGCTGCTGCTGCGCACGCCGATCGTGCCGTGGGCCTACTTCGCCTCGCGGATATACTACGACCTCTTCTGGTGGAACATCGTTGGCCGCGGCCACGTGCGCCGCACCAAGCAGAACGAGTGGGGCCAGCTCTTCGACCGGTACTAAGCGAGGACAGACTACTTCAGGGACAGGGCATTCGCCCTGTCCGGCCCTAAAGACAGGACTCCGTCTGAAGCAGACAGACCTGAAGGTTTGTCCCTACGAAGTGTGGCGGAACGTCACCTCCCACGCCCCGCACCCCGTCCGCTGCGGTATATCATGGTGACGTGGGTATGCAGAACCTGCGCGGTAAGCTGCTCTTCTCGCTCCTGCTGGGGCTCGTCGTCTACGCCGGGCTCTTCCTCTTCGCGGACTTCCGCGACGTAGGCCGCAGCCTGAGCGATTTCAACTGGGCGCTGCTCCCGCTCATCCTCGCCCTCACGACGGTGAACTATCTCTTCCGCTTCGTGAAGTGGCAGTACTACCTGCGGCTGATCGAGGTGCGAGGGCTCTCCACACGCGATAGCTTCCTCATCTTCTTCTCCGGCCTGGGCATGGTGATCACGCCGGGCAAGGTGGGCGAATGGCTGAAGAGCTACCTGCTGCGCGAGGTGCACGGCACCCCCGTCGCCCGCTCCGCGCCTATCCTCATCGCCGAGCGGCTGACCGATAGCATCGCGCTGCTGATCATCGCCTCCGCCGGGCTGTTCGTCTTCGGCAACCTGTGGCAGGCATTCGTGGTGGTCGCCCTCGGCTCGGTGTTGCTGGTGGCGGCGGTAAACCACCGGCCGACGGCGATGGCGCTGCTGCGTCTGGGCGGGCGGATCCCCCTGGTGCGACGCTTCGTCCCGCAGTTCGAGGAGTTCTACGAGGCGGCTCGCGTGCTCCTCTCGCCTCGCGCGGTCGTGGCGATGGCCGCGCTGAGCGCCGCCGCCTGGTTCTTCGAGGTGCTGGGCTTCTACTTCACCCTGGTCGGCCTGGGGCTCGACGGCGACGGCACGCTGTTGCTGAAGGCGGCCTTCATCCTGCCCATCGCGACGCTGGCCAGCGCGATCCTGTTCACGCCGGGCGGCCTGGGCGTCGCGGAAGGGTCGATCACCGGCCTCTCTCAGGCGCTGCTGGATATGAGCAAGAGCGCTGCCGCCGTCGGCACGCTGATCATCCGCTTCGGCACGCTCTGGTTCGGCGTGATCGTGGGGCTGATCGCCTTCGCGGTGATGAGCAGGCAGCTGGCGCGGGCTGGCGAGGCAGAGCAGCCGCCCACGCCGGCCGAGCCGCTGCCCGACGCGCCGCCGTAGCTCATCGTCATGTCCAACTCAAGGCTCGATCGCTTCTTCAGCTTCCGCTTCGACCTGGCATCGCGGGCGGCGGCGCTCTCCTTCGTGTCGAACCTGACGCTCATGATCCTCAAGTTCACGGTGGGGATCCTCACCGGCAGCATCGCCGTCCTCTCCGACGCGATCGACAGCGCCGAGGACATGGTCGCCTCGGCCTTCGCCTTCCTCAGCATCCGGCTGGCCAGCCGGCCTCCAGACGATGAGCACCCCTACGGCCACGGCAAGGCGGAGAGCATTGCTGCCGCCGGACAGGCGCTGCTCATCGCCGGTGGCGGGGGCTACATCATCTACCAGGGCGTGCAGCGCCTCGTCGAACGCGACGTGGAGATCGATACGCTGCCCGGGATGATCGCGATGGCGGTGACGGCGCTGGTGAACGTAGCGGTCGTGCTCTACGTGGGGCGAGCGGCGCGCCTCACCGGCTCGCCCGCCCTCGCCGCCGATACCCGCCACCTCTGGACGAACGTCGCGCAGGCCGTCGCCGTCGTCGTCGCGCTGGCGCTGGTCGCCGCCACCGGCAGCAGCATCTTCGACCCCATCGTCGCCCTGCTGCTGGCGGTCTACCTGCTGTGGACGGCGGGCCGGGTCTTCACCGCCGCCATCGACGAGATCATGGACGTGCGCCTGCCCGAACGGGAGGAGCGGCTCATCCAGGTCTGCATCGAGGAGCATCGTGGCGGCGGCATCCGCGGCTACCACCATCTGCGCACGCGCAAGTCCGGCCGCCAGCGCTACGTCGATCTGCACCTGCTGGTCGACCCGCAGGAGACGGTGGCGGCGGCGCACGAGCTATGCGACACGATCGAGGCGGCGATCCACGCTCGCCTGCCGGGCGCGCTGGTCACGATCCACCTGGAGCCGGACGACGGCCGCTACAGCGGTCCGTAGCGCGAGGGACTCGCGAGGGAACTAGCGCCACGCCATGAGCGTCTATACTGATGCGATGGGAGTGCGAGTATCCGTTGTGGTGTTGGCTTGCGCCGTGGTGGCGCTGGCCGTGTTCGCTCCGGCCACGGCGAAGCCGGCCGCGGCGTGCTCCATCATTCAAATCGATTTAGACACTGCGGCGGAAGAGGCGGAGATCGTCATTGTTGGGGAGGTCATCCGCGAACGGACCATCGAGCGTGTGGTTTTCTCTCGCGAAGCATACGAATCGACGGTCGGAGTGCGTGCCACGCTAAAGGGTAATCCGGAGCGCGAGATTACCTTCTCCCCGCTCGGCTTCCTCGGCGCTGATTGCAGCGGTGGCCCGCGTCTGCCGGCCGGCGAGCGGGTCCTTCTGTTCATCACAGAATTCAACGGCGAGCTCCTTGTCTATGCTGCTGCAAAGTACGTGCTCGCTAACGGCGAAGCGATCAGGCAATTCGCTG
>JACZYW010000074.1 GCA_022570885.1 Chloroflexota bacterium | reverse complement strand
ATCCGATGGCGGCGATGTCAGCCCGGGCTGCTCGTCAGTGAGTGGCTACTGCGGCGAGCAGACGATCGTCATCGAGAAGAGCCACCTGCTGGATGGTCTGCCCGGCGAAGACGTGGATGTAACCTTCTTCCCCACCCACGCCTCCCGCTTTACCGTACGGCCGGCTCACTCCCTCTCATCGGTCAACGATCAGTACCTGACGACGTGGAACTTGAGCGTCCACGACCAGTTGACCGTCATTAGGATCACCGGTACGCCGGCCGGCGGCGATGTTGTCGAAACAACGGTGACGAATCTCGTCACGCTCGAGCAGCACAGTCCACCGGTCTCGGAAACGGCAGGCTCGGGAGATTGTGTGGCCTTCGGGGAGACCTTGGGTCCGCCGCCGTGCATCCATTCGGGAGACTTTCGCATGCTGGAGGCGATCTGGCGCGACAACAGCCTCTGGAGCGCGGCTTCGGCCGTCTGCACGCCGCCGGGCGATAGCACCGACAGATCGTGCGCGCACCTGGTGGAGGTGGCGACGGATGGCCAGCCCTCGCTCGTGCAGGACATCATGTTCGGCGCTTCGGGCGAGTACTTTTCCTGGCCGTCGATCAGGACGGACAGCTCCGGCAACCTCTTCGTCTCGCTCACGCACACCAGCCCGTCGATCTTCGCGGAGGCGAGCGTTGTGGGCCGCCTCGCAAGCGATCCGCCGAACACGATGAGCGCTTTGACGGTGCTCAGAGCGGGAGAGATCGCGCACTTCTCGGGACGCTGGGGAGACTACCTGGGCGTGGCCGTCGATCCGGCCGATCCGTCCAGCGTCTGGCTGATTGGCCAGTATGCCAAGGCGGATGGCGCGGTGCGCTGGGGCACCTACATCGGTTGCGCCAGCTTCACCACTTTTGGATGCGGCCTCGCCACCCCCACTCCTACGCCTACGGCCACGCCTTGCCCCGATAACGATGGTGACACGATCTGCGACGGCGTGGACACCGACGACGACAACGACGGCTGCACCGACGTGGCGGAGCTACAGACGGCGCTCGGCAGCGAGTTCACCGGTGGCCGCCGCGATCCGCTCGACTTCTGGGACTTCTTCGACCCCAACAGAGATCGCGCCGTCTCGCTGGGAGATTTCCTGGCGGTGCTCGCACGCTTCGGTTCGGTCGGCGACCCGGGCATCGATCCGCTCTCGCCGGTGCCACTTGCGCCGGCCTATCACACTAGGTACGACCGCACGGGAGCGCCTCCCGGGGCGAACCCGTGGCAGGCGGGGCCGCCCAACGGCTCGATCGGCCTCACCGACTTCCTCGCGCTGCTGGCCCAGTTCGGGCATAGCTGCGCTGCCCCCGATCCCACACCCACCGCGCTGCCGTCGGCCACGCCGACGCCGACTGCTACGCCGACGCCGCTCACGACGCCAACTTCAACGGTTGCTCCACTAGACGGGTCTGTTTCCATACGAAACTCCAGTTGGTACGTGGACATTATTGGCGCCATATGGGTAGTAGGCGAGGTGGTAAACGGCCTTGATCACCCTGCCGCTCTCGTGGAAGTGAGCGTAGATCTGTACTCTGCGTCCAACACTCTCATCGACACCGGCAACGGTATTGCCTGTGTGATCACGATGGCCTCCGGCAGCGATTCGCCCTTCACCGTGCTTGTGATCGGTCCGCCGCCGGATGTGGACCACGTAGTAGTGCAGGTCACGGATTTCTTGGAGCCGCCCTTCTTTATCATCGACCCGCCAATCGTCGATTTAGACGCGGCGATTACAAACGTCTTTACCGATAGCATCGGCTTCCGCCACGCGGTTGGAACCGTAGTGAACAACTCGCCGAGCACCTACGAGTTGGTGCAACCATGCTTGGCCTTCTACAATGCCGCGGGGAATGTGGTGCGGACCGGCTCTACGTTCACCAATCCGATCACGTTGGCGCCAAGCCAGATGGGCACCTTCGAAGCGTTCGTCGATGCGGAAGGAGTTAGCATCGTGACGGAGCGCGTCTGGGTCAACGCCAACTACGCCGATTAGCTAGTCGCCCGCTCAGTCCAGCAGCAGGCACTCCACCTCGTCGCCCACCTCAACGGCGGCTACCTCCTCCGGCACGACGGCCAGGGCGTTCGCCTGCGCCATGGAGGTGAGGATGCCCGACCCCTGCGGGCCGGTCAGCGAGGCGTAGTAGCGGCCTTCGCGCTGGCTCACGATCGTCCGCGCGTAGACCCGACGGCCGTCCGTGTTCACGATGCGCTCTTCCGCCACGGCGCGCACGGTGGGCCGCTGCCAGCCGCTCTTCCCCAGCATCTTGTAGACAGCGGGCCGTCCGAACAGCTCGAAGGTGATCATGGAGCTCACCGGATTGCCCGGCAGGCCGATGTGGGGCACCTTGCGGTCGCCGGCGGGGAAGGCGCCGAAGGCGAGCGGCTTGCCCGGCTTCATGCGCACCGTCCAGAAGTCGATATCGCCCTCCTTCGCCAGCACCTCCTTGACGACGTCGTAGTCGCCGCGAGAGACGCCGGCGGAGGTGATGAGCATGTCGGCGTCCAGCCCTTCGCCGATCTTCGCCGTGAGCGCATCGACGGTGTCCGTGGCGATCCCCAGCGTCCGCGGGATGCCGCCGCTCTCTCGCACCATCGCCGCGACGCTGTAGGCGTTGCTGTTGTAGATCTTGCCGGGCTCGACAGGCTGGCCGGGCTGCAGCAGCTCGTCGCCGGTCGAGAGGATGGCGACGACCGGCCTGCGGATCACCCGCACCGTCGCCTTGCCTAGCGAGGCGAGCACGCCGATCTGCGCCGGCCGCAGCACGGTGCCCTGCGGCAGCACCAGCGTGCCGCGGCCCACGTCCTCGCCGGCGCGACGGATGTTGGCGCCCAGCTTCGCCGCCTTCAGCACGCCAACCTCGGACGCCGACTTCGCGAAGGTGCCGAACTCTCGATCCGAGCCGGTCGATGACTCGTCTGTCTCCTCGAAAGGCACGACGGCGTCGGCGCCGCGCGGGACGGGCGCGCCCGTCATGATGCGAACGGCGCTGCCCGGCGTTACCTCCCCCTCGAAGATATAGCCGGCCGCCAGCTCGCCGCTGACGCGCAGGCGCACCGGGTTGGCCTCGCTCGCGCCCTCGGTATCGGCGGCGCGGACAGCGTAGCCGTCCATCGCGGTGTTATCCAGCGGCGGGATGTCGATAGTGGACTCGACGTCCTCGGCCAGCACCTGCCCGAGGGCGTCCGGCACGGGCCGCTCCTCCGGCTCCAGCCGGTCGAAGTAGGAGAGGATGCGCTCCAGCGCCTCATCCACGCTGATCATCGCTTGGCTCACCATAGTCGACTCCAGTATAGAGCCAGGCCACATAGAACCAGACCACCTGGCGAGCGGCCCGGTTCACTTCCCTTCGGCCCGTGCTCGCCTAGGCCAGCTTCACCGCCAGGCACGTTGTCGTTCGCTGGACGCCCTCCACGCGCTGGAGACCGTCCGTGATGCAGTTGCCCAGCTTGTCCAGGTCGTCGGCCTCTAGCTGGACGATGACGTCGAACGGGCCGGTGACGGTATCGACCGAGAGTACCTTCGCGTCTGGGTGGGTCAGCGCTTGCATCGCCTCGCCCACGCTCTTTGCGTTGCCCACTTCCGCCTCGATGAGGATGTATCCTCGTACTGACATCGTCGCTTCCTCCTTGCCTACTAAAGCTGGTGCGAAGCGATCGTACCGCTATGGCGAGCGAGATTCAAGAGGGCGCCGTTTGACCCCGCGCCTGGCGTTTGATCATAATGCCTGTACGATGTCCACAAAGCCCGTCGACCTGCACGAATTGGCCTCGAGCGCTCGAGAAGAGCTCGCCGACGCTGGCGATGAGGCGGCGCTCGAGAAGTGGCGCATCGCCTACCTCGGCCGGAAGGGCCGCCTGCCGCTGGTGCTGCGCGGCCTGGGCGAGCTGCCGCTGGAGGAGCGGCGTCGGCTCGGCGGCGAGGCGAACCAGCTACGGCAGGAGCTGGAGTCGGCCCTCGAGGCGAAACGCGAGGAGCTGAAGCAGCAGCGCCACACGGCTGCCGAGGAGACCGGCCGGCTGGACGTGACGCTGCCGGGCCGGCCCAAGCGCGTCGGGAGGCTGCACCCGGTGACGCAGACGATGCGGGAGATGCTGGAGATCTTCGTGTCGATGGGCTTCTCGGTCATCGAGGGGCCGGAGGTAGAGACGGAATACTATAACTTCACCGCGCTGCGCATCCCGGAAGACCATCCGGCGCGCGATATGCAGGACACGCTCTGGCTGGAGGGCGCAGAGAAAGACGGCGCTCCCCTCTTGCTGCGTACCCACACCTCGCCCAACCAGGCGCGCTTCATGGAGCAGCACCAACCGCCCATCCGCATCGCGGTCCCCGGCAGGTGCTACCGCCACGAAGCCACCGACGCCAGCCGCGAGTGGATGTTCACGCAGATCGAGCTGCTGGCGGTGGACGAGGGGATCAGCATGGCCGACCTCAAGGGCACCCTCTTCGAGTTCGCCAAGCGGATGTTCGGCCAGGAGCGGCGGGTGCGCTTCCGCTGCGACTACTTCCCCTTCGTCGAGCCGGGGGTGGACATGGCCATCGACTGCTTCCTCTGCGGCGGCGATGGCTGCCGCACGTGCCGGGGCGAAGGCTGGATCGAAGTGCTGGGCGCCGGCATGGTGCACCCTGAGATCCTGTCGAACATGGGCTACGACGCCGATCGCTACACCGGCTTCGCCGCCGGCGTGGGGGTGGAACGCATCTGCATGCTGCGCCACGGCATCGAAGACATCCGCGCGTTCTATGCGAACGACCTGCGCTTTCTGGAGCAGTTCTAAGCGTGCGCGTCTCCCTAAAGTGGCTCGCTGACTACGTAGACGTGGCCCTCCCGCCGGAGGAGCTGGCCCATCGCCTCACCATGGCCGGCCTAGAGGTCGAGACGATCGAGCGCATCGGCGGCGACTGGGACGATAAGCTGATCACCGTCGGCCTGGTGACCGCGGTGGAGCCACACCCGAACGCCGACCGCCTGCGCCTCGCCACCGTCGATCTGGGCGACGGCGAGCGGATGACGGTGGTCTGCGGCGCGCCCAACGTCGAGGCCGGGCAGAAGGTCGCCTTCGCCCGCGAAGGCGCCAGCCTGATCGACGGCCGCACGGGCAAGCCAACCGCGCTGCGCCCAGCCACGATCCGAGGCGTCGAGTCGGCGGGCATGGTCTGCTCCGAGAAGGAGTTGGGCCTCTCGGATGAGCACGAGGGGATCCTGGCGCTGCCCGACGACGCTCCAGTGGGCGCGCCGCTTGCCCGCTTCCTGGGTGACGTCATCCTGAACATCGACGTCACGCCGAACCGGGCTGACTGCTTCTCGATGGTCGGCGTCGCCCGCGAGGTGGCCGCCCTCACCGGCGGCGCCGTTCGCGAGCCCGAGCACACGTTCGACGAGGTGGACGAGCCAGCGGCAGGGAAGGCGACCGTCGAGATCGCCGATCCAGACCTCTGCGCCCGCTACGTCGCCACGGTGATCGAAGGCGTGCGCGTGGAGCCTTCGCCCCGCTGGATGCAAGAGCGATTGCTGGCCGGCGGCATGCGCCCGATCAACACCGTGGTGGACATAACGAACTATGTGATGTTGGAGCTAGGCCAGCCGCTGCACGCCTTCGATTTCGACAAGCTGCGCGGCGGCAAGATCATCGTCCGGCGCGCGCGCAAGGGAGAGAAGCTGGTCACGCTGGACGGCGTCGAGCGGCCGCTCAACGAGGAGATGCTCACCATCGCCGACGCCGAGGCGCCCATCGCCCTCGCCGGCGTCATGGGTGGCTTCGACTCCGAAGTGACCGATAAGACGGCGACGATCCTGCTGGAGTCGGCTACCTTCCATCCGAGCAACATCCGCCGCACGGCCGCGGCGCTCAAGTCTCGCACCGAGGCGTCCACTCGCTTCGAGAAGGGGCTCAGCCCGGAGCTGGCGATGGTCGCGTCCCAACGCGCCACCAAGCTGTTGGTAGAGCTGGCCGGCGGCCGCTCGCTCCACGGCTTCGTCGATGCCTACCCGCGGCCGGCGCAAGAGGTGCGCATCGAGCTCACCCGCCATCGCCTCCAGCAGGTGCTGGGGATCGACCTGCCGACCTCGCAGGTGCGGACTGCGCTCACGTCGCTGGGCTTTAGCTGTCGCTGGCTGCCGCCGGAGCGCTATCTGGTGCGCGTACCATATTGGCGCACCGACGTTCGCATCCAGGACGACGTGGCGGAGGAGGTGGCCCGCATCGTCGGCTACGACCAGATCCCGATGAAGGGGCTGGGCGGAGACGTGCCACCGGCCGTCCCTCAGCCGCGCCGCGAGCTGCGCGAGCGCCTGCGCGATGCGCTGGTGGCTGCCGGCATGCAAGAGGTGATCACCTACTCGCTCACGACGATGGAGGCGCTGGAGCGGGTGATGCCGCCGGAGGAGCTGGCTGCGCACCCGCCGTTGCGAGCGACGAAACCGGTGAGCGCGGACCATGAGTACGTGCGACCGCTGCTGCGGGCCGACCTGCTGCAGGCGCTCGGCCAGAACGTGCGCAGGAGCGAGGGGGAGCTTGCCCTCTTCGAGGCGTCGCGGGTGTACCTGGCTCAACCAGGCGATGTACCCCAGGAGCAGGAGCATATCGTCGGCGTGGTGACCGGCTGGCGCGAGAATCGCTGGGGGCGTCCTTCCGAAGAGCCGGTCGACTTCTACGACGCCAAAGGCTATGCGGACGCAGCGCTTCGATCGCTAGGCGTGTCGGCGACGTTTCAGGAGACGGCGGCCTTTGGGCTGGTGCCCGGCCGGACGGCGGAGATCGTCGTAGGCGAGCGAAAGGTGGGGATCCTCGGTCAGGTACACCCTTCGGTCGCCGCCGCCTTCGACATCGACCAGGAGGTCTACCTGTTCGAGCTGGTCGTGGACGAGCTCGTACCGCTGATCGAGGAGGTGCGCGGCTATCAGGCGGCATCGCGCTACCCGCCGGTCGTGCAGGATGTGGCGCTGGTCGTCGATCGCGAGCTTCCCGCTGCCAAGGTAGCCGCCGTCATCGAGGAGCACGAGTTGGTGCGGCGCGCGCAGCTCTTCGATGTGTTCGAGGGGGAGCACATACCCGCCGGCAAGCGCTCGCTCGCCTTCTCGGTCACCTACCAGGCGGCCGACCACACGCTCACCGACGAAGAGGCGGCCAACGCCCAGCGCTCCATCCTGAAGCGGCTGAGCAAGGAGCTGGGCGCGGAGCTTCGCGGTTCTGGCGAAGGCTGATAGCCCAAGGTTCGCACATGCCCGACGCTTCGCCTCGAACGCGACCGCTCGCCATCGCCCACCGTGCCGGGAACGATCTCTCGCAGCTAGCCGCGGCGTTCGCCGCAGGAGTCGACTACGCGGAGGCCGATGTCTGGCTGGATCGAGGCAGGCTAGAGGTTCGCCACGAAAAGACGGTCGGCCCCATCCCCATCCTCTGGGAGCGCTGGACGCTCCAGGCCGGCTGGAAGCCGCGCCTCCTCTTAGATCAGGTGCTCGCGGCCGCGGCTGGCCAAGGCCGGCTCTTCCTCGATCTCAAGGGCCAGGCAAAAGGCTTGGCCCAGGCCGTGGCTGAGGCGGTCGAACGGGCGGGCGTTGCGGAGAGCGTCGCCTTCAGCACACCAACGTGGGCGCACCTTGACCGCCTGCGCACGCTCATGCCGCAAGCGCCTCGCTTTTACACCGTCGGCAGGGCGGGACAGCTGGGCGGGCTGCGTCGCCGTCTGGAGCGGGGCGAGATCGAAGCCGTATCTATCGATAGCCGCTTGGTCACGCAAGTGCTCATCGCGGAGCTTGGCGCGGGAGGTGTGGGCACGATCGTGACCTGGGGAGTGGAGACGGCCGAGGCGGCTCGGCGGGTGCTGGCGTGTGGCGTGAGCGGCGTGACGAGCGATAGCCTGGCCTTGCTCGCCAGCGTCCGCGGCGGCGAGCTTAGCCCGTCGCTGTCTTAGACCAGTACGGCGTGGATGCGAGTGCCCTCGAACAGGCGGTGCAGCCGCCCGGCGAGCCAGAGCGCGGCGAGAGCAACCACGCCGCCCAGGACAGCGTCGAGGATGTAGTGGTTGCCGGTGAAGATGATGCCGGCCAGCATCAGCGTGGGCATGAACATCGCGAACCCCTTCACGAGCCACGAACGGGTGGTCTCGAACAAGGCCAGCCCCATCAGCAGGTTCCAGCCGAAGTGGAGGCTGGGGAGCGCCGCGTACTGGTTGACTAACGCCGGCGGCTGGAGCACCCGGTAGGCGCTGTTGTGTAGCGTAACCGTATCGACGAAACCGGCATCGCCAAAGAAGCGCGGCGGCGCCACAGGCAGGGTGACGAAGAAGATGAGGCCGATGGCGCCCGAAATCAGGAAGGCGTTGCGGTAGCGGGCGAAGACATGAGGCCGGAAGATGAAGAGCCAGATCGCCAGCCCGATGATGACCGGGATATGTCCCCAGATGTAGACGGCGTTGAAGAAGTCGATCAGCAGCTGGCTCTCAAGAATGAGAGCTTGCAGCGAAAGCTCCCAAAAGATGCCCAGCGCCTGTTCAATTTGGATCAGCCTGGCGCCGTTGACGAACGCTTCGTCAGCGCGGCCGTTCATCGCGCCGCGCACGAGATGGTAGGCGAAGTAGGCGGGCAGCAGGAGCGATAGTTCGAAGAGGAAACGAGCACCACGATGCTGAGGCAACGGGAATCGGCTGAAGAACCAACCCACCCGTCGCGATAGCGCTTCGCTTCCCAGGTTTACTATCGCCACTGGTTATCCTCGGCCTAGCGCTTGGATGCTCCTTGCTTCTTAGGAGTTCCCCTTACTGTATAAGGGTAAACCACCTACGTTAAAATTTCAAGTGCCCCTTTTGTGTATGGAAAAACAAAGGCCAGGCATGAGCCTGGCCTGGGATAGCGGCGAATCGGGCTGCGTCAGCTCGCGGCGAGGGCGGCTTTTGCCCGGTCGGCGATGGCGGCGAAGGTGGTCGTGTCGCGCACTGCCAGATCGGCCAGGATCTTGCGATCCACGGCCACGCCGGCCTTCGTCAGCCCATGGATCAGCCGGCCGTAGGTGAGGCCCTGGAGACGGGCGGCGGCGTTGATGCGCATGATCCAGAGGCGGCGAAACTGCCCTTTGCGGTCGCGCCGGTCGCGGTAGGCGTAGTCGAGAGCGTGGAGGACGGACTCATTCGCGCGGCGGAACGACTTGTGGCGAGCCCCCCGGTGGCCCTTCGCCATCTTTAGGATCTTCTTGTGCCGTCTGTGGGCGGTAACGCCGCGCTTTACTCTACTCATCGTTGCACTTCCTCAACGCCCGTAGGGCAGCAGTTTTCTCAGGCGGCGACGCAGGCTTGGGTGCACCACCATCATCTCATCGATCTGACCCTTAGAGCGGCGATGCTTCTTCCGTCGAAAGTTGTTGATGTTACCCTTGCGACGCAGGAGCTTGCCGCGGCCGGTAAAGCCGAGGCGCTTGCGGGCGCCCTTGTGCGTCTTTTGCTTTGGCACGCTATCCCTCCGAGACCGCCTTCGCCTCGTCCGCCTTTGCCTCGCTCGCCTTCGCCTCGTCCGCCTTTGCCTCGCCCGCCTTCGCCTCGTCCGCCTTTGCCTCGCTCGCCTTCGCCTCGTCCGCCTTTGCCTCGGCCACCTTTGCCTTGCCCGCCTTCGCCTTGGGCGAGGAGGACTCCTTCTCCGTCGACTGCCCGCGAGTGGGCCCCAGAATCATGTTCATGAATCGGCCTACCATGGAGGGTGGCTTGTCCACGATCGCCACCTCCTCCAGATGCTCTTGCGCCCGCAGGAGCAGCGCCCTACCGATGTCTGGGTGGGCCATCTCTCTGCCCCGGAACATCACGGAGAGCTTGACTTTGCTTCCCTCCTTCAGGAAGCGCTCCGCGCGACGCAGCTTCATCTCCATGTCGTGGTCACTGATCTTGACCTTGAAGCGCACCTCGCGAAGTTGACCGAGATGCTGGTGCTTGGTGCCACGCTCTTTCTTCGCCTGCTGGTACTTGAACTTGCCGTAGTCCAGGATGCGGCAGACCGGCGGCACGGAAGCCGGGGCGACCTCAACTAGATCGAGTTCTCGCTCTCGCGCAGCGGCCTGCGCCTCGGCTAGTGACATGACGCCCAAGCGCTCGCCGCCCTCGTCGATCACGAAGACCTCGCGGGCCCGAATGCGCTGGTTCGTGCGAAGCTCGCGAGCTATGCCCAGGCCCTCTTGTCTAAACGTTGGTACGGCATCTCTACAGTCGGTAACTATAACGAATCGCGGGCGAGTGCGTCAACGCGTGTCGATCCGATCAGAGCACCACCAGCAGCGGCGTCCCTTGCTCCACCCGCTGGCCCACGGAGACGTACACGGCCTTCACCGTGCCGGCGCGGCTCGCGTTCAGGTTGTTCTGCATCTTCATCGCCTCGATTGTCACCACCGCCTGGCCCGCCTCCACATCGTCGCCCGGTTCGACCATGATCTCCAGCACCACGCCCGCCATGGGCGAAGTGAGCACCCATTCGCCCGAGTCCGTCGTCGTCTCGGCGGCTGCCGTCCCGCCGGCCCGCCGGCCGCGCAGCGGGCCCGGCGTGGTGATGGCGAAGAGGCGCGAGCCGATGACGATGTGGTAGCCATCGGGCCCCTCCTCGGCGAAGACGTCGTAGGGGCGGTGGTCGAGCAGCAGCGAGTAGCGCGCCGTCTCGCCGATCCGTTCCAGCTCGACGGGGTACCAGGTGCCGTCCAGGAGCACGCGGAACTGGCCGTCGTGCTCCTCGACCTCTAGTTCGTGCTCCTCCTCGTTCAGTGTCAGCCGGTATGTTGATGCCATAGCTCTACGCGCAGGTGTGCCCGAACTGCCGCAGCACGGAGAGGAAATCGGTCAGGCCAATCGAGCCGTTCGCCGGCAGCTCGTCCCACGGGTCGCCGCCCGGCGCCTGCCCGCCGCGGTCCGCCAGCGCCCAGTACTCTCCTATCGGCGGCTCCGGCCCGTCCGGATCGAGCGTCGACGGGTCGCCCGCGGTATTGAAGTGCCGGAGCACGGCTAGGAAGTCGAGGAGGCCGACAGCACGGTCGCGGTTAGGGTCGAAGAAGTCCCAGAAGTTCAGGTAGTCGCGCCGGCCGCCCAGCGTCTCATCGAGGCCGTTCTCCCGGGTGTCCAGGCAGCCGTCGTTGTCCGTATCGCCGTTGGGCTGCTTCGGCGGTACCTGGAACACGTACGCCGCGCCGGCGAGGGCGATGCCCCCCGCATCCCCTTCGAACGCCCCCACGATGGCGGTGTCGCCGCTCATCGCCACGCTCTCGCCGAAGTAGTCGCCGGCCTCGGCGTCGGAGGCGGTGAGCTTGCTCACCTCGCCCCAGTTGCCCGGCCCGCCCTGGTTGCGCTCGAAGATGTAGGCCGCGCCGGCGTTGCTGCCTCCGGCAGCCTCACCGTCCGCGCCGACGATGGCGGTGTCCCCGCTGGTCGCCACGCTCCTCCCGAACCCGTCACC
>JACZYW010000073.1 GCA_022570885.1 Chloroflexota bacterium | reverse complement strand
CGCCGCCGCCCGCGCCGCCGGCATCGTGGGCGCGAACGCCCTGCTGGGCAGCCCGCTCTCGGACGACGAGCTGCTGGAGCTGGGCGCCGACCTGGAAGGCCACGCCGATAACATGGCGCCCGCGCTCTTCGGCGGGCTGCAGGTGACGGTGCGAGAGAAAGGTCGCTGGCGGCACTTGGCGGTACCGCTGCCAGAAGAGCTGAAGGTGGTGCTCTTCGTCCCGGACTTCACGATGCCGACGCGGGAGAGCCGCAAGCGGCTGCCGCGACGCCTCTCCCGCGAGGACGCTGTCTATAACCTCGGGCGGGCGGCGATGTTGGTGTCGGCGCTGACGCAGGGGCGTTGGGAGCTGCTGGACGCGGCGACGCATGACCGGATCCACCAGCCCGCCCGCGCCAAGATCTTCTCCGCGCTGTACGACATCATCGACGCGGCGAAGGAGGGCGGCGCCCACGCGGGCTACCTCTCCGGCGGCGGCTCGACGGTGGCGGCGCTGGCGACGGAGGGCGAAGAGCGCATCGCCCGCCTCATGCAGCAGGCGGCCATCGCGCGCGGCTACAGCGGTCGCAGCGTGATCACCTCGCCGAGCGCGGTGGGCGCGCGGGTAGTAGAGCCGTAGAACGCAGAACCTAGAACCTAGAACCACCTAGAGCCTACTGCTGCTCCCGCACGGCGAACAGTCGCTGCGGTTCGGCGATGCCCTTCAGCTCGTGCTCGCCCCGGTCCTCGAACGCGACGCCCGCCGGCGTGTCCGCCGCATGCTGGGTTCTAGGTTCCTGGGTATCGGTTCTGGGCTTCTCTCGTGTTCTCCACGCCGCTGCGATGCGGTACAGTTCACGCCAAGAGGTCAGTCGAATGTCCCTCATCGTGCAGAAGTACGGCGGCACGTCCGTCGCGGACGCCGAACGCATCCGGAGCGTGGCCGCGCGCATCGCCGCGCGCCATCGCGCCGGCGACCAGCTGCTCGTCGTCGTCTCGGCGATGGGCGACACGACCGACCGGCTGCAGGCGCTGGCCCGCGAGATCAGCGAGCATCCCGAGGCGCGCGAGCTGGACCTGCTCTTCTCGACGGGCGAGACGGTGTCGATGACGCTGCTGGCCATGGCCCTCCATGCGCTCGATGTCGAGGCGGTCAGCCTCTCGGGCGCGCAGGCCGGCCTCCGCACCGACACGACGCATGGCCAAGCGCGCATCGTGAAGGTGGCGCCGGAGCGCATCCAGCAGGAGCTGGAGCGAGGCCGGGTGGTGATCGTCGCGGGCTTCCAGGGGATCACGGAGGAGCTGGACGTGACCACCCTGGGCCGTGGCGGATCGGACACCACCGCCGTCGCGCTGGCGGCGGGGCTGGGCGCCGGGCGCTGCGAGATCTACACGGACGTGGACGGCGTCTACACGGCGGACCCGCGCGTGGAGCCGAAGGCTCGCAAGTTGCGCGACATCAGCTATGAGGAGATGCTGGAGCTGGCCGCTGTGGGGGCGAAGGTGCTGCACCCGCGAGCGGTGGAGCTGGGCGCCGTCTACGGCATCGAGATCGTCGTCGCGTCCAGCTTCACTGAAGAGCCAGGCACGCTCATTCACGGAGGCGTCACCATGGAGCAGTTCAACAAAGTGCGCGGCATCGCCCACGACCTGGACGTGGCGAAGGTCACGGTGCGGGCCGTGCCCGACCAGCCCGGCATCGCCGCCACCATTTTCGAAGCGCTGGCGGAGCATCAGATATCCGTCGATACCATCGTCCAGAACGCGAGCGTGGAGCGGCTCACCGACGTCACCTTTACCGTCGCCGGCGATGACCTTCGTAAAGCGACGCCCATCGTTGAGCAGGTGGCGAAGAAGATTCGCGCCGCCGAGGTGGTGGCGGAAGAGGGGTTGGGCAAGATAAGCATCGTCGGTACCGGCATGCAGACGGCGCCGGGCTACGCCGCGCGCATGTTCCGCGCCCTCTCCGACGCCGGCATCAACATCGACATGATCTCCACGGGCGAGATCCGCATCACCTGTATCGTCCACCGCTCGGACGTGGAGGATGCGCTGCGAACGCTCCACAAGACGTTCGAGCTGGAGAAGGCGGCGGCCGGCGAGCTCTAGCCTGGCGACCGGTCATCGGCTATCCATCGTGGAACCACGTCGTAGGGACGAGCGGTAGCTCTGTCCGGCCTTTTGCAACCGGGCCTGATATCACCCGCAGGCCAGGCCTTCAGCCTGGCCGGAGTCTTGCGCATCCGTGTTGCCTCGACAGGCTTCGGCGTGAGCTCAGCCGAACGGCTGAAGCCTGTCCTACGGAGGTGAGGACACGGGCCTGACCTCGATGCGGAGGCCTGGCTCGTAGGGACAGAGCTTCAGCTCTGTCCGGCCTGCCGCCGCCTCTGCTGCGAGGCCAGCGGAATCGGGCCCTACGTCAGGTAGGGGATATCGAGGCCGCGAGCGCCCGCGAAGGCCAGCAGCAGGCCGCGGATGTTCTTGCCGATCAGCACCGCCACCATGAATCGCCAGAAGCGCATCCGCACCGCGCCCGCGGTCAGCCCGGCCAGCTCGAACGCGGGGTTGGGCACGGCCGAGAGCACCAGCAGCGTCGCGAAGCCGTAGTGCGCCATCAGCCAGTCGATCCAGCGGACGAGTGGCCGAGCGATCGGCCGTATCAGGCGCGGCATCTCGATCTTGCCCTCGCGCGCCACCTCCGAGCCGGCGGCGCCTGCCGCATAAGCGGTGACTTCGCCCAGGGCCATGCCGGTGCCGCCCAGCAGCCCCACGATGATTGGGTTTTGGATGTCGCCCTGGGTGAGGATCAGCGCCTGGCCGGCGGCGGTGAGGCCGGGCACCGGGATGAACACCGTCGCCGTGCTGGCCAGATTGGCGAAAAAGACGCCCGCGTAGCCGAAGGTGGCGAACCGGTCCTCGCTCAGGTCCACCCCGAAGAACGGGAGCAGGAGTAGCCCGATCGATGGCACCATCACCAGCGCGGCGATCAATAGCGACAGGGCGATGCGGCCTCGCCGGCTTTGCGGCAGGCGCTTTTCTACCCAGCCGTAGATGACCGCGGCGCGGGTTGGCTCGATGGCCGGTGCGGAGGATTCGGTGTCGCTCTCCACGGGGACAGCTTATCGCGGGTAGCGGGGCCAGGCCAGGAAGAGGGCGTTTTCCTGTGGCTCATCACTGTGGTCGGGCTTCAGCCCGACGATGCCAGGCTTCGGCGTGAGCTCAGCCGACAGGCTGAAGCCTGTCCCACAGATGGGTGCTTCCTCGTCGGCGGGCTAGAGGTACTGAGCAGCAGGCTGAGGCCTGTCCCACGTGAGTCTACCTTGACCGCCGCCGTCCGCTTCACTACGCTGGTGCCACCTATCGAATAGGAGAGGAGACTGCCGATGCTGACCCGAGTCGACCGCATGCAGCTGGCCGTGCGCGACCGCGCCGCGGCGGAGGAGACGTTTCGCGAGCTGCTGGGGGCGCAGAAGGTGCGCGAGGACCGCAGCGAGCTGCTCCAGGCCGAGCGCTCGGTGATGCAGGCGGGGAGCAGCGAGTTCGAGCTGCTCGAGCCGTCGGGCGACGGCCCCGTGCGGGCCCAGCTCGAGCGCTGGGGCGAGGGGATCTTCGCGGGCGGCTTCGCCTCGAACGACCTCTCCGCCCTCTGCGAGCGCCTCTCCGCGCACGGCGTCGCCTGGCGAGAGGAGGGCGGCCAGGTCTACATCGAGCCGGAGAGCACGCCGGGGATGCGCATGGTGCTCAGCGAGCAGGTGGAGCGCTCGCCCGTCGGCCCGGTGCGCTGTCTGTACGAGGTGACGAACATCATCGACGACCATCGGGAGGCCGCCGCCTTCTACGCGGAGGCGTTCGGGCTCGATGCCGCGCGGTTCTCGCCGATCGAGAGCGACCGGTATGGCTACACGGGCCAGCTCACCCTCTTCGATCCGCCGGAGCGGCTGGACCGCATCGAGCTGTCCCAGATCACCGACCCGTCGCAGGCCATGGGCCGCTTCGCAGGCAAGCGCGGGCAGTCGATCTACATGTGCTACGTGGAGACGGACGACGTGGCGGCGATCATCGAGCGGTTGCAACGCAGCGAGGCGCGCTGGGCGGGCCGCAGCGACGACCCGAATCCAGAGGGGCTCTTCGTCCACCCCTCGTCGCTGCACGGCATGCTGCTGGGGGTGAGCCGGACGAACCTGGCGTGGCAGTGGTCGGGCCGGCCGGAGCTTGCGCGGGCGGGTGGCTAGCCGAGAGGCGACAGAGGACGGCGTATGGTGGTAAGCTAAGGCCATGGCAGAATTTGGAATGGCGATCCTCATCATCGGAGCGCTGGTGGTCATCGACCGCGAGCGCTTGGCGTGGGTGATGGTCAAGGTGCGCGAACTCATCGGCTGGCTCTCTTCCTAGAGACCTCTCACTCGCGTAGGCCCTTCGACAGGCTTTGGCGTGAGGCTTCGTCGAACGGCTCAGGGTGACGGGGTTGTGCCCGCGCGAGGCTATCGCATAGGGCCAACCTCGTAGGGACAGAGCTTTAGCTCTGTCCTAATCCGACCGGCCGGGAACAGAGACCCTTCGACAAACTCAGGGTGACCCTGCGGTAGGGTGCCACAGCATATGGCGACCTGACACGTCGGCAACGGCTTCGACGACCGCACGCTGGCCGACCTGCGCCGCTGGCTGGGCGCCGTCAGAACGAATGGGCGGTGAAGGAAAACCGATCTACCCAGCGTCCGTGATGCGATAGATGATGCCCTCGATCAGGTCGATGAAATAGAGGTAGCCGTCCGGCCCCTCGGCCACGTCGGAGGTGCAGCCGCCGCTGATGAAGTCGTCCGAACGCACCTCCGTGCCATCATCGGACAACTGCACTCGGTGCAGGAGACCTCCTCCATGAAACTGACAGAAGAAAAAGTTGTTCTTGTACTCGGCCAGCCTATCGCCCGAGTAGAAGGAGGCCCCCGCCGGCCCTCGCCGGTCCTCGTAGTAGATGAGAGGATCGATGAAGTCCGGGTCGTCGCTCGGGCCCACCAGGTCAGGCCAGCCGTAGTTGCCCCCTGGCACGATGCGGTTGATCTCGTCCGTGTCGGGGCCGTTCTCCGTGGCGAACATCGTGCCCGTCTCAGGGTGGAAGTCGAAGTCGAAAGGGTTGCGCAGGCCGTAGGCGTAAATGCGCGGGTCCGCGTTTCGCTCACCGAAAAAAGGGTTGTCTTCGGGGGCGCTGCCGTCCGGGTTGAGCCGTAGGATCTTGCCGGGCAGCAGACTCAGGTTCTGAACCTCATCCGGCCGCACAAGATCGCCGAGCGACAGGTAGAGCTTGCCATCGGGTCCGAAGTGGATGTTGGCGACAGTGTGGATGGGCCCGAGAGGGCCTGGCAGGCCGGGGAGGATCTCGACGGGGTCCGTGCCGATGCCATCGACGTCGGTAAACCTCACCACTTTGGAGAGACGCTCGTCGGGGGAGGAGCCCAGGGCGCTGTAGGAGACGTAGACGTAGCGGTTCTCCTCGAAATCTGGGTCGACGGCGATGCCCAGGAGCCCAGCCTCCGGAGTTACGAAGAGCCGGTCCACGGTAGCGAACGGCTGCGGCAGCAGTTCGCCATTTACCACGACCCGCACGTTCCCCGTATGTTGCTCGGTGATGAGGAGCCGGCCATCGGGCGTGAAGGCCATGGCCACCGGTCGCTCGAGGCCGGTGACGCACGTCTCGACTCGATAGCCATCTGGCAGGCGCTGGAACGTTACGCCCTCCTCGACCCCTGGCGGAGGACCGCTGTCCTCCTCGACGGCCGAGGGACAGGCAATGGCTTCTACCTTGAAGGCCGGTTTCGGCGTCGATGTCGGCTGCTCCACTGAAGGAACTTCTCGCGAGGTAGCCGGAGTCCCTACCTGCTCGGTCACCTCTTCCCGGCAGGCGGCGATGACGGTGAGGAGTGCCGCGACGACGATGATGGCTGGGCAAAGGCGTGTCAGGGGTCGCCTAGAGATCACGGTGGTAATTGTACCATGACCTGCCGGCACAACCTACTTTCAGCCCCATCCTTAGAGCAGAAATCAAACTGACCCACTACCGGCTTGACACGGAACATGCGTTCTGGTATCTTGGGTACAAGAACAGAACACATGTACGATAAGGAGCCCGAGATGAAACGACATCGCTGTCCCGATTGCGGCGGCCCCCTGGTCTACGGCGAAGGCTGTGTCTGCTGCCCGGTCTGCGGCTTCACCGTCTGCGGCTAGCGGCTGAAAACCCTCGTAGGCGTGGCTTTCGAGCCTCGCCGCCAGATTCGCCGCCGAGCCTGGAAAGGCTCAGCTACCGAATTCTTCAGCACCCTGCTAGGGAAGGCCGCAGCCGAACTCCTCCGAACGGATCTTGCTGCCACGCGTTGACTGTCCCAGAGGATGCGGTATGATGGCGTTAAGCTGTGTCCAACGACAATACTCTGTGCCCCAGCCGAGACATCGCGCGGTCTAGCCGCGTGATCCGGCGACGGCTCTCGCTTTCGGGGCGCGCACTGTTCGTCATGGGAGGGAAGCGATGGACCTGACTAACCGCGTGCTGATCGTCTGCGGGGCGCTCACCTGGATCTTCCTGGTGATGGTCGTCATCCTCCTGGCGTGGGGCGCTCCCGACCAGAGCATCGACAAGTTGCAGGATCTTGCGACCTACGTGGCGGATCACGACGATACGCCCGCCAAGCTCATCGTCACCTTTGGCGGCCTCATCCTCATCATGCTGGCGCTCATTGTCATCATCTCGGAGGTAGCGCCTGCGGAGGGCGGCACGCTCAAGATGGAGCGGGTAGGCGGCGCGACGGCGAGCATCAGCACGGAGGAGGTCGCTCTGCGGCTGGAAGAAGAGCTGCAAACCTTCCCCCAGCTTAGGCAGGTACAAGCCAGCGTGAAGTCGAGGGGGCAGAAGGCTGAAATAAAGCTAGAGCTCCACGTGAGTGCTGAGGCCGAGCTCACCTCGACGGCGGAGGAGGCCTGTCGCCGCGCCCGCCAGCTCCTTGAGGAGCGGATGGGCGTGGCCCTGGCAGGGCCACCGGAGGCGCGGCTTCACTATCAGGAGCTGAAGGTCGGCCGTTCGCAGAAATCGTCCCCGTCCACACCGAGCGAGTCACCGTCGCCGGCCACCACGTCGCCGCCGGAGGAACCACAAGCCGCCAGCCCTTCTAGCCGGGAGTGGAGCCCGCCGAAGCCGACCGGCGTGCCAACTTCTGCCGAACAGCCGTCGGGCGGGCCGGCGAGTGGGCCAAAGGGTGAAATGGATACGTCGCATGAGACCTCGGAGTCAAAGCAAGAAGATCGCTCGTCCGGCGCCTGAGCGGCTGCCGGCCCTGATCGAGAGCCTGCTCTTCGTGGCGGAGGAGCCGCAGGAGATCGGTGCGCTCGCGAGGAGCCTGAACGTTCCGCGCCAGGGCGTGGAGCGGGCGGTGGAGGCGTTGGCCGACGCGTCGAATGGCCGCGGGATCTTCGTGCAGCGTCATGGCGATCTCGTTCAGCTCGCCACCATGCCGGACGCCGCCCCGTACATCGAACGCTTCCTTGAGGTGGAGCATGGCCGCCTCTCCCGCGCGTCCCTCGAGACGCTCGCCATCATCGCGTATCGCCAGCCAGTCACACGCGCTGCGATGGAGGCGGTGCGAGGGGTCAACTCGGACCACGCCGTGGCGACGCTCGTCGCCCGCGGACTGGTGGAGAAGGTGGCCAGGGCGCCCGGCCCAGGGCGGCCGGCGCTCTTCGGCACCACCGTGCGCTTCTTGGAGTACTTCGGCCTGCAGCGGCCGGAGGAGCTGCCGCCCCTGCCGCCCTCGGTGGAGGAGAGAGATGGCGAACCGCGGGTTGGCCTGCTGCCGCTGGAGCAAGAGGCTCCGCAGGACGTACCGCAAGAGGAGCCGCAAGAGGCGCCGTCTCCTTCGGCGTGATCTCGCGCCCGGAATCAGCGCAGTGCTGAGCTACCCTGTCACCCTGAGCGCTAGCGGAGGATTGCGCAGCTCGTTTCAGAAGCTGGGACGGCTGGGCTGTAGCTAGGTGTCGGATAAACGATGAGCGGGATGATCGTCGGCGTCTGCCGCGTGAGTCTGCGGCTGCCGGAAAATAGCTCGCTGAAGGGGAAGCGCCAGGTGGTGCGGTCGCTTATCACGCGGCTGCGCAACAAGTTCAACGTTGCCGTCGCGGAGGTGGCCGACAACGACCGCTGGCAGATCGCCACCATCGGCGTCACCTGCGTCTCGAACGACGCCCGCCACGCCCAGGAGATGCTTGACCGCGTCGTTAGCTACATCGAGCGCTCGCGGTTGGACGCGGAGCTGATCGAGAGCGAGATCGAGGTGTCGCGGGCGTTCTGAAGCGAGGCCTTGCCGGTATCGCTACCGGCTCACCATCAGGGTGACCACCGTCGCGTCGTCGGCCTCCGTGCCTGCGGGCGGGCTCTGCTGGAACACTAGCCCGAGCGCGCTGTCGGCGTTCGTCACTTCGATGACCAGGTAAGGTAGCTGGGCTTCGTCCAGGGCGCTGAGGGCGGCCTGGAGCGGCTGAGACAGCAGGTTGGGCACCACGCCCGGCTCTACGATCAGCGGCTGCTGCACGGGAGGCGTGGGCTGATCGGAGCCGAGAGTCGTTCCATTCGGAGGGAGACCGGAGGTCAGCGACACGTCGCCGCCGCCGCGGTCCCAGAAGAGCAGCAGACCAAGGCTAAACATCAGAACGACCACCACGCCGGCCACCATCCAGCTGGCGGAGATGGCGGGCTTGGCCTCCCGCCCGACCTGTGGCAGAGGCGGCAGCTCTGGCTCGGGCTTGGCGCCGGGCAGCGTCTGGACGAGCGAGGGGGCATTCAGCCCCAGGTACTGGGCATAGGTGCGGGTGAAGGCGCGGGCGTAGACCGGCGCGGGGAGCACCTCTAGATTACCTTCCTCCAACGCCTGGAGGTATTTGCGAGAGATGCGAGTATCGCGCTCCACATCAAGGAGCGAAAGTCCCCGGGCGATTCGTGCCTCGGTGAGCGCTGTGCCTAGCTCTTTTGGGGTCATCAGGATGCTTCGATCTCGACTATAGCTGGGGCCAGAGTTGCAGGCAAGCGGGGCGCTTGAAGACGGCCTGGGAGACCGCTATGGTGACCGTAGCACGCACCGGGTACCGGCGAGCCGGAAGGGAGAACAAACAAGAGCTAGGATGCCTGCCCCGATAGTGCGGGGAGCGGAGCATGCATCCTAGCCCCTGTGCAAGGCTTTTCGCGGGAGGGGGAGCATTCCCACGGGTCTGCCTTCGCTTACGACTATAACGGTCAGGTGTTAAGAATGAATCAACAACTCCCTAAAAGGGTGTAAGAGCTTTCGAAGGGACGTATCGCCTATGGCGACTGTAGAGGAAGACACGTCTGAACGGCTGCGCGGGCTCTCCGGTAGCGCCCGGCGCTTGCTCGATTACGCCGTGGTGCTAGAGGGCAGCGCGCGATACGCGGTGCTGCGCCACACCGCCCGCCTAACCGAGGCGGACATGATCGAAGACCTGCGCGAAGTCGTCGAAGCAGGCTTTCTCTCGGCGATCCCCGGCCACTCGAACAGCTACGACTTCGTCGACGAGGATGTGCGCGCACTGGTGCTGGCCGATGTGGGAGATGCGCGGCTGCCCAAACTGCGCGCCCGGGCCTTGTCCGCCCGCCGTCGCGTGGAGGGCGTTACCTACGGCAAACGGCCGAACCGCTGACCGCACAGTGTAACGCAGCGACCATTCGCAGGGATGAAAGGAACGGAGACGCTTATGGAACCGACGCTTACTACGGTCCTTCCCGAGAAAACCAAAGCTGTCGGCACGCTCGTCTACGAAGCGTTCCGCGACATCGCGGAGCGGCACAACTTCGAGCCGGCCTTTGAGTCGCCGGCGTTGGCTCAGTTGATCGTACGGCTCCTGGCCCAGACCGAAGGGTACGAGTCGTACTTGCTGGTGGAGGACGGGCGGCCGCTTGCCTGCAACTTTGGCGACGAGCGAGACGAGGTGATCGGCGTGGGGCCGGTGGCGGTCGCGGTAGGCCAGCAGGGGCGAGGCTTGGGCCGGCAGGTGATGGAGGCGCTGCTGGAGCGTGCCGAGCAGGGCGGGTTCGCGTCGGTCCGGCTGCTGCAGGCCGCCTACAATATCCAGTCGTTTGCGCTCTACCATCGCCTCGGGTTCGAGGTCAAGGACACGCTGGCACTGCTGCTCGGCCGGCCGCCGGCGGACGAGGAGCCCCGCGACCGGCTGCGCGAATATACCGCCGACGACCTGGAAGCCTGCGACGCGCTCCACCGCGAGGTGCTCGGCTTCGGCCGCCGCCACGACATCGAGTTCATGGCGAACATGGCGCCGCCGGTGGTGGTGGAGCGCGATGGCGAGCTGGCCGGCTACCTCACCCGCTTCCCCGGCGAGGAGGTCTTCCTTACCCACGGCGCCGCCCGGGATGAGCGGGCGCTGCGTGACCTGATCATCGGCACGGCGAAGGCTGTGCCGGCTGACCTGCGCTTCGCTCTTCCGACGAGCATGGCCGAGACGCTGCGTTGGGCGATAGGCGCGGGGTTCCGCCTGACGGAGCTGAACACCTACATGGTGCGCGGCGAATATGAGAAGCCGATGGGCGCCTGGATCCCCTCGCCGTTTTACTAGTAGACGGTGGGTAAAACCACTCCCGCGGGTTGAAACCCGCGGCTTCGTATTTCGCAACCGGAGGAGCTGCGGGATTCATCCCGCAGGGCTTGAAAACAAGCGACCGACTGCAATTAGGCTCGTTACTAAGGGCTCTATATCTCCGCGTAGCCTACCTCTCGGACGGGGGAGCGCAGGAGCTTGCTCGCGATGGTGGCGAAGCGATCGGGGTCGCCCGTGCTGTAGAAGCGATAGGCCGGCTTCGCGTCGTCGCTCGCCAGGGCGTCGCGTTCGGCGAGGAGCTGGCGCACGCGACGCGCTACCGGCAGCGACGGGTCGAACACGCGCACGCCGGGCCCTAGCATGCGCTCGATGCGCCCGCGCAGGAATGGGTAGTGGGTGCAGGCCAGCCCCACCACATCGGCCTCGCTCTCGCGCACCGGCGCTAGGTAGCGCTCCAGCAGGCCCCTGACGCGGGCAGTGCCCATCTCGCCCGTGTCGATGATGGCCTCCAGCCCGTCGCAGCCGATGTTGATCACGCGCTTGTCCGGCGCGAACTCCTCGATGAGGCCGGCCAGGTACGGGCTGGCGGCCGTGGCCGGGGTGGAGAGGACGGCGATGGTACCCGTGCGTGTCTGCTCCGCCAGCGTCTTCACCATGGGGACGACGCCGACGAATGGTAGCTGAGGGAAGGTGTCGCGCAGCTGGTCGATGGCATGCACGGTAGCGGTGTTGCAGGCGATCACCATCAGCTTCACGTCGAGGCCGAGCAGGAAGCGGACGCTGCGCGTCGTCAGGTCGCGGATCTCCTCCGGCGACTTTTCGCCGATGGGGGCGTGGCCGGCGTCGGCCAGGTAGATCAGGCTCTCGTGCGGGAGGAGCCTGCGGGTGGCGCGCCAG
>JACZYW010000204.1 GCA_022570885.1 Chloroflexota bacterium | reverse complement strand
CGTCGTGGGCGCCGCCCAGCCCGACGGTGGGGCGCAGTTCGACGAGCCGTCGCGCCTCGGCCGTCAGCCGCTGGCGGCGCACCACCTCCGCCTGGTCGGTGGAGGGGCGCAGGGCAAGCGCCAGCTCGCGGCCGGCCGAGAACGAGGTAAGGCGGGCCAATCGCGCCAGTATCTTGTCGAACTCCAGGATGCGCAGGGTGTGATCGTCCAGGGTACGCCTCCTGGTATCGATTGTAGCAGAGGGGGTAGCAGGCGGAGGGGAGGTTCACGCCTCCCCTCCGCCTCAGTGGGCTTGGATGCTGTTATCGCGACGTGTAGTTTCAACGCCGCTAGCGGCGTCGGCGGATGGAGACCGCGGCCAGAGTGTAGGTATCGCCGACAGGAGAAGTGGAATTAAAAGGAAGGAGAAACTGAACAGGGGAATGACACTAAGCGCAAGGACGCACCATGCCGAGAGTCGCACGAGCCAAGCCCCTCGCCCTTGCCAGGCCACCAGCCCCCAGATGAACTGAGCTGCGGCCACAAAGGCAGGCGCGATGAAAATCGTTCCGCTAAGGGCATCCGCGTGCTCATTAGTGGCAAGATAGGCAACGATGCTGACACAGAGAGCACCATAGAGCATCCCCACAACGAATCCCCATGCTCTCACGGCGCGCTCTACAACGCTGGTCACGCCTGCACCGACCCGATGGTCAAAAGCTTCGCCCTCCTCCGATCACGTCTCAGTTCAGTGTGCGCCTTAACTGCTGGTGGAAGCTCAAGAGACCAGTGCAGCCACCGCTCTTCCGCCGTGAGGCGGGCCAGCCGCGCCAGGATCTTGTCGAACTCCAGGATGCGCAGGGTGTGATCGTCCAGGGTACGCCTCCTGGTATCGATTGTAGCAGAGGGCTAGGAAAGAGCTTGGGGTAGTGGGTCAGCTTGCGGCTCTTGTTACATCGTAGCCGAGCCTTTCCAGGCTCGGCGGCGGTGAGGCTAGAAAGGCTCGCCTACCGAATCTGCGTGACCGCGAGGCGCTAGCCCCCGTAGGGGCGACCATCTGGTCGCCCCTACTCCTAATCTGTGTTTATCAGTGCGCATCTGTGGCTATGTTTCAGCACACTGTTACGCGCTCAGGAACTCGATGATCTCCTGGTTCACCCGCTCCGGCGCCTCACGGTGCATGAAGTGGCCGCAGCCTTCGATCTTCTTTAGCGTGTGGTTCGGGAAGTACTCGCCCAGGCCGTCGCTCCACTCGAACGGGAGGATCGGGTCGCGGTCGCTCCAGAGGATGAGCGTGGGGGTGCGGACGGTCTGGTCGCCCTGCGGCTGGCCGGCGCTGCGGAAGGCGGCTCGATAGCAGTTGAAGCCGCCGCGCAGGGCGCCCGGCTGCGAGTACGCCTCGACGAACTCCGCGACCTCCTCGTCGCTGAAGACGTCCGTATCGTGCGACCAGTGGCGCAGGAAGTGGCGCAGGTAGGTCTCGATGTTCGCCCGGCTGGAGCCGACGAGATCTTCCGCCCAGGGCTGCTGGTGGAAGAGCATGTACCAGGTCTCGAAGCTCTGCGGCGGCTGGAAGAAGCGGCCGCCGATGCCGGGGTAGGGCGGGTTGAAGAGCACCAGCCGCTCCAGCAGCTCCGGGTACTCGCGGGCGAAGCGCTGGCTCCAGAGCGAGCCGAAATCGTGGGCGACGATGCTGATGCGCTCGAAGCCGAGGTCGCGCACCAGCGCGGCGATGTCCGCCGCCATGACCGCGTCGGTATACCCCTCTTCCGGCGGCAGGTCCGGCTTGTCGGAGAGGGCGAAGCCGCGCATGTCCGGCGCCACGATGTCGAAGCGCTCGGCCAGGGCCGGGATGTTCTGGTTCCACTCGAACCAGAAGCCGGGCCAGCCGTGGATGAGGAACACCGGCTGACCTTGGCCGTGCCGAACGTAGTGCAGCCGGACGCCGTTTACCTTGGTTTCGTGGTGGTTCCAATCCTGGGCCAAAGCGGAACTCCTCTCATGCGTGCGATTCTGCTCGCTCCATGCCGGCGACCGCCCCTCGCCGCGGGCCCAGCACATCGATGGCGGCGACGATGCGGCCGACGCCGGACGGACTCTCGTAGGAGAGCAGGCGCGGCTGGACGCGATAGCTGCTCAGCGCGCCCATCAGGATGGCGGTCTGTGGCACGCCGTCCTCCGCCGCGTCGCGCCGGTAGTCGGACTCGAGGCCCACCAGCCACTTCACGTCCCAGGTGGCGATGGCGCGCTGGTACTGCTCGTCGAAGAGCCGGCCGGAGCGCTGGTGGGCCTTGAGCGCATGCGCGAGGTCGGCTGAGCAGACGACGGCGACGCGCCGCTCGTAGCGCGTCAGCGCCCGCCCGACGGCCTGCCCCAGCTTGAAGTGGAAGGGCGGCTCCAGCCGGCAGGTGGCCATCGGCAGCAGGCGCGTTTCGGCCATCGCCTCGCGTAGGCAGTAGAGAGCCGCGTTGCGTCCGCCGTCCCAGCGGAGCAGCGACTCCAGTCGCGGGTTAGCTTCGGCGGCCTCTTGCTGGATCAGCTCGGCCAGCTCCAGGTCGGTCTCGAAAGCGAACTGCGTCTCAGGCGCGTCGAGCTGCGCGAAGTCGCCCGTAGTCTCGGACGCCGTCAGCAGGCCGATCCCGCGAGCCGCTTGCAGGCCGGGGCCGGGCGAACTGATCAGCAGCACCGTCTCCGGCCGATGCGAGGATAGCTCGCCGGCGATGCGGGTCAGCGCCTCGCTAAAGCGCAGCGCCTCGGCGAGAGGCTGCGCCTCGTCTGGAGGCAGCGCCCCGGTGGAGCGCAGCGCCTCGACCGCGGGGTTGGACTTCGTCTCGGGCGGTGTGGCGAGCGTTTGCGGGCAGATGCAGGCGTAGACCAGCGGCATGGCGGGAGTAGTATAGCGAAGCAGGGCGCTCGAGGCCTGATCCGGCCGGTAGGCCTCGACATCCCCCGTAGGTCGGGCCTTCAGCCCGACAACGACAGGCTTCGGCGTGAGGTCGGCTTCAGCCCGGTAGGTCGGGCCAGCCGAGGTAGGTCGGGCCTTCCGCCCGGTAGGTCGGGCTTCAGCCCCGGTAGGTCGGGCCTTCAGCCCGGTAGGTCGGGCCTTCAGCCCCGTAGGTCGGGCCTTCAGCCCGACAGGTCGGCTTCAGCCCGGTAGGTCGGCTTCAGCCCGGTAGGCCGAGCCAGCCGAGGTAGGTCGGGCCTTCAGCCCGACGGCTAGTCCTCGTCTAGTGGTAGCGGTTCGTAGGCCGACCGCTTCGCCTTCCGCATCGCCTGCATGCCTTCCCGGATCGTCATCAGGGGCGTGGTCTTGATCGCCGTCACCGAGCCGCCGGCAGACGCAGCGATGGAGA
>JACZYW010000203.1 GCA_022570885.1 Chloroflexota bacterium | reverse complement strand
GAAGGAGCTACTCCCATGGCAGAAGCCGAAACGCCCACCGCAACGAAGGAGCTACCGATCGTCTCGTTCCTCCACCTGCCGGAGAAGGAGGGGGAGGACGCCTACCTGGCCGGCAGCCGCTGCCCTGAATGCGGCGCGGCCTACCTCGGCCCGCGCATGGCCTGCGGCCGCTGCTTCCACGCCGAGGCGTTGGAGGATATTCAGCTCAGCAAGCAGGGAAAGCTGCACGTCTTCTCCATCGTCCACCAGTCGGTGCCCGGCGTCCCAGTTCCCTACATCGCCGCCATCGTCGACCTGCCGGAGGGGGTAAGCGTGCGCTGCAACATCGAGGGCGTGGAGCCAGACCCGAAGCAGCTGAAGTCCGGCATGCCGGTCGAGATGTACACAGAGAAGGTGCACACGGACCGAGACGGAAACGATATCATCGCCTTTAAGTTCCGGCCGGTAAACGGCGGCAGCAACTAACACACAGACAGCCCGCGAGCGAAGGAGGATCAAAATGCGAGACGTAGCCATCGTAGGCGTAGGGATGATCAAATTCGGCCGCTTCCCGGAGAAGGAGCTATCCGAGTTGGGCGCTCAGGCGTGCCTGTTGGCGCTGAAGGACGCCGGCATGACGATGAAGGATATCGAGACCCTCGTCTCCGGCAACCTCCTGGAGTCGAACGCGACCGTCGGCCAGCGCATCATGAAGGAGATCGGCCAGACGGGCATCCCCGTGCTCAACGTCGCCAACGCCTGCGCCACAGGCTCGACGGCGTTCCGCGAAGCGTACATGGCGGTCGCCTCCGGCGCGTACGACATCGCGCTTGCTGTCGGCTCCGAGCAGATGGGCAAGATGGGGCTGCTGGGCACCGGCGGCGGCCGCGGCCGCATCTCCCCCGAGGGCATCGTCGGCTCCGGCCTGATGCCGGCCGTCTTCGGCCAAGCCGGTGTGGAGCACATGAACAAGTACGGCACCACCGCGGAGCAGTTCGCGAAGGTGGCCGTGAAGAACCACAAGCACTCCGTTCACAACCCCTACGCTCAGTACCAGAAGGACATGAGCCTTGAGGAGGTGATCAACGCCCGCATGATCGCCTGGCCCAACACGCTCTATATGTGCTGCCCCACCGGCGATGGCGCCGCTGCCGCGATCCTCACCACGATGGAGAAGGCGAAGCAGTACACCACCACGCCAATCAAGGTGGGCGCCTCTGTCCTCACCTCCGACCCCTGGACGGAGCGCGACCTGACGATGATGGACATCAACACCCTCACCCGCAACGCGGCGAAGGAGGCCTACGAGACGGCCGGCATCGGGCCGGACGACCTCGACGTGATCGAGCTGCACGACTGCTTCGCCACGGCGGAGCTGCTCCACTACGAGAACCTGGGGCTGTGCGCCGAGGGCGAGGCCGGCCGCATGATCGACGAGGGAGAGACCACTATCGGCGGCCGTATCCCAGTCGCGCCCAGCGGCGGCCTGCTCTCCAAGGGCCACCCTTTGGGCGCCACGGGCGTCGCCAACATCTGCGAGATCGTCTGGCACCTACGCGGCGAGGCGGGCGACCGCCAGGTGGAGGGCGCGAAGGTAGGGCTGGCCCACGTCATCGGCCTGGGCTCCGCCTGCACGATCCAGATCTTGCAGCGGTAGCCGCTCGCAACCTGAAGCATACGTTGGAGCCGGCCCCGATGGGCCGGCTCCATGCTTTTCTCGTCGAACGCGGGCTTCAGCTAGGGTCCGGCGCAGGTATGGCCGAACTGAACCAGCAGGGCGAGGAAGTCGGTAAAGCCGATCGCGCCGTTCGGCGGCGCTCGATCCCAGCCGTTCGGCCCTACCACCGCGCCACGGTCGAAGCGCGGATGGTAGGTACCAGGGCCAGCGTCAGGCGTGGTGAGCGGATCGCTGTTGCGGTTGATCGACGCCTGCCCGTTGTCGTCGGTAGCGCCGAAGTGCTGGATCAGCAGCAGGAAGTCCCCGAAGCCAATAGCGCCGTCCAGGTTAGGGTCGAAGAAGTCCCAGAAGTTCGCTGGATCGCGTTTGCCGCCCAAGACCTCGTCCGGCCCCAACTCCTTGTCGTCCGCGCAGCCGTCCCCGTCCGAGTCCAGCGACGGCCCCGGCTCGCCTGTTGGCTCCGGCGACGGCTCCGGCGACGGCTCTGGCGATGGCTCCGGGCGGCCCCGACGACGAGCAGATAGCCAACCCGTCGTCGATGCTCGCGTCGATAGGCAGCGAACCGCCGAGGTTGGCCTCGATGAACGTCTCGAGGGTGAGGGCGAGCTGGCTCGAACCTCCGCTCTCGCAAGCGAAGGTGATGGTAGCGAGCGTGCTATCGCCTATCTCTCCGAAGATGCTGAACCAGGCGACACGAACGGTACCATCAGCGTACGCGGGGTTGCACATCCCGCCGAGTCCACCCGCGCAGTCCACGACCGACACGACTTGCGGGTCGTAGGTGATATCGATCGTCCAGGCGCCGAGACCGGGCGCGGGAATATCGAGCGCCTGTAGCGCTACTGTTCCTTGCTCGCCAACGCTCTTGCTGAGCGAGCCGATGCTGACGGTGGGCGCCCCGGCCGAGACCTGGGCGTGGAAGAACAGCCCCGCAGCGAGCGCGACTGCCGCCAGCAGCAAGGCGGCGAAGTTGGACCTTCGTGACGTAGAGCCGATCATGCTCACGTTCCTCTCCATGCACGCTGAGCCGGAGCGCATTCCCTGCGTCGACCTCAGTAGGCGGGTTCCCTAGGTGGAGTTCCCTAGGTGGGTTCCCTGTGAAGTATCGACTCCATAGCGCGGAAGTGTAGTCTCAATGTGAAGCTGAACACGCAACAGCGGACGGCCGTTCCGGCTGGCGTGATCTTGCCAGAACTCCGCCGCCGCGTTACCATATACATGCAGGATGTAGAGTTCGAGGAAGGAACCTCCTACCGAGACTCTTGACCTGCTTGGCCCGTGCCAGGACCCCCCGCCACCAGTCCCTGGCACGGGTCCCTTTTGCCTCACCACATGCCTCGCAGCCAACCTTGCCACTTGACGCCGGCCGCCGTTTCGGCTTAAGTAGAGCCCGCACTACAACTGTTTGTGCACTCATTTGAGTACACGTCAATGCAGACGCAGAGGCAGGGAGCGCCATGGCGTCCTGGCTGGACCGCTACCGCAACCCAATCACCATCGTGCTGGCGGCGCTGCTGGCAGCCGCCGTCGTCACCCTCGTGCTCGACCGGGGGGACGAACAGGCGCTGGAGTTCCGCCTCGGCGAGCCGACGCCCGGCGGCCCGATCGAGGTGTACATCACCGGCGCCGTCGAACGGCCCGGCGTCTACGAGCTGGTGGACGGCGACCGGGTGATCGATCTGCTCATGCAGGCCGGCA
>JACZYW010000072.1 GCA_022570885.1 Chloroflexota bacterium | reverse complement strand
CACGGCCTCCTCTTCGTAGTACTTGTAGTGGACCTCCATCCCGGCCAGCACGCCGTCCTGCAGGCCGGCCAGCACGCCGTCCAGGTCCTCCAGGTCGCGCGGGTGGGCGAGGCAAGCGACGCCACCCAGGCGGACGATGGTGGGCCGTAGCAGCCTATCTCAAGCCTACCACGCCTGCACGTCAGATCGAACAAGAACGCTTGGATACGGCCGGACTTGGCGATACTCCTTATGCAAAACGTTTGCCTATGCAGAAAATTTACTTACCAGCCGATACTTATGTGAATGCGCAACCGAAATATGCGCGTATGAGAGGCAGGATGCCCTCCTTTTCGGACTGGTTTGCCATCTGCCGGAGGCAGCAGGCGGTTCGCCAGAAGGAGGTTTGGAAGCAATGTTTAAGAAGATCCTCATCACGGTTTCGACCGTCGGCTTGCTGAGCATGCTTAGCGGCCTGGCCGGATTGGCCGTGTTCACCGATGATGCCTCAGTGGACGCTAACACGTTCATGACGGGTACGATCGAGATCAGCACGTCGCCTACCACCGCCCTAGTGACGTTCAGCGATATGGCGCCGGGTGACTCCATACAACCCGACGCGGGCATCGTCGTCACCAACGACAGCAGCACGCTGGAGATGCGCTATGCGATCACCAGCACGACCACGGAGGACGTGCTGGCTGCCGCGCTTGACCTCACGATCAGAGAGGTCGATGTTGAACCCACAGTTAAGTGCGACGACTTCGACGGCACTATTATCTATGCAACGAATGACCTTGGCAGCACGTCAGGCATCAACGTCGTCGGTAACCCGGCGCAGGGTGCTGACTCGGGAGACCGCGTCCTGGCCCTCAGCACGAGCGAGACGCTCTGCTTCCGCGTGGCGCTGCCCCTCTCTGCGACGGGGCCGGAGGGTATTACGACGACCGCGACCTTCCTGTTCCAGGCCGAGCAGACGAAGAACAACCCGTAGCGTAGCGACGCGATAACGAAGGCGCAGCGGATGCGCCTTCGAAGGGGGAGTCAGGGATGACGGCGAAGAGGATATCTCTTGAGGAACAGGCGGCGGCCCTGTTGGCCGCTGCCCCAACCGACACGAATCCGCCGAAGAGCGGCAGTACCGGCCGGCTGAGAGCGCTAAGCGCTCTCGTCCGGCCGGCGACGTTTCGCCTGCTGGCGCGCCTGCTCTCCTGGGTCGTGCTATTCGCTGTCGGCTGTGTCCTCCTCCTGATAGCGTTGGCAACGCTGCCTACCCTCGTTGGCTACCACACCTACATCGTCTACGGCGGCAGCATGGGCGCCAGCCTGCCTCCGGGCAGCGTCGCCGTGAGCAAGGCCACCAGCGCGGAGGAGCTCAGCGTTGGCGACGTCATCACCCGCCGCGAATCTCCGGACTCCGTGGCTGTCCTCCACCGCATTATCGATATCACCGTCGTTGACGGTCAGCGCCTCTTCTTCACTCAGGGCGACGCGAATGAGGCACCCGATCCTGACCCCGCGATCTTCGAGGGCACGGGCGATCGGGTGGTCTACAGCGTCCCGTTCGCCGGCTACCTGCTGGATTACGCTCAGGGCGGGCAAGGAAAACTGCTGCTCATTGTGGCGCCACTGGCCCTCCTCGCGGTCATGCACTTCCGCGAGAAGTGGAACTCCTGGCGGAAGCAGAGAGGCGCCGTCGCGGGCGAGGGGGCTCCCATTCGCGCCATCACGCCAGCAGAACCGGTGGAAGAGGAATATCGCGACACTGCGTAGCAAGACCACTGCCGCCGCTGCTGTGGCGTTCCTCGTCTGGCTTGCCTTCGTGCTGGGCGCGGCGCTAGCGCAAGGCGGCTTGGCGGTCTTCACCGGCCTGGTGAACGTCACGGCCAACACCTTTAATACGGTCGCCTGCTTCCCCGGAGACACAGGCCTCCAAGACCCAGCCGCCGACGCCGCCGACACCGGCGGCGACGGCGACGGCTTCGAGCTGAACCCCCTGAACGCATTCGCTGACGCCGGCGGCAACGCCACGAACACGGACGGTGCCGCTGACCGCCATCGCTATTACAACTACAGCATCTCCATGGGTGCCAGCTGTTCCATCACGGGTATCGAAGTGCGGCTGGACTGGTGGCTGGACAGCACCGCCGGCGTAAGCAGCATGAGCGTGGAGCTCTCCTGGGACGGCGGCACGACCTGGACGTCGGCGAAGACGGACACCGTGGAGACGACGAGCGAGCACACCGCCACCCTGGGCGGGAGCAGCGACACGTGGGGTCGAACGTGGGCCGTCTCGGAGTTCAGCAACGCCAACTTCCGTGCGCGGCTCACCTCGAACAGCGATGACGATCTGCGCGATTTCTTGCTGGACTGGGTGCCGGTGACGGTATACTACGGGCCGTAGGCGCTGCCGTCTAGCGCGCCTTCTCTGCCGCTCGCTCGCGGCCCAGGCGCAGTAGCGCTTCGATCGATTCGTCGGGCAAGGGGGAGACCATCCCGCCGGGGAACGGCTCGTCCTCTCCGTAGAGGCCGTGGTAGTCGCTGCCGCCCCAGGGGATGAGGTCAAAGCGTCGGGCGGCGTCCAGCAGCCGCTTCACGGCCTCCTCTTCGTAGTACTTGTAGTGGACCTCCATCCCGGCCAGGCCGGCGGCCTTCAGGTCGGCCAGCACGCCGTCCAGGTCCTCCAGGTCGCGCGGGTGGGCGAGGCAAGCGACGCCACCCAGGCGGACGATGGAGGCGACGGCCTCGGATGGGGTCAGCTTCGTCCGGTCGGCGTAGGCGGGCCCATCGCGGCCGATGTACTTCTCGAAGGCCTCGCTGATGTTGTCGATGTAGCCCTTCTCCAGGAGCGCCTGGGCCACGTGGGGCCGCCCCACGGCGCCATCGCCCGCGAAGCGCTCCACCTGCTCCCAGGTGACTTCGACGCCCATCGCCTGCAGCTTCTCCACCATGCGCTGGCCGCGCAGCCGGCGCGAGTCGCGCAGGCGTTGGAGCGTCTCCTGCAGCTCGGCGTTGCCGGGCTCCAGGAAATAGCCCAGCACGTGCACCTCGCCGCCGGGGATGTCCGTCCCCATCTCGACGCCGGGGATCAGGGTGAAGTCCGGGTAGCCTTCGGCTGCGCGGCGCGCCTCCTCCACCCCCTCCGTCGAGTCGTGGTCGGTGAGGGCCATGATGCGCACACCGTGCTCGTAGGCGAGCTTCACCAGCTCCGAGGGCGAGAGGATGCCATCGGAGGCGGTGCTATGGCAGTGGAAGTCGGCTCTACACTCCATCGCGGTGGTACACGCGGTCGATGCGGGCGATACTGTTGGCGCGCCCGGTCGCTTCGTCGATCTCGACCAGGACGGCGTTGAACTGGACCGTAGGGCTCTTCTCGGCGACCGGCAGTCGCGTGGGCATGCCGGTGAGGAAGCGCTCGATCACCGAGTCGATCTCGTTGCCGATGATCGACTCCTGCGGCCCGGCCATGCCCACGTCGGTCACGAAGGCCGTGCCCCCGGGGAGGATGCGGGCGTCCGCGGTGGGCACGTGGGTGTGCGTGCCGACGACCGCTGCCACGCGGCCGTCCAGGTAGCGTCCCATCGCCTGCTTCTCGCTCGTCGCCTCGGCGTGCATATCGACGAAGACGATGGCGTCCTGCGGCAGCTCGCTGAGGGCTGCATCGGCGGCGCGGAAGGGGCAATCGATATCGGGCATGAACGTCCGGCCCTGCAGGTTGAGGACGGTGATGCCTTTCTGAGTGAGCAGTCCGCGGCCAGGCGTGGCGGGCGGGTAGTTGAGCGGTCGCAGCATGGCGACCTCCTGGTCCAGCACGGGTATGATCTCCTTCTGGTCCCAGACGTGGTTGCCGGAGGTGATCACGTCCACGCCCGCGTCGAAGAGCTCTTGCGCCGTGGCTTCGGTAATGCCGCGTCCGGCGGCCAGGTTCTCGCCGTTGGCGACGACCAGGTCGAGCGCCAGCTCCTGTCGCAGGTCGGGCAGCAGTGCGGCCACGGCTCGCCGGCCGGGCCTGCCCATCACGTCGCCGATCATGAGGAGGTTCATCGGCGCCTTAAGCTACCGCTTGCCCGCGCACTACCGCGCGTAGTCTACGGCGCGGGTCTCGCGCACGACGGTGATCTTGATCTGGCCCGGGTACTCCAGCGACTCCTCGACCTTCTTGCTCACGTCGCGGGCCAGGCGCATCGCCTCCATATCGTCGATCTGCTCCGGCTTGACTATCACGCGCACCTCGCGTCCGGCCTGGATGGCGAACGCCTTCTCGACGCCCTGGAAGCTGTTCGCGACCTCTTCCAGCGCCTCCAGCCGTTGGATGTAGCGGTCCAACGTCTCCATGCGGGCGCCGGGGCGGGCGCCGCTGATGGCATCGGCGATCTGGACGATGACCGCCTCCACCGACTCGGCCTCCACCTCATCGTGGTGCGCCTCGATGCAGTTTACGACCACTGGCCCAATCTTGTAACGCCGGGCCAGCTCTGCGCCCAGGAGCGCGTGCGTACCCTCAACATCGTGGTCGATCGCTTTGCCCAGGTCGTGCAGGAGGGCGCCTAGCCGGCAGACCTTCACGTCTGCTCCCATCTCGTCGGCGAGCATGCCAGCGAGATGTGCGCTCTCCACCGCGTGCTTGAGCTGGTTCTGCCCGTAGGAGGTGCGGTACTTCAGCCGCCCGAACGTCTTGAGGATCTCCGGGTGCAGGCCGGGGCAGTTCGCCTCGATGGCGGCCTCCTCGCCCGCTTCGGCCATCGTCGCTTCCACCTCCTCCCGCGCCTTTTCGACCATCTCCTCGACGCGCGTAGGATGGATGCGGCCGTCCAAGACCAGACGGGTGAGGGCAACACGGGCGATCTCACGCCGTACCGGGTCGAAGCAGGCCAGCGAGACGGCGTCCGGCGTATCGTCGATGATCAGGTCGACGCCGGTGGCGGCCTCGAGCGCGCGGATGTTGCGCCCCTCGCGGCCGATGATGCGGCCCTTCATCTCGTCGCTGGGGATGGGGACGACAGAGACGGTGCTCTCGCTCACCACATCAGTAGTGAGCCGCTGCATAGTGGTGGTCAAGATCTCGCGGGAGCGCAGGTCTGCCTTCTCCTTCATCTCCGCCTCAATCTGGCGAAGGCGACGGGCGGCATCCTCCCGAATCTCCTCATCGATCTCCTGAAGCAGGAGATCGTGTGCCTCAGCGACGCTGAGGCCTGAAACCCGCTCGATCTCCTGGAGCCGCTTCTGGTGCAGCTCCGTTAGTTCAGTTTTCTGCTCCTCTACTTGCTGTTGCCGGCTGTTGAGACTCTCCTCACGACGTTCGATCGTATCGGTCTTGCGGTCCAGGTTCTCCTCTTTGGAGGTGACACGCTGTTCGAGCCGCCGGACTTCGTCCCGCCGCCCTTTGAGCTCAGATTCTGCCTGGCCCTTTAGCTGTATCGCCTCCTCTTTAGCTTCAAGCAACGATTCCCGTTGCTTCGTCTTTGCCTCGTCCAGGATGCGGCCGGCGCGATGTTCCGCCGTCTCTACCTGGCCTTTGCCTATCCGATTCTTGAGGATGAACCCTAGAAGAGTCCCTACCGCCAGCGCCAACACGCCGATGACAATGCCTACGACGATGGCTGCTGGCATCGCTTAACCTCTCTTTCTTTACGTGCTTCTGGTTCGGATTGGCCTGTCCTTTCCGTAGTATAGATTCTGCATCAATAATACGCGGCGTTCCCAAAGGGTGTCAAGAAATGAGTTGAGATGGTGGTCAGTTTGTAGCTCTTGCATACCGTAGCCGAGCCTTTCGAGGCTCGCCTGCGGAGAGAAGCATGCGGCGCGTTCACATGACCCACTACCTGCGAGATGCGCTTCATCCTACTTCGAGTCTTCGTCCTCGTCCGGCGCTTCCCCTCGCTCCGCCCAGCAGCGGTCGACCGTTTGCCGGGCGATCTCGTAGCTGAAGCCACGGCGGTTGAGGAAGCCGCCCAGCTTCTCCCGGAAGCGCTGGTATTCGAGGCTATGCAACGCCCGCAGGCGTCGCTGGGCCGCCTGGTACGCGGCCTCCTCGTCGGAGAGGCCGGCCGTCGCCTCCTCGGCCGTGTGTTGGGATACGCCGCGCCGCCGCAGCTCCGCCGTCAGCAGCCATCGAGATTTGGGCCGGAACGCCTGCTGTGTCTCCGTCCAAAGGCGGGCGAAGGCGTCGTCGTCCAGGTAGCCCAGCTCGCGCAGCCGGTCCAGCGTCCTGTCGGCGACGGCCGGCTCGAACCCCTTGCGCGTTAGCCGATCGCGCAGCTCCTGCTCGCTGCGCGGGCGGTAGGAGAGCAGCCGCAACGCCGATTCCATCGCGCCGCGGCGCGCCTCCGCTTCGGCCAGCGCGGAGAGCTCAGCCGAGGTGAGGGTGCGGCCAGGGCGGACATCGTGCTCCGCTGCCAGCTCACGTCCTAGCGCCAGGGCGAAGCGGCCATCGACGAAGACGTGTACCCGTCGCCGCCGGGGCTTCCGTTCGACGGCGGTGACGATCACGACGTCCCAGGCTGCGGCCGGGGCGCCGGCTCCTGTGGCTGCGTTGGCTCCTGCGGCTGCGATAGGTAGAAGAGCTCGCTGGGACTCAGCCGCATCAGCCACATCGCGATCAGGCCGGTGATCGTGATCCAGATGATGAAGCAGAGGTGAATGGCAATGGCGAAGCCGGCGGCCAGCGCTCGCCCCACCCCCAGCACCACGATCAGCTCCTGCGTGGCCACCTCATAGGGGCCGATGCCAGAGGGCGTGAGGGGAATGGAGACGGCGAAGTTCCCGGCCATCATGATGAGCAGGTACGCGCCGAAGTTCAGGTTCAGCCCGAAGGCCTCCCCGAAGAGCCAGTACGCGACCGCCTCCAGCAGCCAGCCGATGATCGAGAGGGCGATGGCCTGGGCTGCTAGGCCCGATTCTCGCAGGGCGCGCATGCCGTCCAGGAACTGACCCAGGAGCCTCTTGGCGCCCTCTCGCGCGTCGCGTGAGAGCCAACGCAGCGGGTAGATTCGCTCCACCACCTCCGGCTTCAGCCAGCGGGCGCTCGCCACGCCCAGCGCCAGGCCGAACAGGGCCAGGCCTGCCATCCCCCAGAAGGCTCCCTGTAGCACGCCCGTGACCTGTCCCAGCGCGAAGGCGATCGCTACCAGCAGGACGAAGCTCAGGCCGTCCAGCAGCGACTCGACGACGATAACGGTAGCCGTGAGCTCAGAGCGAGAGATGCCGTAGCGCCGGGAGGTGGTTTGAATGCGCAGGATATCGCCCGCGCGCAGCAGGAGCACGGCGTTCGCCATGTTGTGTATGAGGAAGATACCCAGCAGGCCGGAGAAGGGGATAGATCTGTGCGTGCCCAGGAAGACCCGCCAGCGGAGCGCGTGCACCGTCTTCGAGAGGGTGAAGACGACCAGGCCGAGGGGTACCCAGGCCCAGTTCGCCTCGGGCAGCGTGGCCAGGGCCGCGCCGACATCGCCGATGCGCCAGATCAGCAGCGCCAGGAATCCGGCGGTGAGCGTCACCTGGAACCAGAAGCGCGCGATGCGCAGTGGGCCCATCATCGCCCTAGCGGCTCCTCCTCCCTAGGTCGCGATGTTCTGCTAACGGCGCTAGGATAGTGAATGGCGGGCCGGAACGCAAGAGGCCAGGCAGCCGTGACTGGTTCACAGTCGGGGGCTTGTGCTCAAGTCGTGCGGGATGAATCCCGCAGCTTCGCGGGTTGTGAAGTACGGAGCCGCGGGTTTCAACCCGCGGGAGTGGATTCAACTACCGACCCACCAAACATGAACCAGTTATGCCCCGTGCTCCACGCCGGCCGTTCCTTATTCGACCGGCTCCTTCTCTCGTTCCACGGCGGGCGTCATCGCCGGCAGATCGCTCGCCTCCCGTATCTCCCGCTCGATCTCGTCCGTAAGCGTGGGGTTCTCTCGCAGGTAGGCCTTGGTGTTCTCGCGCCCCTGGCCCAGGCGTAGCTCGCCGTAGCTGAAGAAGGAGCCCAGCTTCTTGATCACCTCCAGCTCGACGCCGAGGTCGATGAGGTCGCTCTCGCGGCTGATGCCGGCGTGAGGCGAGGCGAAGAGGATCTCGAACTCCGCCGTCCGGAAGGGCGCCGCCACCTTGTTCTTCACCACCTTCGCCCGCACCCGGCTGCCGATCACCTCCGATTGGTGCTTGAGCGTCTCTATCCGCCGCAGGTCGATGCGTACCGAGCTGTAGAACTTGAGGGCGCGGCCGCCGGGCGTTACCTCGGGGTTGCCGAAGACGACGCCGATCTTCTCCCGCAACTGGTTGACGAAGATCACGGCGGTGCGGGAGTGCGAGATGGCGCCGGTGAGCTTCCGCAGCGCCTGCGACATCAGCCGCGCCTGGAGGCCGGGCAGCGAGTCGCCCATGTCCCCTTCGAGCTCCGCACGCGGCACGAGCGCGGCGACGCTATCGATGACGACGACATCGACGGCGTTGCTGCGCACCAGCGCCTCGGTGATCTCGAGCGCCTGCTCGCCGGTATCCGGCTGGGAGATCAGCAGTTCATCGATATTGATGCCGATGCCGGCCGCGTAGGTGGGCTCCAGCGCGTGTTCGACGTCGATGTAGGCGCCAAGGCCGCCCAGCTTCTGGGCCTGGGCGATGATGTGCTGGGCCAGCGTTGACTTGCCGGTCGATTCCGGTCCAAAGATCTCCGTGATGCGCGACCGGGGGATGCCGCCCACGCCCAGCGCCAGGTCCAGCGCGAGGGAGCCGGTGGGGATCGCCTCGATGTGTAGATGGACCGAGGCGTCGCCCAGCCGCATGATCGCCCCCTCGCCGAACTGCTTCTCGATCTGCCCCAGCGCGAGCTCTAGCGCCTCGCTCTTCTCCTTCTCCTTGTTGGCCATTGAGGGATCCCTCCTTGCGATGGCTTCGGCGTGAACTCGGCCGAACGGGTGTCGTGCCTCTTCGAGAATCTACAGTAGCATAAGTGTTCTTATAGGGCAAGACCGGTGCTTTAATATATCGTAGCCGAGTCTTTCCAGGCTCGCCAGCGATGCTTTCAAGGCCTGCGGGATGAATCCCGCAGCCTCTCCGGTTGCGAACGAAGCCGCACCATTCATGGTGCGGTCCCCTTCCCGTTATACTACTGGCGCTATGCCGATCGAAGCTCGCATCCGCGTTCGCCTGACGCCCCGGGCCGCCCACGACGAGATCGCCGGCTGGCGAGGCGATCTGCTGCGCGTGCGGGTGACGGCCCCGCCTGTCGGGGGCCGGGCGAACGCAGCTCTGGAGCGGCTCCTGGCCGATGCCTTGGGCGTGCCGAAGAGCGCCGTGCGCGTCGTCTCGGGCGCGCGGGCTCGGGAGAAGACGGTGGCGATCGAGGGGGCGCGACAGGAAGAGGTGCTCTCGCGGCTGCCCGCGAAGCCTCCCGCTAGGCTGCTGTAGATCGGTGGGCTAGAATCCGAGGCCGCAGACAGCTTGTCCCAGGATGCCCAGGCCGATTAACGCTACCAGGGGCGTGATGTCCATCATGCCCATGCGGGGGATGACCCGGCGCAGCGGCTCGAGGATCGGGTCGGTGACCGAGTTGAGCACCCGCACGATCGGGTTAGAGGGGTCGGGCCGTACCCAGGAGAGCAGCGCCCGGGCGAGAATCGCGAGGGAGAGGAGTTGGATGGTAGAGGCGAGAATCCCGCTCAGGCTTGTAAATCCACACATGTCGAAAAGAAAACTCACGATCCCAACTCCTTCGCTCGTTCGTAGGCCGCCTCGACGGCGTCGATGATAGCGCCTCGCAGCCCGGCATCCTCCAATATCTGGAGGCCGGCCGCTGTCGTACCGCCGGGCGATGTGACCATGTTCCGCAGCTCCGCCGGGTGCTTCCCGGTCTCCTGGGCCAGGGCGACGGAGCCGGACAGCGTCTGCAACGCCAGCTCCTCGGCCATCTCCCGGCGCAGCCCGATGTGAACGCCGGCGTCGATGAACGCCTCCAGGAAGAGAAAGACGAAGCCCGGCCCGCTGCCGGAGACGGCCGTGGCCATGTCCAGGTATCGTTCGTCGCTCACGCGAAGCTCGCGCCCCAGAGCCTGCAGCAGGCTCGCGACGGCCTTGGAGCCCGCGTCGGAGACGGCCGCTGTCGCCGTCCAGACGCTCATCGCCTGGCCGACGAAGGCAGCGGTGTTGGGCATCGCCCGGACGACCGCGCTGTGCCCCAGCTCCTCGACGACGCGCGCGATGGGGACGCCGGCCATGATCGAAAGCACGGTCTGGCTGTCGTCCAGCCCGCCCCGCAGGCCCGACGCGACGCCGGCGAACTCCTGCGGCTTCACGGCCAGCACCACCAGCGCGGCACCCTTCGCCGCCTCTGCGTTCTTGGTGGTGACGGCGACCTTATAGCGCGACTTCAGGTGCTGGCGGCGAGCCTTGGCGACGTCGCTCACCGTCACCTCGTCCGGCTGGGCGACGCCACCCTTGAGCAGGGCGCTCACCAGCGCCTCGCCCATGTAGCCGCCGCCGATCAGTCCGACGCGCATTACGGCTTCGCTCGCTCGCCGAAGATCGCCCGCCCCACGCGCACCATCGTCGCTCCCTCTTCGATCGCCACCTCGAAGTCGTTCGTCATGCCCATCGAGAGCTCGCGCAGGCCCAACTCGTCGCGCAGCTTGCGCAGGCGCTGGAAGACGGGGCGAACGCTCTCGGGCTGGTCGGTCTGGGGTGCGACGGTCATCAGGCCGCGCACGTCCAGGTTGGGCAGATCGACGATCGACCGCAAGGCAGAGGCGACCTCCTGGGGGGTGAAGCCGAACTTGCTGGCTTCCTGCGCTACGTTGACTTCGAGAAGGATGGGCAAAGGCTCACGCGCTCTTCGGCTGAGGGCTTGGGCTAGCCGGACCGAATCCACACTGTGGAGTATAGCAAAGAGCCCCGTTACAGTCTTGGCCTTGTTGGTCTGAAGATGCCCGACCAGGTGCCAGCGAGGCCGCACGCCCTGCGCAGCCAGCGCCTCGATCTTGGCTGCTGCCTCCTGCACTCGATTCTCGCCCATGTCTTGCAGGCCGGCCGCGTGCGCTTCGGCCACACGTTGGGCTGGCACGCCCTTGCTCACCCCCACCAGCGTCACCTCGTCCGGCGAGCGGCCGGCACGGCGGCATGCTGCCGCCATCCGCTCGCGAACGCGCGTTAGCTGCTCAGCGACGCTCATGTCGCGTATACTAGCACCTCGGAGGGTAGAGCATGATCGTCTCCGTGCTCAGTCGCAAGACCGCCATCGCCGACCCGGAGGAGTGGGACCGGCGGGCCGCTCGCATGCTGGAGCGGCTCCGGCCCTTCCTGGAGCGCCAGCCGGGCTTCGCCGGCATCGAGATCGAGCGGGGCGACGGCGGCAGCCTCACCGAGTCCACCCGCTGGCGATCGCCGGAGGAGTGCCGCCGCTACCTGCGCGAGGGCGCCGCCGCCACCGCTGCGACGATCGCCGACGCGCTACTCCCAACGGCTCGCTACCCCAACGGCGCCTGGCTCCGCGAGACGAAAGAGCAAACGCCGTCCGCCTAGCGCACACGCATGTAGGGGAGGCTCGGGTTGCGAAGTACGAAGCAATCACAGCCACCCCAGCCTGAAGGCTGGGGCATAGAGAGCCGGTAGGATGCCCCCACCTTCAGGTGGGGGTCAAGAATCCCTCCTGCCAGCGCAACCACCAGCGGAGGTGCAGTCGCTGCCTTCCTAACAACGGATGCCGCGTTCCTACCCGCACTGCGAGTAGCCGCAGCCGTGGCAGGCGAGCC
>JACZYW010000202.1 GCA_022570885.1 Chloroflexota bacterium | reverse complement strand
GAAGACGAGGAAGACGCAGACGAAGACGAGGACGAAGAGGAAGACGAAGACGAAGACGAGGACGAAGAAGAAGAAGAAGACGAGGACGAGGATTAGCCCACACGTGAGCCTTCCCTAACGGCACCACTAGGATTGAACACCCTGCCGAGCCGGCTGCGAAGCCCCGAACTAAGTTCGGGGCTTCGCTTATGTGCGGTACGTTGCGCGATCATGCCATTGCAGGAGCCCCACGGTGACTAGCAACGCCTGGGGTGGGACGCTACCATGAGATCGCGATGGCGCAATCGCTCCTCGAACGGCTGAAAGCGGTACCCCGGCGGCCCGGCGTCTACCTGTTCCGCGGCGACCGCGGCCAGGTGGTCTACGTCGGCAAGGCCGCCAGCCTGCGCACCCGCATGCGCTCCTACTTCGGCGCGGCCACCAGCCTGGAGCCGAAGCTGCGCAACCTTCGCCGCGCTATCGCCGACTTCGAGTACATCGTCACCCACACCGAGCAGGAGGCGCTCCACCTGGAGGCGACGCTGGTGAAGCGTCATCAGCCGCTCTACAACGTCCGGCTCAAGGACGATAAGCACTACCCCTACCTGAAGGTAGACCTCACCGACCCCTGGCCCCGCATCTACATCACCCGCCGGGTGGAGCAGGACGGCGCCCGCTACTTCGGCCCGTACGCCAGCGCCGGCTCCGTGCGAAAAACGCTCGATGTCACCAAGAAGCTCTTCCCCTGGCGGAGCTGCACGAAGACGATCACCGGCGACGACCCTCGGCCGTGCCTGGAGTACTACATCCACCGCTGCATCGCCCCCTGCACCGCGTACTGCAGCAAAGAGGAGTACGCCGAGGTGATCCGCCAGACCATCCTCTTCCTGGAGGGGCGCACCGAGGAGGTGCTGCGCAACCTGAGCGCCCAGATGGAGACGGCATCGGAGGAGCTGGAGTTCGAGCGGGCAGCCAACATCCGCGACCAGATCCGCGCGATCGAACGGGTAACGGAGCGCCAGACCGTCGCCTCCACCCGCCGCGCGGACGAGGACATCTTCGGGCTGGCCCGGACCGAGACCGAGGCGGCCGTACAGGTGCTCTTCGTGCGCGGCACCAAGCTGGTAAACACCGATCACTTCACCCTGGACGGCGCGAAGGACGCCTCGGACGGCGAGGTGCTGGCCAGCTTTCTCAAGCAATTCTACAGCTCGGCGACCTACATCCCGCGCCGGCTGCTGCTGCCCTGCCCCGTGCCCGAGTCGGAGCTGCTCGCGGCCTGGCTCACCGAGCGGCGGGGTAAGAGCGTCAAGCTCCTCGTCCCCCGGCGCGGCGAGAAGCGACAGCTCGTCGAGATGGCGCAGACCAACGCCCGCGAGGCGCTGGAGCAGGCGCGCGCCCGCTGGCTGGCCGATACCGGCAAGACCCAGGCCGCCCTGGACGAGCTCCAGGAGGAGCTCAACCTATCGAGCCCGCCGCGCCGCATCGAATGCTACGACATCTCGAACATCCAGGGCACCAACGCCGTCGGCAGCATGGTCGTCTTCATCGACGGCAAGCCCCGCCCCCAGGAGTACCGTCGCTTCAAGATCCGCACCGTTCAGGGGGCAAACGACTATGCGATGCTCGCCGAGGTGCTCAAGCGCCGCTTCCGCCGGGCGACCGCACCCCCCGAACGCGATGGCCAACAGCCGGCCAACGGCGACGACGACGCGAAGGCGAAGGCCTGGCGCACGCTGCCCGACCTGCTCATCGTCGATGGCGGCAAGGGGCAGCTCACCGCCGCCCTGGACGCCATGCGCGACCTGGGCGTGGAGCATGTGCCGGCAGCAGGGCTGGCGAAGCGCCACGAGGAGCTCTTCGTCAAGGACATGACCGAGCCCATCGTCCTGCCGCGCACCTCGCAGGCGCTCTACCTGGTGCAGCGCGTGCGCGACGAGGCGCACCGCTTCGCCATCACCTACCACCGCGGCCTGCGGAAGAAGCGGGCGATACAGTCGGCGCTGGACGCCGTGCCGGGCGTGGGGCCGAAGCGAAAGAAGGCGCTGCTGCGCAAGTTCGGCACGGTGAAGGCGATCCGCGAGGCGCCCATCGAGGAGATCGCCGCCACCGTCGGCTTCACCCGCTCGCTGGCGGAGCGCGTGAAGGAGCTGGTGTAGCGCTTGCCCGTTCTTACTTGACTTCTCAACGTCCATCCGACGAACGGTGATAGGATACGAAGGAGCGCAAAACATACCGAAAGTCGAGGAATTGATCATGGCCAAGATCCCCAAGTTCAAAACGCTCGAGGAGGAGAGCGAGTTCTGGGACACCCACAGTGTCATGGACTATTGGGACGAGATGGAGCCGGTCGAAGGTCCTCTCATCGACGCCCGGCCGCCCAAGAAGCTTGTCTCCATCCGCCTCGACCCGTCGCTCATCGCAGCCGCGAAGCGCATCGCCCGCATGAAGGGCGTCGGCTATCAGACACTGCTGCGGATGTGGGCCTACGAAGGGCTCGCGCGCGAGATGCGCCGCCGGCCGTCGCCTACCACTCGGAAGCGGCGAACGGCATCGTAAATAGCCCCTCTCTTTCAGTCTCCGTCGCTCGCTGCTACCATGGAGTCGCCCCAGGAGGTGCGCCATGGACTACCCCGCCGACGCCACGTTCTACGTTCGACTCTCGCTCATGCACCCGAAGCCCGGCCAGGAAGAGCGCGTCTCGCAGATCATGGACGATCTGCTCAGCTTCCTGGTCACCCAGCCCGGCTACGTGCGCGGCTACAAACTTTCGGGCGAGCCCCACAATCCCCAGGGACGGGTCGGGCGGCTCGTCGTCTGGTCGTCCGAGGCGGACGCCAATCGCGCTGCCACCACCCAGCACGACCTCTCGGTGCGGTCGGAGCTCATGCAGATAATCGAGGAGGACTCCCACGCCGAGCGCTCCTACACCGCGTTCGACCCCCAGCTCGCCGAGACCTCTAGCTCCTGACGCCGCTCCACCCATGACCGATCTCGCCATCGACGTCCGAGGCCTGCGCAAGTCCTACCCCGAGGTAGAGGCCGTGCGCGGCATCGACCTGCAGGTGAGCGTGGGCGAGGTCTTCGCGCTGCTCGGCCCCAACGGCGCGGGCAAGACCACCACGGTCGAGATCCTCGAAGGCCACCGCGACCGTACCGCCGGCGAGGTGAGCATCCTCGGGCACGACCCGGGCCGGCACGAGCGAGCGTTCAAGCGACGCATCGGTATCGTGCTACAGTCAGCGGGCGTCGAGCCCTACCTCACCGTCGAGGAGGCGATCGATCTCTACCGCGGCTACTACCCCACGCCTCGCCCCCTCGACGAACTCGTGCAGGTCGTCGGCCTGGAGGAGAAGCGCACGAGCCTGGTGCGGAAGCTCTCCGGCGGCCAGCAGCGCCGCCTCGATGTCGCGATCGGCTTGGCAGGGG
>JACZYW010000071.1 GCA_022570885.1 Chloroflexota bacterium | reverse complement strand
CTGCGACTCGACGATGCTCAGCCGAGTGATCTCGACCACGTTGCGCCCGTCGATCGTGACGGCGAGCGACTCGGGCTTGAGGCGGGCGCCGCCGCAGCCGGGGCAGGGGTTGGCCGCCATGTAACGCTCGATCTCGCCTCGCACATAGTCGGAGTCCGTCTCCTTGTAGCGACGCTGCAGGTTGGGGATCACGCCTTCGAAGGTGGTGTCCCACTGGTTGCGATGGCCGCCGTTGCTGGTGTAGGTGAGCGTGACGGGCGTCGGATCGCCGTAGAGGACCAGGTCCAGGTGCTTCTTGGCGAGCTTGGCGACGGGCACATCCAGCGAGAAGCGGTGCTTCTTCGCCAGCCCCTCCAGGATGCGCTGGTACCAGGTGCTGGTGGCGCTGGCGCGGGTCCAGGGCTGGATGGCGCCTTCGCCCAGGCTGAGCGCCCGGTTGGGGATCACCAGCTCCGTATCAATCTCCATGCGCACGCCCAGGCCGGTGCACTCCGAGCAGGCGCCGTGCGGGCTGTTGAAGCTGAAGCTGCGCGGCGCGATCTCGCCCAGGCTGACGCCGCAGTGGACGCAGGAGAAGTGCTCCGAGTAGAGCAGCTCGTCCTCGCCCTCCACGGCCACCTGCACCACGCCGCCCCCCAGCTTCAGCGCCGTCTCGACGGAGTCGGCCAGGCGAGCGGCGCTGGCGGCCGAGCCCTCGCCGCCCGGCTCTTCCGTGATCAGACGGTCGATCACCATCTCGATGGTGTGGCGTTTGTTCTTGCTCAGGTCGAACTCCTCGCTGAGGTCGATGACGCGGCCGTCGACGCGCATGCGCACGAAGCCGGCCTTGCGCGCGTCCTCGAACACCTGGGCGTGCTCGCCCTTCCGGTCGCGGACGATGGGCGAGAGGATCATCAGCCGCTTGGCCGGCGGCAGCGACAGGATAGCGTCGACGATCTGCTGCACCGTCTGCCGCTCGATGACCCGCTTGCACTGGGGGCAGTGGGGCGTGCCGGCGCGCGCGAAGAGGAGGCGCAGGTAGTCGTAGATCTCGGTCTGCGTGCCGACGGTGGAGCGGGGGTTGCGGCTGGCGCCCCGCTGGTCGATGGAGATGGCGGGCGAGAGCCCCTCGATGTAGTCCACGTCGGGCTTCTCCATCTGGCCGAGGAACTGGCGGGCGTAGGCGGAGAGCGACTCGACGTAGCGCCGCTGTCCTTCGGCGTAGATGGTGTCGAAGGCGAGGGAGCTTTTGCCGGAGCCGGAGAGGCCGGTGATCACCACCAGCTTATCGCGGGGGATCTCGACGTCGATGTTCTTGAGGTTATGCTCGCGCGCGCCTTTGACAACGATGGCGTCCAGGGGCACGGATCGACTCCTCCAGGGCTCTCGCGTGGGAAACCTCTGTGAGAGGTCAGTGTACTACGAACGGGCAAGTTGGAACAAGAGTGCTAAGGCCAGATCGCCCAAGTCTGGCCGCCATCAGAGGTGGAATAGATCTGGCCGGGTAGGTTGCCCAATGCCCCAACGACCCACCCATGCTGCCGATCGATGAAGTGAAAGTTACTCATCGCAAAGGCGTCTTTGTCGTTCCCCGTCGGCAGTAGCACGCGTTCCCACGTTTCCCCGCCGTCCTGAGTGATGAGTATGGAAGCAATTGGGAACCGGTCGTAGATGAGCCAACCGGTGCTCTCATCCAGGAAGAACATGTCTGCAACGTACCCACCGGTGCCCAGGTCTCCCTTCACGGTCTCGGGCGGGCCGCTGGCGTTCGAGAGTTCTTCCCAGGTCCGGCCGCCATCGTTGGTGCGGTACAGGATCTTTCCCATGAAGCCCGCGCCGGTGCCGTTGAGACACAAGACCCAGCCGGTGTCTGGCGCGACTAAAGAGATCAGTGCGCGCCAGTGCTCATCGCAGGGAGAAGCGATCCGGGCCCATACGTGGCCTCCGTCCGAGGTAGTCTGCAGAGCTCCGTCTGCGGTCGATATCCATCCGACCTCGGGGGTAATGAAGCTCAAGCTGACGAGGCGGAAGTCTGCGTCTCGTATGAGCTCTACCCAGGTCTTCCCACCGTCCGTGGTGTGATATAGTCCGCCCTCGCTACCGCTCCGCCCGGCTGCCCAGCCGTGCTGCGTACTGACGAATTCGAGAGTGTCTAACGAGATCGATGTTGAGAACTGCTGCGTCCAGGTGTGGCCGCCGTCTTCAGTCGCCAGGATAGTGCTTCCTGCGTTTGACAAGTGCGTTTCGTCGTCCGCCAGCGTCTCTATCGCCCATCCGTGGTCGGGGTCGACGAACGCAACGGCGACGAAGGCTGCGGCCTCCCGAAGGGCCACCCCCTCATTGTCGCTGGCTGCGGCCTCCGGAAGATCTATCCCCTCACTGTCGCTGGCTGCGGCCTCCCGAAGGTCTACCCCCTCGCTGTCGCCGTCGCGCAAGAACAGGAAGGCGGTGAGCCCGAAGCCAGCGAGCACGGCTAGGAGCAGCCCGATCGAGGCCGCTCTGGCAGCGGGGCTAAGCCGGCCTCGCAGGCTCCTTAGGCCCGCCCTGCTTAGGATCTCCGAGACGCGCCCGTGCATGGCAACCGGAGTATAAGGTACTGGGGCATGAGTTGCACCACTCGGGCGAGAGGAAAAGTCCTCCTGGCGAGGCCTAGCCCGGCTCGGCGCCGCCAGGCGTGCCCGACAGGTCGAACTGGTAGGTGCGGTAGAGAAAGGGGATGCGTAAGATGCCGAGCATGTTCAGCCCCATGACGATCAGCAGCACGCCCGCTACCTTCTCAAGCGTCGAGAGGTTGTCCTGGATGAAGAAGCCGAAGAGCCCGGCCGACGCGCCCAGCCCGATGAAGACGGCCGAGAAGCCGGTCACGAAGGCGACGGAGTGTCGGAAGGTGACGCCGCGCTGTTCGCCCGCGCCGGCATCGGCGGAGACGCCGGCCAGGTGCAGGAGGTAGGCGGGCACCATCGGCAGCGTGCACGGCGACATGAAGGCGATGAAGCCCGCGCCGAAGGCGGCGGCAAAGCCGAAGAAGCCGGTGATACCGATGCCTGTCAGCCCCCCCTCGGCGTCGGTCACGTTGGTGACGCCGCCGGTAAAGTACTGATTGAAGATGGTGAACTTATCGAGGAAGATCAGCGCGCCGATGAAGATCACGAGGACGCCGCCCACTACCTCGAGCACGGGCATGATCGGCCGGATCTTCCGAATGCCTTTCATCACCGTGCCCAGCGCCATGCCGGCGATGAGGAACGGAACGCCCAATCCGAGCGACCAGGAGGCGAGCAGGAAGGTGCCCTGCAGCACATCGCCCGAGGTGGCGGCCAGCGTCAGGATGGCGCCCAGGATGGGCCCGATGCAGGGCGTCCAGCCCACCGCGAAGGCGGAGCCGATGCCGACCGACTTGCCGTAGCGCAGCGTAGGCGACAGGAAGCCGCGCAGCCCACTTGGCGGTCTAGCGACTGGTGCAGACTCGGTCGTGGTTGCCACGGATACTAGCGCTCCTCACACTCCGCTTCCAACACGCACCGAAGCGGCTTTCTCCTAGTAGCATCGTTCACTCTCGCTCGCAGGTATGTGAGCTACGGTACAACTTGCGAACGGGCCGTCCTGCGCTTCACCGATGCCTAGCACAGCAGTAAGTATAGCGGCTGCGCAGACGAATTACATCGTAGGACAGGTCGGGCGCAGCATGACAGGAGCCTCGTAGGGACAGACCTTCAGGTCTGTCCGCAAGCGTCACGCTCGCCCCTCCGCCCACTCCACCCACCGGCTGAGCGACCAGGCGGCGCGCTCCACGGTGGGGAAGACGGCGAGCTTCGCCTCCACCAGCGCCGAGCGCGCGCTCTCCATCGCCCGCCAGCGCTCCTCGTCGGGCGAGTCCGCCGGGCCGAGCACGAAGGCGACCGGCTTGGCCGATGCGCGCCCGATCTCGACGAAGCGGTCGACGATGTGGGCGAGGCGGCGGGCGAAGTTGGGCCGGCCCAGCACCCAGTCCTCGCCGATGTTGGCGATCAGCAGGTCGAACTCAGGGCTCTCCGCCATCATCTCCAGGATCGCCGCGCCGGAGACGCCGGCGCCCGTGCCGGCCAGGATCGACTGGTCGACAGGGTTGCCGATCCAGTCCCAGAGATCGGGCGAGCGCTCGCGGAGGCGGCTGCGGATGTCGTCGGTCAGGGGCGGCACGAGGAGCCCATGCTCGGCGCAGGCGTCGGCGGCCTGGACGGCGCGGCCTCCGCCTCCGCCGACGACGCCTGTCCTCCGTCCGGGCTTGCCCGAGAGGAAGGCGAAGGCGACGAGCAGGTCGATCAGCTCCTCCTGGGTGGCTACCTCCACAGCGCCCGCCTGGCGCAGGGCGCCGCTCCAGACCTCTCGCGAGCCGGCCAGCGCCGCGGTGTGGGAGACGGCCGAGCGGGCGCCGGCGCCGGTGCGGCCGCCCTTGAGGACGACGACCGGCTTCGCGTCGGCGGCGGCGCGCAGCGCGTCGAGGAAGCGGCGGCCGTCGCTCACGCCCTCGATGTACGCGCCGATCACCTTCGTGCGTTCGTCCTGCGCGAGGTAGGCGAGGAAGTCCGACTCGTCCAGGTCGAGCGCGTTGCCGTAGCTAAGGGCGGTGCTGAAGCCGAGGCCGCGCACGTCGCTGTGGAGCAGCACCTCGGTGGTGTTGTTGCCGCTCTGCGAGATGAAGGCGACGGGCCCGGCGCGACGCGGCAGGTCCGGGCGGAAGGAGATGCCCAGGCGCGGGTCGTGCAGGCCCATGCAGTTGGGCCCGATGAGCCGGACGCCCGCTTCGCCGGCGAGACGGAGCACCTCGCGCTCCAGCTCGGCGGCATCTTCGCGGCCGGTCTCGCTGAAGCGGCCGGTGAAGAGCTGCACCACGCGCACGCCCTTCTCGGCGCAGGCGGCCAGCAGGCCGGGGACGCCGTCGGCGGGGATGCAGGAGATGACGAACTCGACCTCGCCGGGGACGTCGCGAAGGTTCGGGTAGACGGTCAGCCCGAGGATCTCGCGCTCGCGCGGGTGGACGGGGTAGATCGGCCCGGCGAAGCCGAAGTCGATCAGCGAGCGGAGGTAGTCGTGGCCGGGGCTATCGGGGTTGGCGGAAGCGCCGACGACGGCGACGGAGCGCGGGTGGAGGAGCGCGTCGAGATCGGTCGAGGGTCGAGGGTCGGGGGTCGAGGACATGGGCATGAGTGGGTGGAGTGTAGCGAAGGCGTGGGGCGTGGGCAACGGCGGCGACACGGGTGTATACTGCGGCGCGGGAGGATGGAGGAAGGAGCGAACGATGACACAGCAGGAGATCTCGGAAGACGTAAGGAAGATCGTCGAGCGGCAGCTAGGGCTGGAGGACTACGCGAGCGCGCACTCGACGCCGCTGCCGCCGTTGCTCCAGGAGCTGGTGGCGGAGACGGAGCGGGAGATGGGCTTGCGCGCGGCCATGCTCTCCGGCCACGTGCAGGGCTCGTTTCTCCAGACACTGGTCGCGTCGCTGCGTGCGACCCGCGTGCTGGAGATCGGCATGTTCACGGGCTTCACGGCGCTGATGATGGCGGAGGCGCTGCCTGAGGACGGGCGGCTGATCACCTGCGAGATCGACCCGGCCGCGATCTCCTTTGCGCGGCGTTTCTTCGAGCGTAGCCAGCACGGGGGGAAGATCGAGGTGCGCGAAGGGCCGGCGCTGGAGACGCTTCAGTCGCTGGAAGGGCCGTTTGAGTTCGTGTTCATCGACGCCGACAAAGGGAACTACGTGAACTATTACGAGGCGGCGTTGCCGCTGCTCTCGGACGGCGGGCTCATCGTGGCTGACAACGTGCTTTGGATGGGTCAGGTGCTGGACCCGCAGAGCGATGACGCACGGGCGATCGTCGCGTTTAGCGAGCACGTCACGCGCGATGAGCGGGTGGTGAACGTGCTGATCAACATCCGCGACGGGCTGATGCTGATCCGGCGCAGATAAGGCGACAGACCCCCTGAAAGGAGAGCAACCGTGAGTGCAGAGCGCGCGAAGGCCACTGGTGAAGAGACGGTGATCCAGCCGTTGATACTCGAGGGTGGGCGCGTGGACTGGCTCGGCTCCGGTGAGCAGTGGATCTCCTTCGACCGCAAAGGAGAGGACGGCTTCTACGACGTCTGGAGGGTTGCCGAGGACGGCAGTGGCGAGGAGTGCCTGACCTCCGGGATCAGCGGTCTCCCCGCCCGGAACAACGGGCAACCGGCGTGGCATCCCGGCGGACGATACCTCGTGTTCCAGGCCGAGAAGGCCGAGAGCACGGTCACCCGAGTCGCCATGCCCGGCGCCGGGATCCTCAACGACCTGTGGCTGATGGATCTCCAGACGAGAGACGTCTGGCGGCTGCGAGAGGTCTCAAGCCCGCTGGGCGGCACCCTCCACCCACATTTCTCGCACGACGGCAAGCGCCTCTCCTGGTCGGAGCTCTACGGTCCGGCGAGCGGGAAGCCCGGCCATGAGGTGGGCCTGTGGAAGCTCATGATCGCCGACTTCGGCTGGAGCAGCGGTGAGCCAAAGCTCTCCGGTGTTACCGAGTACGTCCCGGGAGTCGAGGGGTTCTACGAGAACCACGGACTCTCACTGGATGGTACGAAGCTCATCTTCACCGCGCCGCTGGTGGAGGGGCGCAGCGCGCGGCTCTCCAACCTCTGGAACCTCGGCCTGGGTGACGGATCGCTCATCCAACTCACCACCGAGGGCTACAACGAGCACGGCCAGTACTCTCCCGACGGGTCGAAGATCGTCTGGATAAGCAGCAACGGCGCCGGGGAAGGCGAGTGGGGCAAGGACTACTGGGGCACCGAGCTGTGGATCATGAACGCGGACGGAAGCGACAAGCACCAGCTGACCCACGCCAACGAGCCCGGGCACAAGCATCAGAGCATTCGAGATGGACGCGCCTGGGCGACGATCTTCGCGGACTCGTCCTGGCATCGGGACGGGGACCGTTTCGTCGTCCTGGTCATGCTCACCGCCGGGGACGGACTCCCGGGGATCAGCGGCAGCGATCCACGCGCCGAGTCGGTGTTCCTCGTGCGGCCGGCGTCGCACCTGCTCGGCTGACGCGATTTCGCCAACTCCACGGATGCTGCCGGCACGGAAGGGAGCGAATGTAGCGGTGCGTAGCACGGAGGGCAAGCGAGCTGCAGAAGGGGCCTTCGCGGAGAACGCGGGCGTCCGGATCTACTACGAAGTGCAGGGCTCCGGGCCGACGCTGCTGCTCCACCACGGCTTCACCCAGTCCATCGAGAGCTGGCGCCAATTCGGGTATATCGACGCTTTTGCCGCCAGCTACCGGGTCATCGCAATGGACGCGCGGGGACACGGCAGGAGCGACAAGCCGCACGATGAAGCGGCCTACACGATGGAAGTGAGAGCGGACGATGTGCTGGCTGTCTTGGAGGCGGCCGGGGCCAGCCGCGTTCACTTCTGGGGGTATTCGATGGGAGGACGGACCGGATTCGCGCTGCTCCAGCGGTTCCCGGACCGCATCGCGTCATTCGTCTGCGGCGGCATCGCGCCGACCTCCCCCAAGCTGGAAGAGGATCGCATTCGACAGTGGGCGGCGGAGCTGAGCGGAGGCGACCTCAGCGCGATGGCTCAAGAGTTTCAGATACCAGAGCCCCTGCTCCGGCAGGGTCTCGGCGGGAACGATCTCCAGGCCTTGGCAGCGGCGCAACTGGGACTTCTCTCCTGGGGAGGCGTCGACCCGTCCACGCTGAACGTTCGGTCGCTACAGTATGCCGGGCAACACGACTCTGTCTTCCCCCGCACCAAGCGTGCCGCCGAGGCGATGCCCGGTGCGATATTTCGAATGATCCCGGGCGTGAACCACCTGACAGCCTTCGCCCGGAGCGATCTGGTGATTCCCCTGGTGCGCCAATTCCTGGGCGAAGTCAAAGAGCGCTAAGTGGTTTGTTGGCAACCCCTCGGCTGTAGCCGGGCCGATGCCACTCGGTGGCCGTTCGTAGCACCATCTCTCCACCAGTGGGCAGCGGGCGGCGCGTTTAGTATGATCACGGCAGCTAACGTATGCGCGAGGAGGTTGCGATGAGGGAAGCGATTGGTAGGCTCGAGTTTTGGGAGATCGCCGGCCGGCCCTCGCGCTTCTTTTGGCGGTTAACCTGGCGCTTGCTGTAGCCGGACTGCTGCTGCCGTTCGCTGCCGTCCAGGCTGATAGTGCTGCGCCGTGGGCAGCTGAAATGCAACGCGTCGCATGGGCGACATCCGGTCCCTGCTTTGTGGCGATACTTGCAGGCGCCGGAGCCGGTGTCTACTACTTCATTCGAGGAAGGCCCGAGTTCCTATTTGCCGTGTCGATTGTCGCCCTCTGGCTGCCGTTTGCAGTGGTGGCGGGCTACCTGTGGTACCTGTTCAACATCTATCACGCAAATATGATCCACGCAACGATCAGCGGCCCAGTCGGACTCTGGATGGTGTTGATTTCGGGAGCACTACTGGCGTTTGGCCTAGGCCAGGCTGTCATCGCCGTAGGAGTTGCAGTCATCCATTCTCATCGCAATCAGCATAATGCGCTGGCTACCAGCCAACTCTAACTGTCGGATACACTACTCGTGATAGGGATGGATCAGTTCCAGACATCAGATGGGAACGTCGCCGCGTACGTCGTCGTCGCTGGCGACGTCGCCTCAGTCTCCACAAGCACGAGCCGATGCGGCTCTCCTTCGTAGCACAGCATGACGCGGATAGCGGCCAACACGTTTGGTATGATCTCAGCATCTAACGTATTCGCGAGGAGGTTGCGATGAAGGAAGCGATCGGTAGGCTCGAGTTTTGGGAGATAGCGGCGGTCTATCCGGCCGCTGGCAGGTACATCGCGATACCGCTCGCGCTGGTCATCGGCGTGGGCATCGGCGTCGTGCTGCTCGCGAACGGAGCGGTGCTGCCGGGCATCATCGCGCTGACGATCCTGCTGCCGGTGCTCGTCGGCGTGGCGCACCTGGCGATCCAGCTGCCGTTCCTGGCGATGGGCGCGCTGCGGTCAGGCTCCGGCGGCGTAGTAGGCCATGATCTCGGCCGGCGCTCGCCCCCGCCGGAGCAGGTCGGCCATCATCCGCATTGGCCGGTCTATGTGCCTGAAGAGCGACATGTACCCGGCGCACAGGTAATTGAGCCCGGGCTCGCCGTCAGGCGTCTCGATAAAGCGCTCCTTGGGACACCCGCCGTGACAGGCGAAGCGCACGTCGCATTCCCGACAGTAACGGGGCAGCGTGTCTAGCTTGTCCTGGCCGAACCGGCGCTGCTTTTCGGAGGCGATTAGCTCGATCATGTGGCTGTCCTTGATGTTCCCCAGCAGATAGTCAGGCTCGACGAAGTGGTCGCAGGAGTACAGATCGCCGTTGTGCTCAAGGGCGAGCGCGTTGCCGCAGGTGGGGGAGAATACGCAGAGGCTATGCTGTCCCAACCAGCTTCCGAGCGCCACGTCGAACATCTGCACATAGACTCGGCCGACGTCCTGCCGTACCCACTCCTCGAATACCTCGATGAGGAAGCGGCCGTACTGTTCCGCCGTGACGGAACGGTCGGTGACCCTGTTGCCGTCCTGCAGGAGGGTGGTTCCGTCCTGGTTGATCCGCTCGACGATGGGTATGAACTGAACGAAGGTAGCGCCGAGCTTGTCGCGGAAGAAGCAATAGACGTCCGACGGGTGTTCCGAGTTGGCTGCGTGGAGGGTGCAGAGAATGTTGAAGTCGACATCGTGCTTCTTGAGCAGGCGCCAGCCGCGCATGACCTCGTCGAAGCTGCCCTCGCCCCGCTTGTTCACCCGATATGCGTCGTGCAGTTCCTTCGGGCCGTCCACGCTCAGGCCGACGAGAAAGTGGTGCTCCTTCAGGAAGGCGCACCATTCGTCGTCTAGCCTGGTCCCGTTGGTCTGCATCGTGTACGCCACCTGCTGGCTGGGCTTCTTGTACTTCCGCGCGTACTCCACAGAGAGCTTGAAGAAGTCCAGCCCCATCAGCGTCGGCTCGCCGCCCTGCCAGGCAACCGTCACCTCGGGTGCCTGGTGGGATTCGATGAGCTGCTTGATGTAGGTTTCGAGCAGCTCGTCCGCCATGCGGAACTGGCTACCCGGATAGAGCCGCTCCTTGACCAGGTAGAAGCAGTACGTGCAGTCGAGGTTACAGAGGGCGCCGGTTGGCTTGGCCAGCAGATGGAAGGCGGGCGGTGCGTTCTCGGAAACCGTGAGCATCAGGTCGCTCCTATTGTTCAGTATCGTCCGACAGGCTTCGTAGAACAACCTCCAGGGCTCTCCATGCTCGACCCGAAGCAGTACCTCGCCAGCCAGAGCCCTGGCTCCCAACGCCCTGGCTTGATATGTGCCTGCACGATCAAGCCATCGTGTCGCTGGCCCCAATCACTCAGAGACGTACGCCTCGCGTTGGCGACTCGCCACGCGCTGCCCTCCAGTACTAGCGGGAGCGGCACCACATGCTGGCGGGGCTGGGAACTACACCGAGCGGCCGCCGCAACATGGCGATTGGGAGATCATCTTGCTGGGACGCCGTCCGTAGGCGCGGAGGCCGAAGAATGAGGCAGGCCCTCCGAAGATCGGAGGGCCTGCCGGTTGGCGAATGGTAGCGCATGCGGGATTCGAACCCGCGATCTCCGCCTTGAGAGGGCGGTGTCCTGGGCCACTAGACGAATGCGCCTCGTGCACACACGGCCTCCAGCAGGAGACCGGATCGCCCTTGCTTACGTTGGCTGGGGATGGAGGACTCGAACCCCCACATACGGATCCAGAATCCGCTGTCCTACCATTAGACGAATCCCCATCACTATTGAAAAGGATAGCATGGATTCCGGCAGGCGGGCAAACGGGTAGTGGGTCAGTTTGCAACTCCTGAATCTCGTAGCCGAGCCTGGTTATAAGTACGAAGCCGCGGGTTTCAACCCGCGGGAAGAGGTGCCCTACGTGGCCAGCCGCTCTGCCGCCTCGTCGATGCGGCGCAGGCAGCGCTCGCGGCCCAGCACCTCCATGCTCTCGAAGAGCGGCGGCGAGATGGGGCGGCCGGTGACGGCCACGCGCAGCAGCATGAAGAGGTCGCCCGCCTTCATCCCCCGCTCCTCCGCCAGCGAACGGAGCGCAGCCTCCAGCGCCTCGTGCTCCCAGGCCGCCAGCGCCTCGACGCTCGCCTTCGCCGCTAGCAGCGCCTCTCGAGCGCCCGCGGGGTCGTTCTTCATGCGCTTGGGCAGCAGGTCCGACGCGTCGTATGCTAGCTCCTCCGTGAAGAAGCCCTCCGTCATGGCGGCGACCTCGTCCAGGCGCTTGATGCGCTCGCGGATCAGCGGCACCAGTTGCCGCACCGTGTCCTGGTCGATGGGCCGGGGCGCGGAGGCCGGCAGGTCGCGCTCCAGCCGATCGGCGATGAGGCCGGTCAGCCGCTCTTCGGGCAGCTCGCGCAGGTAGGCGCCGTTCATCCAGGTGAGCTTCTCCAGGTCGAAGACGGCGGGGTTCTTGCCGATGCGCTCGATCTCGAAGTGCTCGATGAACTGGTCGCGGGAGATCAGGACCGTGTGGTCGTCGAGCGACCAGCCGAGCAGGCCGAGGAAGTTGAGCATCGCTTCGGGGAGGAAGCCCTGGTCGCGATACTCCAGCGCGGAGACGGCGCCGTGGCGCTTGGAGAGGCGGGCGCGGTCGGCGCCCTGGATGATCGGCAGGTGGGCGAACAGGGGCGGCTCCCAGCCGAACGCCCGGTACATGAGCATGTGGCGCGGCGTGCTGGCGACCCACTCATCGCCGCGGAGGACGTGGCTGATCTCCATCAGGTGGTCGTCGACGAGGTGGGCCAGGTGGTAGGTGGGGAAGCCGTCGGACTTGAGCAGGACGAAGTCGTCCAGCGTGGCGTTGTCGAACTGGATCTCGCCTCGGATCATGTCGTGGAACG
>JACZYW010000201.1 GCA_022570885.1 Chloroflexota bacterium | reverse complement strand
GTCTACCTGAGCCAGACGCTGCGCTTCCTCCGCCCCGTCTTCCCCGGCGATACGATAACGGCCAAGCTGGAAGTCACCGCCGTCGACATGGAGCGAAGCTTCGTCACCTGCTCGACGGAGTGCGTGAACCAGGACGGCACCACCGTCCTCGCCGGCGAGGCGACGGTGCTGCTGGACGCCAGGGAACCGTAGGGGCGGCGATCTGGCCGGGGCATCCAGAGGAAGCAAATTGTCCACCTCGATTACTGGGCACCGACGCTCGATACGGCTACCGTCATACGACTACTCCACGCCAGGCGCGTATTTCGTAACCATCTGCGTTCAGGATCGACGGCCGATCTTCGCAGACGCAGAGATGGTGGGTCTGACAGCGAAGGCATGGAACTGGCTCCCTCAGCGCTTCCCGCTCGTAGCCCTGGACGAATTTGTGACGATGCCAGAGCATCTTCACTTTGTCATATGGCTGTTGGATGGCGCTGACCGTAGGGGCGGCCATCTGGCCGCCCAGGGCGCGCAGCAGCGCGCCCCTACGTTAGGAAGCGTAGTTGGTGCCTTTAAGACAGCGGCCACTCGCTCCATCAACGCCCACCGAGGCACCATCGGCCAACAGGTCTGGCAGCGAAACTACTTCGAGCACATTATCCGAACTGAGGACGAACTCCGCCGCATCCGTGAGTACATTCAGCACAACCCACTCGAGCCACACCATCACGTTTCCGATGACCTGTCGGAGGCATGGCGACCGACGGAGACCGTAGGGGCGGCCATCCGGCCGCCCAGGGCGCGCAGCAGCGCGCCCCTACGTTACCAGGACACGGAGCGGCACCGGCACGCTAGGCGAGCATCGATCCCGGCCGACCAGGGCGCGGGCAGCTCCGGCCCATAGATAGCGCGCGCTGGCTGCTATACTGTTCGCCAAGGAGCGCGTAACGATGACTCACCCTTTCCTCGCTGCGCTGGAGCGCCGGGTGCTGCTGGCAGACGGCGCTCTCGGCACCCTGCTGCGCGATCAGGGTGTCCCAACCTCGGCTTGCCTGGACGAGCAGAACCTCTCCAACCCGGAGCTGGTACAGGGCATCCACCAGGAGTATCTGACCGCCGGCGCCGAGATCGTCGAGACCAACACCTTCGGCGCTAACCGGCTCCGCCTCCGTTCGTTCGGCCTGGCCGACAAGGCCGCCGAGATCAACGCTCGAGGCGTCGCCCTCGCCCGCGAGGCGACCCGCGACTGCGGCCACCAGGCCTTCGTCGCCGGCGCGCTCGGCCCGATAGGCGTCGGCCTCGCCTCCGGTGGCGATGTGACGCTCAAGCAGGCGCACCGCGCCTTCCTCGAGCAGGCCCAGGCCCTCCTCGAGGCGGGCGTCGACCTGATCCTGCTCGAGACCTTCCCCACCCTGGCCGAGACGCGGGAGGCGGTGCTCGCCGTGCGCGAGGCGGCCGACGACATCCCGCTGCTCGCCCAGCTCACCTTCCAGCGCGACGGCCGCACCTGGACCGGCGAGGAGCCGGCCGAGGTAGCCCGCGAGCTCCACAACGTCGGGGCCGATATCGTCGGGGTGAACTGCGTGCCCGGCCCCCAGGCGGCCCTCGACATCATCGAGGAGATGTCGCGGGCGACGAAGGTGAAGCTCTCGGCCCAGCCCAACGCCGGCCATCCACGGGTGGCGGAACGCGACGTCTCCTACCCGGTGACCCCTCGTGTCTTCGCCGAGTATGTGCCTCGGCTCGCGGCCGCCGGCTGCGTCATCGTCGGCGGCTGCTGCGGCACCACGCCGGAGCACGTCGCCGCCATGAGCGAAGCGCTGCTGGCGAAACCATCGGCTGAGCAGGACGAAACGGCCGCCGCTACCCAGAGCGAGCCGATCGCCCTCTGGTCGCCGCCGGATGAGCTCGCGCCAGAGGAGGCGACGCTGCGGGAGAAGCTGGCCGCCGGCCGCTTCGTGATCAGCGTCGAGATCGACCCGCCGCGCGGGCTCAACCCGCGCCGGGCGCTGCGAGGGGCCGCCCGGCTGAAGCTGGCCGGCGTGGACTGCATCAACGTCGGCGATAGCCCGATGGCGCGGGTGCGCATGAGCCCCTACGCCATGGCCGTGCTCTTTCGGCAGCAGCTCGGGCTGGAGACGATCGTCCACGTCACCACCCGCGACCGGAACCTGCTCGCGATCCAGGCGGACCTCCTCGGCGCGCACGTGCTGGGCCTGCACAACGTCCTCTGCCTTCGAGGCGACGTGCCCAGCGGCTCCGGCTACGCCCGCGCGGTCGGCGTCTGGGACGTCACGCCGGTGGGGCTGCTGCGCGTGCTCAAGGGGCTGAACGAAGGTATCGACTGGGCGGGCAACCCGATGGCCCAACCCACCTCGTTCTTCGTCGCCGCGGCGGCGAACCCGACCGCGCCATCGCTCGACGCCGAGCTCAAGCTGCTGCGACGCAAGGTCGAGGCGGGCGCCGATTTCATCATGACCCAGGCGATCTATGACCACGAGGCGATGGAGCGCTTCCTCAAGCGCGCCTCGCGCTACAACGTGCCCATCTTGCTGGGGATCATGCCTCTGCACAGCGAGCGCCACGCCGAGTTCATCCACAACGAGCTCGCCGGCGTCGTCGTGCCCGACGCGATTCGCCAGCGGATGCGCGAGGCGGGCGACGAGGGCGTCGCGGCAGGCCTCGCCATCGCCCGCGAGACGATCGCGGCGGCGCGAGGCGGGATCCAGGGCGTCTACCTCATCCCCTCCTTCGGCCGCTACGACACGACGGCGGAGCTGATCGAAGAGCTCAAGGGCGAAGACCAGGAACGATAGCCACAGATTCCCACGGATGATCACAGACCCGGCGTGAGCGCTCGCTTCCATTTCCTGAATCTGTGCTAGTCTGTATCCGTTGTGGCGTAGCGCGAAGCGAGCGCCATCGCCATACCTTCTGACATCTGTGTGAATCTGTGCCATCTGTGGCTAGCACGAAAGGGGATACCATGACCACCGTCGCCGAGTTCCTACAGGAAGCGATGCACAACCAGCACCGCATGATCGATCAGGCGGTACGCGATCTGACGCCGGAGCAGCTCCACTGGGCGCCGCCCGACGCCAAGACCAACCACATCGGCTTTACGCTCTGGCACTACGTTCGCACCGAGGACAACATCGTCCAGTTCATCCTTCAGGAGCGCAAGCCGACGGTGTGGATCGAGAACGGCTACTTCGAGCGCTTCGGCCTCGACCGCATCAGCCAGGGCACCGGCATGTCGACCGAGGACGCCCAGGCGCTGCGGCTGCCGGCCATGGCCGACTGGATGGCCTACCAGCGCGATGTCTGGCAGGCCACCGACGCCTACCTCTCGTCCCTCGACGATGCCGCGCTGGATCGAACGGTGACCATCAAGCCTCTGCCGGACATGCTGCTGCGCCAGGCGCTGAGCAACATGGTCCTCACCC
>JACZYW010000200.1:760-3428 GCA_022570885.1 Chloroflexota bacterium | reverse complement strand
ACGGGCCAGGGCACGATCGTGATCACGATCTTGATCGACACGATGGCGAACTGTCAGGCCGCTAATCTCGGATCGGGCGTGCCATTCCCGCTGTCGGAGGTCGCGCTCGTCGAGCAGGCGACCAAGGAAGGCAACGGCGCCGGCTACGACACCGACCGTGACGGCTGCTCTGACAAGGAAGAGTTGGGCGACAACCAGGTCCTGGGTGGCTTGCGCGACCCGTACAAGTACTGGGACTTCTTCGACCCGACCCAGAACCGCGCGATCGGCTTCACCGACTTCCTAGCCCTGGTGAGCCGCTCCGGCACGGTCGACTTCAACGCCACCGCGCCGATTAACCGCTACACCGACCCGCTCGCGGACGCGCCGTCTGGAATCTACCACCCGAGGTTCGACCGTGGTGGCCAGCAGTCGGGCGCGAACGGTTGGAACGAGAAGCCACCGAACGGCGCCATCGGCTTCACCGACTTCCTCTCCCTCGTGCGTCAGTCGGGCCACACCTGTCGCACCGAACCGAACGACCCGAAGTATCCCTACCCAGCGGATAGGGAACGGGAGAGTACAAACGCGAAGCGCAAGGGAGCGCCCCAATCGGGGCGCTCCCTTCTTTCCGCTTCCAACGGAACTGGCTTGGGACAGAGCCTAGGCTCTGTCTCTATAGAGCGGGGCCCAGGACAGAGCCGAAGCTCAGACCCTGCAAGCGGGGGCGGACCAAAGCCGAAGCTCAGACCCTGCAAGCGGGGCCCGGGACAGAGCCGGAGCCTAGGACAGAACGGGGCTCAGGACAGAGCTGAAGCTCTGTCCCTACGAGGCCTATCTGTATGCCAGCGCTACCCGCCGGCCAGGCCTAGCTCGCCGGCGACCGGCCGCATCGCCTCGATCACCTCGGCGATGTGCTCCGGCAGCTCCACGCCCAACTCCTCCGCGCCCTTCACGATGTCGTCGCGGTTGACGGAGCGGGCGAAGGCCTTGTCCTTCAGCTTCTTGCGGACGGAGCGAGGCTCCACCTCGTGGATGCTCTTGTTCGGGCGCACCAGCGCCACCGCCGTGATGAAGCCGGTCAGCTCATCGACGGCGAAGAGCACCCGCGCCATCAGCGTATCGCGCGGCACCCCGGTGTAGTCGGCGTGGCCCAAGATCGCGCGCACCACCTCCTCCGGGTAGCCGCGCTCGCGCAGGATCGGCGCGCCCTCGCTCGGGTGCTGCGCCTCGCTAGGATGCTGCTCGTAGTCGAAATCGTGGAGGAGCCCGACGATGCCCCAGCTCTCCTCGTCCTCGCCGTGCTTGCGCGCGAAGTGGCGCATGACGGCCTCCACGGCGAGGCCGTGCTTGCGCAGCCCCTCGCCCTTGGTGTACTCGCAGAGCAGATCCCAGGCGGCTTGGCGGTCCATGTCGGCTCCTCTCAGCTAAGGCGGGGTCGGTTGCCGTCAGCCTGAAGGCTGACCCGCGGGGTGGCCAGCGGGGCTGACCTGCGGGGTGGTCAGCGGGGGCTGACCCGCGGGATGGCCCAGCCGGCACGACCCAATCATACCGGCACCCCGGTGGCGAAGAGGAGCCCGCGCGCCAGCAGCTCGCCGGTGAAGATGGTGCCCACGGCGATGTACAGCAGTCCGGTGGCCGGCTGCATCGCATGCTCGCGGCTCGACTGCCAGGCCATGTAGGCGAGCGCGAGCGGAAAGAGCAGCCCAACGCCCACCCGCAGCCAGAACGCCGGGTTCGAGGCCAGGCTGCCCGCCATCAGCGCCGCGCTCTCCGGCGTGTCGCCGGCCGGCACCGTCGCGTTCAGGACGAGGAGCGCCGCCTGGAGCACCAATATGGCCAGCAGGAGGAAGGTCAGCTCCTGAAGGGGCTGCCCCGGCAGCTTGGGCTTGACCAGGTACCAGTGGCCCAGGATCATCGCCTCGCTCACCAGGCCCAGGGCCAGCGCGCCCACCAGCAGGCTGAGCAGCGGCCCGGCGAAGCCCCAGGTAGGTGGGCTCACCTGATACGCCAGCAGCCCGAGGCCGGCGAAGCCGACCGCCGCCGCCAGCCCGCCCGCAGCCAGCGAGAGCTGTCGCTGTTCGCGCAGGACGAACCAGGCGTAGGACAGCGCCAGCGCCAGGAAGACGCCGAACGCGACTCGCATCGGGTCGAACATCGCCTCGTCCAGGCGGTAGTTCTCCAACTGGGCGCTGCTCACGTTCAGCGCGGAGAGGAGCGTCAGCGCGGCCCCGACGACGACGATACCAGCCGAGAGCTTCACGAAGCCGGCCGCCACCATGCCTCGCGCATCGGCGATGAGGACGGCGGCGAGGCTGCCCACGCTGAACTCGGCGAGGATGAGGAGCACGGTATAGGGAAGAGCGTCGAGGTTCATGCCGAAATCATCGTAGGCGTCTGTGAAGGCAGGCGCAATGCCGCTCCGGCCTACGGGCGCTTCGCCTCGCTCAGGAAAGCGCCAGCAATACTGTCACCCTGAGCTTGTCGAGGGGCACCCTGAGCTTGTCGAAGGGTTTCGCGCGCTACAGCGCTCCCTGGTTTGCGAGAGCAACGAACCGCTCCAGCGTCACAATCTCGACCAGCTCTGGACGGGTGAGGTGCTTGTTGAGCCCCCCGCTCGTATAGAAATCGCGAAGCCGCCAGCCATCGCCTCCCAGCACGAGATAGGCTCGCGTATAACTACCGTCCT
>JACZYW010000200.1:0-750 GCA_022570885.1 Chloroflexota bacterium | reverse complement strand
TGCTGCCACTGTGGTGAGACAAGGTAATGCTCGCCGTCTCTCTCCGCCAGCACGTCTACGATGTGGCGCCCCAATCCCAGCCGCTGCCCAATGTTGACGCCAGTACGATAGTCATACCCGCCGCTCTCTAAAGCAGGAATGACCATCTTTTCAAGGACCTCGCCCGTTCGAGTATCCCTCGTCATTGATCTACCTACAGGTTCCTGGTTGCCAACACCTCGATAGCTGGAGTGCGATCTCCAGTGCAGTTGATCCGCCTGGGGGCGGCGTGCGTCGAGAGCTTGAATCCGAGAGACCGGTAGAGCTCCAGTATCCGCGGCGTGGCCTGGTTCACCAGAATGACGGGGCCGGGATGCTGAGCAAGCCACTCCGCTGTACGGATTTGCTGTTCCCAGGTAAACCCCTGGCTGGCGTACTGCGTGAAATCGACGTCGTATGGCGGATCTGCGTAGACGAAGTCATCCTCATCAAGTGCCAGCCGCGTGAAGTCCACCGACTTGAGCGCCCAATTCCGGAGCACCGGCTTGTACTCAAGGAAGTCTCGCCTGTACACGAGCTTCTTATAGCGGCCAAACGGGACGTTGAATCCACCGCTCCGGTTGAATCGGCAAAGGCCGTTGTATCCTGTCCGGTTGAGGTAGTAGAACAGCGTCGCCGCCTCAGCCGAGGCCCGCCCGCCGTTGGCCGTCAACTCATTGAACTGCTCTCGCATCTGATAGTAGGGAGCCTTCTCGTTTCGTAGCTTCAGCT
>JACZYW010000199.1 GCA_022570885.1 Chloroflexota bacterium | reverse complement strand
GCTAAGTAACGGCGGTGCCGCTAGGCGCTGGCGGCCAGCGGCTCCTCTTCCAGGTGATCGATATGCTCGTGGCGAGCGGGGTCAAGGGCATCCTCAACTACGCTCCCATCGCCCCTCAGGTACCTCCGCACGTGCGGATCAAGGACATCGATCCGGTGCTCTCACTGCAGAGCATGACCTACTACGTCAAGAATCTGGAGACGCCGGCGAAGTAACGGCGATGCCGCTAGGCGCTGGCGACCAGCGACTCCTCTTCCGTCGGCAGGCTGCGCTTGATCACGTCCAGGTGCTCCAGCGCGACTCCTGAGCCTATGGCAGTACACTCCATGGGGTTGTCCGCTACGTGGCAGGCGATGCCCGACTCCTGGGTGAGCAGGATGTCCATGTGGCGGAGGAGCGCGCCGCCGCCGGCCAACACCACGCCGCGGTCGATGATGTCCGCGGCCAGCTCCGGCGGCGTGCGTTCCAGCACGGCTCGCACCGTCTGGACGATGCTAGCGAGGCTATCCTGGAGCGCCTGCGTGATCTCGTTGCTGGAGACCGTGGTCGTGCGCGGCAGTCCGGTCACCTGGTCTCGACCGCGCACCGGCATCGTCAGCTCTTCCTGGAGCGGAATAGCGCTGCCGATAGTTATCTTGATCTCCTCGGCCGTGCGCTCGCCGATGACGAGGTTGTGGCGTCGCTTGATGTAGGCGGCGATGGCGTCGTCCATCCGGTCGCCGGCCACGCGCACCGATTCGGAGGCGACGATGCCGTACATGGAGATCACCGCCGCCTCGGTGCGGCCGCCGCCGATATCGACGATCATGTTGCCGCTGGGGGTGCCGACTGGAATGCGCGCGCCGATGGCGGCGGCCAGCGGCTCCGGCACCAGCTGGGCTGGCCGGCGGGCGCCCGCCTGCTCGGCGGCGTCGCGGACGGCCCGCTGCTCGACGCTGGTGACGCCGGCTGGGATGCAGATCATCACCTCCGGCTTGATCAGGTTGAAGCGGCCGACGACCTTGTTGATGAAGTAGCGCAGCATCGCTTCCGTGATCAGGTAATCGGCGATGACGCCGTCCTTCATCGGGCGAATGACCGAGATGGTGCTGGGCGTGCGGCCCAGCATCTCCCGCGCCTCCGTGCCCACGGCCACGACTGTGTTGTCGCGGTTGGCCAGCGCGACGACAGACGGCTCGTTGATGACGATGCCGCGCCCCTTGACGTAGACGAGGATGTTGGCTGTCCCCAGGTCGATTCCGATGCGCTTTGGCAGCATGGTGTTCTCCTTTCGGCGCGGCTACTCTCGCTGCACGGATGCGCCCAGGGAGCGCAGCTTCTCGTCCAGCGCTTCGTAGCCTCGGTCTAGGTGGAAAATGTCGCTGATCACCGTCCTGCCCTCGGCGGCGAGGGCGGCGACGACCAGCGATGCGCCGGCACGCACGTCCATGCATCGCACCGGGGTTCCGTGCAGTTGTGTTGGGCCGCTGATGATGGCCGTCTGGCCGGCGGTGACCACATCGGCGCCCATCTTGCGTAGCTCGCTGATGTAGAGCAGCCGGTTGTCGTAGACGCGTTCGTGGATCACGCTCACTCCCTTCGCCTGGGTGAGGAAGGCGGCCAGCGGAGGATGGAGATCGGTGGCCAGGCCGGGGTAGGGAACCGCCTGCGCGGTGACCGACTTATAGGCGTCGACGCCGGTGACGACCATGCCGCCCTCGACCGGCCGGATGCGCACGCCCGCCTCCTGGAGCTTCCAGATGAGGGCGTCCAGGTGCTCCGGCTGCGCCTCCAGGATCTCCGCCTCGCCGCGGGTGGCTGCGATGGCGACGGCGAAGGTGCCCGCCTCCACGCGATCGGGCAGGATGCGCTGGGTCGTGCCTCGTAGCTCCGCGACCCCTTCCACCTCGATGACGTTGCCGCCGGCGCCCTGCACCTTTGCGCCCATGCGGTTGAGCATCTGGACGAGACTGACCACCTCCGGTTCGGCGGCGGCGTTGATGATCGTGGTGACGCCGTCGGCTAGGGTGGCGGCGAGGAGGATGTTGAGCGTACCCATCACGCTGGGGTAGTCGAGCACAATGCGGGCGCCCTGGAGGCGTTCCGCTTCGGCGACGAACTGGTCGCCGCGACGGTAGACCTCGGCGCCCAGCATGCGGAAGCCGGCCAGGTGGATGTCGAGCGGTCGCAGGCCGATGACGTCGCCGCCGGGCGGGCAGCAGGCCGCGCGGCCGAAGCGGGTGAGGAGCGCTCCCATCACGAGGAAGCTGGCCCGAAGGTTGACGACGAGGTCGCTGGGGGCGTCCTGCGAGTGGATGCTTCCCGCATTGATACGCACGCGGGAAGGCGAGAGCTGCTCCACCTCGGCGCCCAACTGCTTAAGGAGGGAGCCCATGAAGCTGACGTCTTCGATGTCGGGTACGTTCTCGAGGATGCAGTCGTCGGCGGTGAGGAGGGCGGCGGCCATCGCGTAGTCGGCGGCGTTCTTGTTGCCGCTGACGCGGACGCGGCCGCGCAAGGGACGTCCACCTTCGATGATGAGCCGCTTACCCATCGCCCCAGCCTCCCTGCCCGCGTATGATCATTGCCAAGGGAGCATAGCGGCCAGCGCGAAAAGATGCAAGCGCAGGCGGCGGCAGCCCGGCGCCGCAGTTTGAGAGCCGCGGTGGGTCGGTGGTTGAACCTACCCCGCGGGTTGAAACCCGCGGCTTCGTACTGCGCAACCGGAGGAGCTGCGGGATTCATCCCGCAGGGCTTGAAAACAAGCCCTCAAGAATGAACCAGACGCGCCTATGAGTCCTCCTCTTTACTTCGACTCGGGCATCTGATAGGTTTGGCCTATACGGTCAGATGTTCGACTTTCAACGATGAGCGAAGCTTCCCCTGAACCCACCGTCCAGATGGACACCCTCGTCTCGCTGTGCAAGCGGCGCGGCTTCGTCTTCCCCAGCAGCGAGATCTACGGCGGCTTCGAGAGCACCTGGGACTACGGCCCGCTGGGCGTGGAGCTGAAGCAGAACGTCAAGCGCGCCTGGTGGAAGGCGATGGTGCAGGAGCGCGCCGACGTGGTGGGGCTAGACTCCTCGATCCTGATGTCGCCCCGCATCTGGGAGGCGAGCGGACACACCAGCCACTTCACCGATGCGCTGGTGGAGTGTACCGACTGCCATAAGCGCTTCCGCGCCGATGATCTGTCGGAGCAAGCTTGCCCCGAGTGCGAAGGGAAGCTTTCCGAGGCGCGGCAGTTCAACACCATGTTCAAGACCTTCGTCGGGCCGCTGGAGGACGAAGCCGCGGTCGCCTGGCTGCGGCCGGAGACGGCCCAGGGCATCTTCGTCAACTTCGACAACGTGCTCACGACGAGCCGCCGCAAGCTGCCCTTCGGCATCGCCCAGCAGGGGAAGTCGTTTCGCAACGAGATCACCACGGGCAACTTCATCTTCCGCACGCG
>JACZYW010000070.1 GCA_022570885.1 Chloroflexota bacterium | reverse complement strand
GACCGTCTGCGGGATGAATCCGCGCTAGCCTCGAAGACCGGCCTTACTTAAGAAGCTGAGGGTTTCAACCCTCAGTGTGGTCTCTCCGCCGAGTCAGCGACAACACTCGCGTCTCGGCGCTCTTGGGCCTCCCATTGCTGTTCTCGGTCCTCTCTCATCTCTACAAGCTCCTGCACCTGCAACAATTCGGCAAGGTTCCATGCTGGTTGTACAGCCATCATCCCCGAATTCTGCTGGACTACCCAGCCATCCTTAACGGGAGTCTCCCCATCAGATTCCAAAACCTTCTGGTGTTCATTCACGTGGCCCCAGTCGATACCCAGTAGCCAAGGGCCGCGATCGCTGCTACTTATCGTCGTGCTCTTGCCTGGACGCTTGGCGAACGCCGAAATGTAGACGAAAACGGGTGAGCCACTATAACCAGGGAGCGACCTGGATTCTACTAGGAAGCTTTCCTGATCTAGCCCCATTCTGTTTCGGACTTTTTCCCAAGGCAACATTGAGATATTGCCAAAGCGCACAGTTGGAAGATTTCGCTGCCTGCCCTCATGGGTAATGAATCGCCCTACAAAGAAAGTATCGTCGCCAGGGCCGATATCCTCTTGTTCTATCAATTCCTTCGTCATGAACATCTCTTGTGGCAGCCACTTGTACTTGAAGTCGTTTGCAGGAAGGGACACCGGACACACCGCGATATCGTGACCGTCAGGGTGGTGAGTCCACTGCTTTGGGCCAAGGTCGAGAACGTCAAACTCGCCATGTCTGGTGTTGACGCGTACTACTGGCGCACCACGCCTAATGACATGGCTGCATGTCACAGCATAACGGTGTGTATACCCCTTCGCACGACGGTACGGGACGCCGATTATGAATCCAGTACCGCCAACCGCGTCACCGCGTTCTGCCTGCTCCACGGTGGGATAGAGGTATACCGAGCAGTCTAGGAGCTGGTCGTCTATTCGAGGCATTTGCTGCTCAACTGGCTCGCTTACACAATATCGACGCCCCTTCGGCGTGGTGCGCTCCATCATTCTACGCCATGCGCGCCTGTCTACGACAAGGGGATAATTATCGTTTCAACCCTCAGTGTGGTTTCTCTGCCGCCACCGTTGTCAAGCCGGCTCTCACCCCGACCTGCCGGTCACCCGTTCGGCTGAGCTCACGACGAAGCCCTCTCCCTGAGGGAGAGGGGCCGGGGGTGAGGGCTCACCCTTGCACGCCTCCCCCTCCTGGCGCGATACTGCAATCGATGCAGGTCTATGCCGTCCGACAGATCGCCACCCACCTGCGGGAGCTGGTCGAGAGCGACCTCTTCCTCAGCGACCTCTGGATCAGCGGCGAGGTCTCGAACCTCCGCCGCTACCCGTCCGGCCACTTCTACTTCAGCATGAAGGACGCGGACGCGGCGCTGAGCTGCGTGCTCTTCAAGCGCGATAACAAGGGCTTCCAGTTCGAGGACGGCGACGCTATCGTCGCCCACGGCCACATCTCGTTCTACGAGGCGCGCGGCAACCTCCAGTGCATCGTCGACTTCGTCCAGCCGGAGGGGGTGGGCGCGCTCCAGGCGGAGTTCGAACGGCTCAAGGCGCGGCTCCAGGAGGAAGGGCTGTTCGACGAAGGGCGCAAGCGAGCGCTGCCCCGCTTCCCCCAGCGCATCGGCGTCGCCACGTCGCCGGCGGGCGCCGTCTTCCACGACATCTGCCAGGTGATGGAGCGGCGTTGGCCGCTGGCGGAGATAGCGCTCGCGCCTACCGCCGTCCAGGGGCCGGAGGCGGTGCCCGGCATCGTCGCCGCCATCGCCGCCCTCAACGAAGAGCCCGACATCGACGTCATCATCGTCGCCCGCGGCGGCGGCTCGCTCGAGGATCTGTGGGCGTTCAACGACGAGGCGGTCGCCCGCGCCATCTTCGGCAGCCTGCGGCCCGTCGTCTCCGGCGTCGGCCACGAGACCGACACCACCATCGCCGATCTCGTCGCCGACCTGCGCGCGCCCACGCCGTCGGCCGCCGCCGAGCTGATCGCGCCGGACCGCACCGAGGTATCGGTGCGGCTGAGCATCGCCGCCGGCACGCTGCTCTCGCATGTGCAGCGGCTGACCGGCGACGGCCGCACCGGCGTAGGCGCGACCGTCGCTCGCATCGAGCGGGCCGCGCCCGACGTGAGCCGCCAGCGGCAGGCGACCGACGAGCTCACGCGCTCGGCGCTGGCCACAGTCGAGGGGCTGGTGCGCGGCTTCCAGAAGGGGCTGCACGGCTTCCAGCTGGCGCTGCGCTCGCTCGATCCCTACGCTACGCTGCAGCGCGGCTACGCGCTCGTCCAGCGCGACGGCCATGTCGTCGACACCGTGGCCGGCACGAAGGTGGGCGAGCGGCTGAACGTGCGGGTGCGCGACGGCGACTTTCCCGTGCGCGTCGATTCCGGCCGGCCGGTGCCGGACCGGGTGCGCCGTCGCAAGGCAGCGATCGCCTCCGAGCAGGCGCCGCTCTTCTCCGAGGAGGTGTGATCATGGCGAAACGAGACGGACGTCAGGACGAGCCCTTTGAGGCGCTCTACCGCAAGCTGGAGGACTCGGTGGAGAAGCTAGAGAAAGGCGGCCTCTCGCTGGAGGAGTCGATCACGCTCTACGAGGAGGGGATGGAGCTGGCCAAGCGCTGCCAGGCGCTGCTGGACGGCGCCGAGCAACGCATCACCAAGCTGCGCGAGTCGTTCGCGCAGCCTGCGCCGGCCCCCGCGTCTACGGAGGAGGAAGCAGCGCCAGGGCAAGCCGCGCTCCAGCCGGAGGAAGAATAGGCGGGCGGCAGCGATAGGCGCGAGGCGGCAGGGCTCGTGCGATGACCTACGAGCTACTAATCGTCGTAGCGATCCGGCTTACCGTACCGCTGCTCATCTTCCGCTGGCCGCTCTGGGGTGGCCTGGCCGCCCTCTTCGTCGACGCCTTCGACTTCCTCCTCGTGGTCATGCTCCCCTTCGGGGGGTACCCGCTGCCGAACTATCACGCGATCGACAAGGGTCTCGACACCTACTACCTAGCGATCGAGCTGTTGGTCTCGCTGCGCTGGCCCGATCTGCTCTGCCGGCGGATCAGCATCGCCCTCTTCGCTTACCGCCTGATCGGGGTCGTGGCGTTCGAGCTCACCGGTATCCGCAAGCTGCTCATCCTCTTTCCCAACCTCTTCGAGAACTTCTTCCTCTTCTACGTCGCCGCGCGCCGCTTCGCGCCGTCGTACGAGCTCACGAACCGTCGCGTCGCCGGGTGGCTGGGCGTGCTGCTCGTGCCCAAGCTGGCGCAAGAGTACGCGCTCCACTACCAGGAGTGGCACCGCGACGCAGTCGATATCCTGGAGGACGGTCTGCGCTGGCTCCGCGATCGCACGTAGCTGCCACCAGGGCGAAGAACACGGCGGTGAACCTTCGGCCGGATTGGCTTATACTCTGGGCATGAGATCGGCTGAACGTTCCGGCGCTAGGGCTTCCTCGGCACGTCCTGCCGGGACCATAGCGCTGCTCACGCGATAGCATGTTGGGAGCACGATGAAGGCCGACCTCCACGCGCACACCCACTTCTCCCGCGACGCGCTTACCTCCGTCGAGACGTTCGCCCGGCGCTATCGGCAGGCCGAGATCGACTGCGTGGCGGTGAGCGACCACAACAACATCGACGGCGCGCTGGCGGTGCGGGAAGTCGCGCCGTTCCAGGTGATCGTCGCCGAGGAGATCCGTTCGACGGAAGGGGAGATCATCGGCCTCTTTCTCCAGGAGGGCGTGCGCAAGGGGCTCACGCCTGAGGACACGGTTCGCGCTATCCGCGAGCAGGGCGGCTTGGTGCTGGTGCCCCATCCGTTCGACCGTCTGCGCCGGTCGCCGCTGGGGGAGGAGGCGATGCTGCGCATCCTCCCCGACATCGACATCATCGAGGTGTTCAACTCTCGCACGATCCTCGCGGTCGACGACGACCGCGCCCGCCGATTCGCCGAGGAGCACGACAAGCTGATGAGCGCAGCGACCGACGCGCATACGCCGTGGGAGATCGGCCGCGCCTACACCGAGCTACCGCCGTTCGAGGGCCCGGGCGGCTTTCTGCTCGCGTTGAAGAAGGGCAGCATCGTGGGCAGGCGGTCCTTCGTCGGCTTTCACGTCTTGAGCACCCTGGCGAAGATCAGGTGGCGGCTGCACCTGGGCCGCCGCGTGGCGAGGTAGCATGACGCTGCGTGTAGGCTGGTTCGCTACTGGCCGGGGCGAGGGCTCCCGCCGGCTGCTCACCGCCGCCGTCGACGCTATCCGGCGGGGCGAGCTGGACGCCGAGATCGCTTTCGTCTTCTGCAATCGAGAGCGGGGCGAACACGAGGCGACGGACGGCTTTCTCGATCTGGTCGCCTCGTTTGGCATCACCGGTCTCACCCTCTCCGCTCGCCGCTTCCGCCGCGAACGCGACGGCGCCCGCTCGCGGCCCGGCGAGCCGCTGCCTCCCTGGCGCGCCGAGTACGACCGTCGGGTGGCGGAGCTGATCGCGCAGCACCCGTTCGACATCGGCATGCTTGCGGGCTACATGCTGATCTTGACGCCGGAGATGGCGCGTCTCCATCCTTTCCTCAATCTCCACCCGGCCGAGCCCGGCGGGCCGGCGGGCACCTGGCAGGAGGTGATCCACCGGCTGATCGAACGCAGAGCGGAGCGCAGCGGCGTCATGATCCACCTGGCCACGGAGGAGCTGGACCGGGGCCCGCCGGTGGCGTACGGTACCTATTCGCTGCGCGGGCCCGGCTTCGACTCGCTGTGGCGGGCGCTCGGGCCATCAGCGGCGGTCGAAGGCGAGGAGCATCCGCTCTTTCAGGAGATCCGCCGCCACGGGGCGGCGCGCGAGCTGCCGCTGGTCGTCGCCACGCTGCGCGCTATCGCCCAGGGCCGCGTCCGCATCATCGATCGAAGACCGGTCGATGCCGCGGGGCGCGCGCTCGCGGGCGGGCTGGACCTGACGGCGGAGATCGATGCCGCGGTGGGGTCGTCGCTGGCGGAATAAGGGCCTTAGTCAGCGGGGCAAACGAACCCGTGCCAGGTGCTGGTGGTGGGGAAACCTGACACGGGCTCTGCAGGTTCGAGTCTCGGTTGGAGGATCCTTCCTCGATCTCAGCATCCTGCGCCGTTATTCTACGCAAACGATTGCATGTGGTCAATCAATAACTGGTTGAATAGCCGGCGACGGCCCGCTATAATAGCCGAGCTTTGAGAGAGAACGGAGATCCCCTGCCATCCGAGACGCTGCTCTGCGGCCGTTGCGTTACGGCGTACGACCCTGAGGACAACTTCTGTCGCGAGTGCGGCCTCTCCCTCACCGACGAGCGGCTCCCATCGGTGCGCAATGGCCGGACGCTGCCGGTGGCCTGGCGTCCGCCGCTGCCGGTGGCCGTCGTCAAGGGGGCGGCGTTCGTCGTTGCAGGTACGCTAGCGGAAGTTCTCTTGCGTCGCCTCGTGCGCGGCGCGGTGCGTCGCAGGCCCTGGCGGGCGAAGACGCCCGCTCGGCGGGAGCCGGCGCAGGTCGAGCCGCATGAGGCGTCCATGCCCGATGATACGCAGATGGTCAGCGAGACGCTGCTCTTGCGACGCGTTCGCTTCCGACGCTAACTCTAGAGAGACGCGAGAGACCGAGGCACACGACCGGCGAACGTTCGGTTGGGCGCGGTTGCGGCCGCAGTAGACGGTGATCGCCGGGCCGGCCGCGTTCGGAGCCCCCCAAGAGGGCAAGGAGCCCAGGTTCCCAGCCAAGGAAGGCGATTGGGATGGTGCGTTCGTCGCTCCTCTTTGCATGCGTCCTGGCAACGCTGTTGGCGGCAGCGCCAAACCAAGCTGCGCGCGCCGAACAGCTTCTCGCGAACGGCGGCTTTGAGGATGGCGTCTCAGGCTGGCAGGCGATGGGCGGCCGGTGGAGCCAGGCCCCGGGCCTCGGCCAGGGCGGCACTGCGGCCGGAGCGCTCACCATCGATCCAGGCCCAACGGCCCGCGGCTATCAGCCGGTATCGATCCTTCCGGGCGGCTCCTATCAACTGAGCGGCCGGTTGCTTGCCATCGACGGCGATGTCCAGTGGGTGCAGCTCAACGTGGCGTTGCGGAGCGACGGTGGCTTTCCAGATAGGGCGACCGCCGGACAGCTCGTCGCGCCAGGTAGCTGGTCGGCACGCATCACCGTACCGTGCGGAACGGTTTCGGCTGAGGTGGAGGTCTTCGTCGCTGGGGCCGCTGGCGCTAGCGTCTTCGTCGATGACCTGCGGCTGGAGAGCCTGACGTTTGAACCTTGTCCTGCGCCTGCGCCGACCGCCACCGCGCCGCCTCCTGCGCCTGCGCCGCTGCCGACTGCCACCGCGCCGCCTCCTGCGCCAGCGCCGTCGCCGACTGCCACCGCGCCGCCTCCTGCGCCCGCGCCGTCGCCGATTACTACCGCGCTACCTCCTGCGCTCGCGCCGCTGCCGACTGCCACCGCGCCGCCTCCTGCGCTCGCGCCGCTGCCGACTGCCACCCCTGCTGCGACTGCGGCTTCGCTCGCGCCGTCACACGGCCTGCTGTTCAACGGCGGCTTCGAGTCGGAGGAGGCCGGCGATCTGGTGGGATGGCGCTCATTCGGTGGCCTATTCACACAGGTGGACGCGCCGGTTCGTAGCGGCCGATTCGCTGGCCGGTTCGCTAGCGCCACGGTCGCGACCAAGTGGATCTACCAGACGGTGGCGGTTGCTCCCGCCGCGTGGTACGAGCTGGACGGCTACGTCTATATGGGCGACCCTGGCGTGGCGTACGTCCTGCTGCGCATCTCTTGGTACGCGAGCGCCGACGCCAGCGGCAGCGCCCTCGCCACCGTCGACTCGACCACGCGACTAGAGGAGCCGGCCAGCCGCTATCGCTACCTGACCACCGGGCCGGTGCAGTCGCCGGAGGGCGCACATTCGGCGAAGGCGCGCGTCCTCCTGCGGCCGGCGTCGGCCGATAGCGCCGTCATCTACATCGATGACGTCACGTTCAGGCCGGCCACGCCTGGCCTAACCGAAAGCTCCGACGGCGCTGCGCCGTCCGCCGCCGAGCTGTCGCGGGGCGATGCAGCCGGGCGCTCCAGCGCTCGTTCGCTCGCTGGCCGGACTTCGGCGGATGCCGGCGGCGCATCCCAGGCGGACGGCACGATGTCCTCCACCCAGCCGTCGAACGCGCCGCTGCCGACGCCGGTGCTGCAACGCCGCGCGCGAACGCCGGTAGAGAGCGAGACGGCTGGTGACGACGCGACGCTGGTAGTCGCGGGCGTCGCGACCGCACTCGTGGCGGGAGCGATCGCGATGGGCGGCGCGGCCTGGTACGCGCGGCGGCGCTGGGGGCGGTAGTAGTCTCGCCTGTTGAAACTTCGCCTTGTCTCCCTCCCACGGCCCTGCCTATAATCCTCGGGAGCACAAGTTCGGAGGGAGAGCGCTACGAACGTAAAGACTGAGCAACGCGATAGCGGCCCGCCAGGGGATCACCACATCGCCATCGATGGGCCCAGCGCCTCGGGCAAGAGCGCGGTGGGAGGCCGGGTGGCGGAGCGCTTGGGCTATCGGTTCATCGATACGGGCATGATGTATCGGGCGATCACCTGGCTGGCGCACGAGCGACAGATCGATCTCGAGGACGACGCGGCGCTGACGCGGCTGGCGGAGGGCGTCGAACTGACGCTGGAGTCCGATCAGGTGCGAGTGGACGGCCACGACGTGACGGACCTGCTCCGCACGACAGAAGTAGGCAAGGCGGTGTCGCTCGTGTCTCGCGTTGCGGGCGTGCGCGAGGCGATGGTGCGGGGCCAGCGCGCGATGGCCGGCCAAGGCCACGTGGTGATGGCCGGCCGCGATATCGGCACGGTGGTCCTGCCGGACGCCCCGCTGAAGGTCTACCTGGAGGCTTCCGCCGCGGAACGCGACCGCCGGCGGCACGAGGAGCTGCGCGCGATGGGCCGGAGCGTGACCTTACAGCAGGTGCGGGACGAGCTCGCCCATCGCGACGCTATCGACAGCGAACGCGCCGTCTCCCCGCTGCGCCCGGCCGAGGATGCCGTCGTTATCGATACCGATGCGCTCTCTTTGGAACAGGTGGTGGAGCGTATCCTGGAGCTGGCGCCATGTCAGTCCTAAGCGCATACCGCCGCGCCATCATCCTGTTCGACAAGCTCTGCTTCCTCGTCTACGTTCGCAAGTTCGAGGTGGTCGGTCGCGAGCATGTGCCCCTGGAGGGGCCGCTGATCCTGGTCAGCAACCATCTGAACAACGCAGACCCACCCGCCCTCGCCCTCGCTCTGCCGCGCCACCCGACGTACATGGCGAAGCGCGAGATGATCGGCTGGCCGATCATCGGCCCGGCCTTCCGCATCTTCGGCGCCTTTCCAGTGCGGCGGGGCGTGCCCGATCGCGCGGCCTTGCGCGTCGCCGGGGAGCTGGTGCTTCAGGGCGAGATGCTGGTGATGTTCCCGGAAGGCAGCCGCAGCCGCACCGGCGGCCTGGGGCGTGGCTACCCGGGTAGCGCCCTCGTCGCGCTGCGGACGGGAGCGCCGCTCCTCCCTGTCGCCGTCACCGGCACTAAAAACATCACCTGGCCCTGGATCTTCGTCAAGCCCCGCTCCGTCCCGCACGTGAAGGTGACCATCGGCGAGCCGTTCCATCTGCCGCCTGTAGAGCGCATCACCAGCGAAACCACGGCCCAGGCCACCGAAATCATCATGCGCCACATCGCCGCCTTGCTGCCGCCCCAGTATCGCGGCGTCTACGCCGACGCCGAAGGCGAGCCGCCGCAGGATGCGCCGGCGGAGTCCTAAAGGGTATACTAGAGTCACCATGGAGATCCTTCTAGCGAGCGACCTCGGCTTCTGCTTCGGCGTGCGACGCGCCGTGGAGATGATGGAAGAGGCGAGCGAACGGCTGGGAGGCATGACCAGCCTGGGCTCCACCGTCCACAACCGCCAGGTCGTAGAACGGCTGAAAGAGCAGCGGATCGACGTCATCGCCTCGCTGGAAGAGGTGGACGAGCGGCCGGTCGCGATCACCGCCCACGGCGTGAGCGAATCCGTAATGCAGGAGCTGGAGCAGCGGGACGTCTCCGTCGTCGACACGACGTGCCCCATCGTCACCCGTTCCCAGCAGTGGGCGAAGCGGCTGGTGGAGGAAGGCTTCGCCGTCATCGTCTTCGGCGACCCGAACCACAAGGAGGTGCGCGGCGTGCTGGGCTGGGCTAAGGGCAAAGCCTTCGCCGTCCCCAACATCGGCGCGCTGGACGCCCTGCCCGACGATCTGCCCACGCGCATCGGCGTCCTCTCCCAGACGACGGAGACGGAGGCCCACTTCGCCGAGTTCGTCCGGGCGCTGCTGGAACGCCGGATGGATCGCATCAGCGAGCTGCGCGTGATCAACACGCTGTGCAACGCCACCACCAGCCAGCAGGCCGCGGCACAAGAGCTGGCCCACCAGGTGGACCTGATGGTCGTAATCGGCGGCCGGGAGAGCGCCAACACGCGCCATCTGGCCGAGGTCGCCCGCGAGGAGGGCGTCGAGACTCACCACGTGGAGTCCGCCGACGAGCTCCGGCCGGAGTGGCTGGACGGCCACGAGCGCGTGGGCGTCACCGCCGGCGCATCGACGCCGGACGACGCCATCGAGGCGGTGGTGGCGCGGCTGCGAGAGCTGGCGCCGGCGCCAGCACAAGCGCAGGCTTCAGCGAACGGATCGAAAGGAGGTGAGGCGAGCAGAGCGTCGCGGAACAGGTAAGTAGTGTAGTAAGCGCCAGGTCCTTCCTAACGGAAGGATGACGAGGAGGAGGCTGATCGAACAACTCGGCGGATGGCCTCCCGGCTGCACAGTCGTGATGGACGGTACAAACCAGGGGTGAGAGCCGCTGACAAAGGCCGTCCAGTGTGCCAGGGGAACACGCCCACCCCTGTTCAACAACCCGCGACCACATACAACACACGCACTCCCCACCTCTGCCCAGACGATTCGTTTGCCGCCGGCGCGTTGCGCCTCGGCAACCAGCACGGAGCATTGCAGAAAGGAGCGCTGCATGTGTGGCATCATCGGCTACGCGGGCTCGCGTGAGGCGGGCCCCCTGCTGCTGGAGGGACTCCAGCGGCTGGAGTATCGCGGTTACGATAGCGCCGGCATCGCCATCCTCGATAGCGAGGGCCGGCTCAACCTGAAGAAGCACGTCGGTAAGCTGAGCAACCTGGTCGCGCACCTGGAGGGGGTCTACCCGCCGGGCACGATCGGGCTGGCCCACACCCGCTGGGCCACCCACGGCAAGCCTTCCGACGAGAACGCCCACCCCCACCTCGACTGCGAGGGCGACGTGGCGGTGGTGCACAACGGCATCGTCGAGAACTACCTCGCGTTGCGGCAGGAGCTGCAGGGCGAGGGCCATCGCTTCGACTCGGAGACCGACACCGAGGTGATCGCCCACCTCGTCGAGTCGCATCTGCGCGACGGCGACGACCTGCCTTCGGCGCTGCGCCGCACCATCGAGCGCATCGAAGGCGCCCAGGCGATCGTCGTCTGCAGCCGCTCGCACCCTGACCGGCTGGTGGCGGCCCGCGTGGGCAACGCGGGCGGCGTGGTGGTGGGCTATGGCCAAAACGAGCACTTCCTCGCCAGCGACCTGCCGGCGCTCCTGCCGGAGACCCGCACCGTCGCGTTCCTGGGCGACGGCGAGACCGTCGAGCTGGGCCGCGAGGAGGTGCGCTACTGGGACGCGGAGGGCCGGCCGATCGAGAAAGAGCCGCAGGAGATGCCGCTCGATCCGGCGGCAGCGGCCAAGGGCGTCTACAAGCACTTCATGCTCAAGGAGATCATGGAGCAGCCGGAGTGCGTGCTCGATACCTTCCGCGGCCGCGTCCTGTTCGACCCGCCCTCGGTGGAGCTGGCGGAGTTGGGCCTCTCCGAAGAGACGTTGCGGTCGATAGAGCGAGTGGTGCTGATCGGCATGGGCACCAGCCTCCACGGCGCGATGGTCGCCCGCCACTACTTCGAGTCGATCGCCGGCGTGCCGGCGGAGGTGGATAACGCCTCGGAGTTTCGCTATCGCAGCGCCTTGATGGGGCCGGAGACGCTGGTCATCTCTGTCGCCCAGTCAGGCGAGACGGTGGACACGCTGGAGGCGATGCAGGCGGTGAAGCGTCGCGGCTCGCCGCAGCTTACGATCTGCAACACGCCGGGCGCCCAGTCCACCCGCATCGCCGACGGCACGATCTACACGCGCTGCGGGCCGGAGATCGGCGTGGCGAGCAGCAAGACGCTCACCGCATCGATCGTCGCGCTCTATCTCTTCGCTTGCCACCTGGGCCGCCTGCGCGGCCGGCTGGACGAAGCGAAGCTGGCGGAGCTGATCGAGCCGCTCGCCCACCTGCCCGACCTGATGGGCCGCGTCTTGCAGAACGAGCCGGCGTTCGAGGAGCTGGCGCACAGCCTTTCCGGCTTCGACAACTTCCTCTACCTGGGCCGCGGCCTCCAGTACCCGATCGCGATGGAGGGCGCGCTGAAGCTGAAGGAGCTGAGCTACATCCACGCCGAGGGCTATCCGGCGGGCGAGATGAAGCACGGGCCCATCGCGCTCGTCGACGAGACGATGCCGACGGTGGCGATCGCCGTGCGCGACGGCCTGCGCGAGAAGATGCTCTCGAACATCGAGCAGGTGCGCGCGCGCGACGGCACGGTGATCGCGGTGATCAACGAGGGCGACGAGGAGCTGGCGTCGAAGGTGAACCACGTGATCGAGGTGCCGGAGACGTCGCCATTCCTGCTGCCGCTGCTCACCGTGCTGCCGCTGCAGCTGCTCGCGTACCACATCGCCCTGCGCCGCGGCTGCGACGTGGACCAGCCGCGCAACCTGGCGAAGACCGTGACGGTGGAGTAGGCCCTCACCCCCGGCCCCTCTCCCACTGGGAGAGGGGTGACCGAAGGTCGGGGTGAGGGCGGAGGCGGACAGAGCTGAAGCTCTGTCCCTACGACGTGGTCGCCGTGCGCTGCGGCTGCGACG
>JACZYW010000069.1 GCA_022570885.1 Chloroflexota bacterium | reverse complement strand
ATCCACTCGCCTCTTGCCGAGGCCGTGCGAGCGTAGAGAAAGTTGTCGCGTTGGACCTGAACCTATCGCCATCCGAGGAGGCGTTCCGCCGAGAGTTCTCCGGCTGGCTTCAGTCGAATTTGCCTGCCGAGCACAGGAGCTCCCGGCTGCGCGAGCTGTCCGAGGAGGAGACGAACGACGTTCGCCGCGCCTGGGAGCAGAAGCTGGGCGAGGGCGGATGGCTGGGCGTCTCGTGGCCGAAAGAGTACGGCGGCCGCGGCGCAACCTCCATGGAGCAGGTGATCTACCATCAGGAGCTGCTCCGTGCCGACGCCCCGGAGCCGCTCGACGTTCTCGGTCTCAGCCTGGTGGGCCCGACGATCATCGACGTAGGGACGGACGAGCAGAAGCAGCGGTTTCTGCCCCCGATCATGCGCGCCGAGGTGGTCTGGTGCCAGGGATTCTCCGAGCCCGACGCGGGCTCCGATCTGGCGAGCCTGCAGACGCGAGCCGAACTGGACGGCGACGACTGGGTGATCAACGGCCAGAAGATCTGGAGCTCGCAGGCGCACTACGCAGACTGGTGCGCGCTCCTCGTCCGGACAGACCCGGACGTGTCCAAGCACAAGGGCATCTCGTTCTTCCTCGTCGACATGACCACCCCCGGCATCACGGTGCGGCCGATCAAGCAGATCTCCGGCAGCGCCGACTTCAACGAGCTCTTCTTCGACAACGTCCGCATGCCGAGAGCGAACATCGTGGGCGAGCTGAACGGCGGCTGGGCCGTCGCCAACCGGCTCCTCGCCTACGAGCGAGGCGTGATCACCATGTCGATAGTGGCCGGCTACCAGCGGCTGTGGGGTGAGCTGCGCGAGTACGCGAGGACGACGAAGCGCAACGGCCAGCCGCTCATTCAGGACCCGCGTATCCGCGAGCGTCTGGCCGAGAGCTACACCAACATCGAGCTGATGCGGCTGGCGAACCTGCGCTACCTCACGCGCTACATGCGCGGCCTGCCGCCGGGAGCGGAGACATCGTACATGAAGCTGTTCTGGGCGACGACCGAGCAGGAGTTGGGCGACCTCTCCCTCGCGCTCGTTGGCCCTCAGGCTCTCGCTATGCCGGACTCGCCCTACGCGATCGCGGGCGGCGAGTGGATCTCGAAGTACTTCCTCTCGCGCGTGGCGAGCGTCTACGGCGGCACCCAGGACATCCAGCGGAACATCATCGCGGAGCGCATCTTCGGACTGCCACGCGGCTAGGAGCGATCTCTGGATTTCGAGCTGAACGAAGAGCAAGAGCTATTGCGCGGCGGCCTGCGCGAGCTGCTGGGCCGCGCCTGCGAGATCGGCCACGTCCGCGCCGTCGCCTACGACGGCGATGGCCGCGACGCTGAGCTCTGGCAGACGCTGGCCGACGCCGGCTGGACAGCGGTGACGATCCCGGAGGCGGACGGCGGCGCCGGCCTGCGATTCGAGGATCTGATCCTCGTCCTGGAGGAGGCCGGCCGCGCTGTCCTGCCGCTGCCACTCACCACGACGCTGCTGGCCGCCCGAACGATTGCTGGGGCGCCGCCCAGCCCTCGCCGCAGCGAATTGCTGTCGCGGATCGCCGGCGGATCGGCAAGCGTCACCCTGGCCCTGCGCGGCGTCAACGCGGAGCAGCCGGGCTGCATCGCCGAACGGGAGGGCGAAGCCTGGCAGCTCTCCGGCTCGCACGCACTCGTACCATACGGGCCGCTGGCGGACCTTGCCCTCGTGGAGGCGACACTCCCGGACGGCGGCCGTGGCCTGTTCGTCGTGCCGAGCGACGCCTCGGAGATCGAATGGAGCGATCTGGAGCTGATGGATCGGTCGGTACCGCAGTACGAGATGTCGCTGAACGGTGTGGCCGTGGCGGCGGAAGCGTCGCTCTTTGCCGGCGAGGACGGCGGCGATGCCATCGACCGGCTGCTGGACGAATGGCGGGCCGGGCTGGCGGCGGAGAGCCTGGGCGTCGGCGAGCGAATGCTGGAGCTGACGGTGGCCTATGCCAAGGAGCGCGTGCAGTTCGGCCGGCCTATCGGCGCGAACCAGGCGGTGAAGGCGCGCATCGCCGACATGGCGGCGGCGGTCGAACGGATGCGGGCCGCGGTCTACCACGCCGCGGTGAAGATCGACGCTGAGGCCGAGGATCGAGTGGTCGCCGTCGCGATGGCGAAAGTGGCGACGGCCGAGCCGGGCGCGTTCGTCGGCGGCCAGGCGATTCACGTCCACGGCGGGATCGGGTATACATGGGAGCATGACCTGCACCTGTACTTCAAGCGGATCAAGAGCAATGAGCTGCTGTTGGGAGATGGCACGACGCACCTGGCGCGCATCGCCGAGGCGGTGTTGTAGTATCGGGTGGTGTAGTATCCGTATGAACGATGGCTGAAAAACCAGAAGCGCTAAGCCCCTACCGCGTGCTGGACCTGACGACGGAGATCGGCCAGTACGCCGGCCGCGCCTTCGCCGAGATGGGCGCGGAGGTGATCAAAGTCGAGCCAGTCGAAGGCGACTCGGTGCGACGCATCGGCCCGTTCGTGCGCGACGAGCCGGGGCCCGACCGCAGCCTGCTCTGGTTCGTGCTCAACGCGAGCAAGAAGGGCATCACCTGTAACCTACAGGCCGAAGAGGGGCGAGAGCTGTTCCGGCGTCTCGTCGCGCAGGCCGACCTGGTGCTCGAGTCCTTCCCGCCGGGCTTCCTCGAAGGGCTGGGCGTCGACTACGAGCAGCTTCGCAAGGATCATCCCAAGCTGGTATGGGTCTCGGTCACGGGCTTCGGCCAGGACGGCCCCTATCGCGATTACAAGTGGTCGGACCTCGTCGGGCTGGCGCTCGGCGGTCTGCTCAACCTCCTCGGCGAAGCGGAGCGCCCACCGACGCGGGCGCGCGCCTCGCAGGCGTACTACCACGCCTCGCTCGGGGCCGCCCTGGGCGGCACGCTCGCGCTGTACCACGCTCGCAGGACCGGCGTCGGCCAGCGGGTCGACGCGTCGATGCAGGAGGTGGTGACCTTCACGCTCGCCGGGCCGGGCGGCGTCACCGGCTACTGGTCGCTCGAGGGGCGAAACATCACCCGCAGCGGGCCGAGCATCAACCTGGGCAAGGTGATCTCGCGCACGATCTACCCGTGCAAGGACGGCGCGGTCGCGGTCAGCACGCTCTTCGGGCCGCACCTGCCCGAGCTGCTCGAGCTGATGAAGCGCGACGACGCAGCCGAGTTCCTGGTCGACCCGAAGTGGCTCACCGCCACTCGCTTCTCGCCACTGCCCGGGCAGTGGCAGTGCGACCAGGAGGAGGCCACCGCCGCCGAAGAGGTGCTGGCGCGCTGGCTGGAGCGCTACACCAGGGACGAGATCATGACGATGGCCCAGGAGAAGGAGCTGGTGATCTTTCCCGTCCAGACCGTGTCCGAAAACCTGGAGAACCCGCAGCTAAAGGCGCGCGACTACTTCCAGCAGGTGGAGCACCCTGAGCTGGGCATGAACATGACCTACCTGGGCGCGCCGATCCTCCTGTCGCAGACGCCGTGGCGGATCAAGGGCCGAGCGCCGCTCCTGGGCGAGCACAACGCGCAGGTGTACGGCGAGCTGGGGCTCTCCAGCGGCGAGCTGGAGACGCTGAGCGCCAAAGGAGCGATCTAGCATGGCGGACGAACGCAAGACTCCGGGAGTTCTCGACGAGGTCAACGTGCTCGACATGAGCTGGGTCGCCGCCGGGCCGCTCTGCGGCGTGCTCTTCGCTTACTACGGCGCTACCGTCGTGAAGGTCGAATCGGCCGTGCGCGTCGATCTCGCCCGCGGCTCTCCGCCGAACGCGCCCGGCGGGCCGGGCATCAACAAGAGCTCCTACTACGGGGCGGCGAACCTGGGCAAGTACAACCTCTGCCTGGACCTGAACAACGCCCGCGGCCGCGAGGTCATCGGCCGGCTCGTCGATTGGGCCGACATCGTGATCGAAGGCTTCACTCCCGGCACGATGGCGAAATGGGGGCTCGACTACGAGAGCCTGCGCAAGCGCAAGTCTGACATCATCATGCTCAGCCTGACGCTCCAAGGGCAGACGGGGCCCCACGCCCAGCTACGCGGCTACGGCCTGCAGGTGCAGGGGATGAGCGGCATGTCGACCCTCATCGGCTGGCCCGATGGCCCACCGACCGGCGTCACGCTCGCCTACCCGGACTACGTCGTGCCCATGTTCGCCGCCTACGCGACCATCGCCGCGCTCGACCACCGCGACCGCACCGGCGAAGGCCAGCACATCGATGTCTCGCAGATGGAGGCGCTCACCAACATGACCGGCCCGGCCATGCTCGACTACGTCGTCAACGACCGCGTGCAGCTACGCGAGGGGAACCGGCTCATGGCCGGCGACAGCCCCGCGACCGCCCCCCACGGCGTCTACCCGACCAAGGGCGACGACCGCTGGATCGCCATCGCGGCGTTTAGCCAGGAGGAGTGGCAGGCGATCTGCCGCGTCCTCGGCCGGGACGACTGGCTCAGCGACCCCCGGTTCGCCGGCGAAGCCGACCGCTGCCAGAACGACGCTGATCTCGACGCCGCCATCGCGGAGGAGACGCGGAAGTTCGAGGGCCGCCCGCTCATGGAGCAGCTCCAGAAGGAAGGGGTGGCCGCGGGCGTGGTGCTGGACCAGGAGCAGCTCTTCGCCGACCCGCAGCTAATCCATCGCGGCCACTTCGTGCCGGTCGTCCACGGCGACTGGGGAGACTACCAGGCCGAGCTCTTCGGCGTGCGCCTCTCGGAGACGCCGCCTGTGGTGCAACGGCCCGCCCCATGCATCGCCGAGCACAACGAGTTCGTGCTGCGGGAGATCCTCGGCTACGCTCAGGAAGATGTCGATCAGCTCGTCGCTGACGGCGCCGTCGAGTTCTACGGCGGCGACTAGTCTTCCTTCTCGCGGGCAGAGCGCACGATGTTGCTCACCCGCTCTCCGTACAGCGACTCCAGGACGTAGGCCTCTTCCAGACCGACGCTGAGGCCGCGAATGGCCGCCTCCTTGATCCCCTGCACCACCGCCGGCTCGTAGCCGCAGAGCTGCTCGGCGATCTCCCGCGCCCGCGGCAGCAGCCGCTCGGCGGGCACGACCTCGTTGACGAGCCCGATCCGCAGCGCCTCCTCGGCGTCGATGCGGTCGCCTGTGAGAAGGAGACGCATCGCGTGGCAGTAGGGTATCTGTCGCAGAAGCCTGGCCACCGATCCTCCGTACGGCAGGGAGCCGAACTTCACTTCGTAGAGCGCGAACGTCGCCCGCTCCGCGGCGATGCGGATATCGGTGCCGCTCAGCATCTCCATGCCAGAGCCGATAGCGTGGCCGTTCACGGCGGCGATGATCGGTTTCCAGACGTTCAGCCCCTTGAGATCGAACGCGATCTGCGTCTTCAGGCCGCCCGGCACCTCCTCCAGCCCGCTCAGGCTAGGGGGGTGCTCCCTGTCCGCGCCGGCGCAGAAGGCGCGATCGCCTGCGCCCGTGAGGATCGCCACCCATATCTCGGGATCCGTCCGTACGCGCTCCCACGCCTCGGTCAGCTCATCGGCTGTCTCTTGGTCGATGGCGTTCATCGCGTCCGGACGGTTGATCGTCACGGTCGCGATGTGGCCGTCGAGATCGAATAGCAGTCCCATACTCTACCCTCCTTCTCCCTTCGCGAGCGGCCGAAACTGCGGTACCGTCGCATCCGCGGTAATCTCCTCGAACGTGACCTCCACCGGCATGCCGATGGAGACCTCGTCCGGCGAGCACTCGACGACGTTGGTGAGCAGCCGTGGCCCTTCGGCTAGCTGGATAATCGCGACGACGTAGGGCGTTTGGTCAGCGAAGGCCGGCCCTGGCGCCCGATGAACGACCGTGTAGGTGACGATCTCGCCTCGCCCCGAAGCCGCCGCCCACTCGTAGTCGAAGCCGGAGCAGGCGGGGCAGCTCGTCGAAGGTGGGAACCAGCGTGCGCTACAGCTCCGGCAGCGCGGGATCAGCAGCTCGCGCCGTCTCATGCCCTCCCAGTACGGCTCCGTCTCTGGATCGGGCACGGGCGCTGGTTTGGATGGTTTCGTCACGCTCTCCTCCTGGCTATGCGGCGTCGCGCCCGACGATCACGGTGCATTGGCTGGCGAAGATGCCGCCGTTCCCGTGCGCGAGCGCGACCTTCGCTCCCGCGACCTGGCGGGGGCCGGCGTCGCCCCGCACCTGCACGATCGCCTCGACGGCGTGGAAGAGGCCGCCGCCCATGCCCGGCTGTCCGTGCGAGAGCAGGCCGCCGTGGGTGTTGATCGGCAGCTCCCCGCCCAGCCGTATCCGCCCGCCCTCGACGAACGGCCCGCCTTCGCCTTTCGCGCAGAACCCGAGGTCTTCGAGGAGGATGATCGGCGTGATGCTGAAGCAGTCGTAGATCTCCGCCACGTCGATGTCGGCGGGTGCGAGGCCGGCCTCGGCGAAGGCTTGCCGGCCGGATTCCACCGCGCCGCTCGATACGTAGTCCGGCGCGCGCCAGATCTTGTCGTGCGTGTGGCACTCGCCGCTCCCCAGCAGCAGGACGGGCGGGCGTTGCGAATCGCGAGCCTGCGCCAGCGACGTCAGCACCACGGCGCAGCCGCCGTCCGAGATCAGGCAACAGTCCAGCCGGTGCAACGGCTCCGCGATCATGGGCGAGGCGAGCACATCCGCTACCGTCTGCGGATCGCGCATCTGGGCGTCCGGATTCAGGGAAGCGTGATGGCGGCAGGCGGCGCTCACCTCGGCTAACTGCTCCGGCGTGGTGCCGTACTCGTGCATGTGGCGCTGGGCATAGAGCGCATAGAGCGCCGGCGCGAACGTCCCGTAGGCCGCTTCGAACTGGCTGCCACCGGCGTAGACGCTGCCGGCTGGGCGGCCCGATAGCGCCGCGTCGCCGGCGACGACGAGCACCACCGTGGCCTGTCCGCCCTCGATCATGGCGGCGGCCTGGCGGATGGCGGCGCAGCCGCTTGCCCCGCCCATGCCGGGCTCCGCGCTGAAGCGCTGCGGCCGGATGCCGACGTAATCGATGAACGTGGCTGCGGGCATGATGCTCGGCTGCACGAGCGACGGGATGACGATGAGGCCGTCCACCTGCTCCTTCGTCAGCCCGGCGTCCGCGATCGCGTGGAGCGCGGCCTCGGCCATGAACGAGTAGGCCGAGCGACCTGGGTAGGCGCCGACCGGCGTCCAGCCCACTCCGGCCACCGCTGCCCGATTGCCTTGCTCCATACGTTGACCTCCCTCGCTGTCGCTGCCATGACGCTAGCCGATCCGCGACGAGCGGCGCAAGCCCTTGACACGGCACGACGAGGTAGTAAGTATAGTACGGAACCTGTGGGTGCTGGCATCTCATGCAAGACGTCCTGGATCCCGAGCGAACCGCTCTCGTCGTCGCCGACATGCAGCGAGACATCGTGGCGCACTTCGCCTTCGACAAGAGCGTCGTCGGCCGCATGGCGAAGGCGGTGGCGGGAGCGCGGCAGCGAGGGCTGCCGATCATGTACGTCGTCGTGCACCGGCGCGCCAACGGCGGAGGCGCAGTGCCGGCCATCACCGATGCCGCCCTCCACCAGGCCAGCAGCGGCCAAGCGCCGGCGATGCCGGCGGACTTCTTGCACGAGGAGACTTCAGGGACCCAGATCGTGGACGAGCTTACGCCTCAGCCCAACGACTACCTCGTGGTAAAACGCCGGGTGAGCGCGTTCTACGGCACGTCGCTGGAGATCTTCCTTCGCTCCGCCGGCATCGACACGATCCTGATCGGCGGCGTCGCCACGAACATGGTCGTCGAAGGGACGTGTCGCGAGGCGCGCGACCGCGACTTCAACTGCGTGGTGTTGAGCGACTGCTGCTCGGCGCCGACACAAGAGGCCCACGACTGGACGCTGGCGAATAGCTTCCCGCGCATGGCTCGCGTCCGCACCGCAGACGAGGCGATGGCCAAGCTCGATCAGTTCTCAGCCGAGAGGAAGGTCTAAACTATGGAGTTCAGCTTCACGCCGCAGCAGGTGGCGTTCCGCGAGGAGGTGCGCGATTTCCTGCGGAAGGAGATGACGCCGGAGGTAATCGCGCGCGCCAAGGGGAGCTCGGTCGGGTCGTATCGCTCCGACGAGATCAGGCAGAAGTTCATCGAAAAGGGCTGGTACGTCGTCCACTGGCCGAAGGAGCTCGGCGGCCAGGGCTGGTCGGCCATCGAGCAGACGATCTTCTTCGAGGAGTGCGGCTACTTTCGCGTCCTCCCGGGCGGGCTCTACAACGTCGCCGAGAGCATCCGCCTGTACGGGACGGACGAGCAGCGGAGCTATTTCCTCCCCAAGTTCGCGAAGGGAGAGGTCGGCTTCACGCTGGGCCTCTCGGAGGCGAACGCCGGCGTGGACGCCGCAAACGTGCAGCTTCGCGCCGAACTGGAGGGCGATCACTTCGTCCTCAACGGCTCGAAGCTATGGGGCGGCTCCGGCGATCCCGGCTACGCCGAGAACAACTGGCATTGGCTCATCTGCCGCACCGACCCGGACGCGGAGCGGCATCGCGGCCTCAGCATGATCATGGTACCGATGGAGAGTCCTGGCATTACCATCCAGCCCATCCACGTGATGGGCAGCATGGCGCTGCTGGAGGACGACCCGGTCAACACCGTCGCCGCGATCTACTACGATAACGTGATCGTCCCCAAGGAGAACCTGCTCGGCGAGATCAATCGGGGCTGGTATCAGTTGATGACCGGACTCGACTCGCTGCGCAGCCAGATCGCCGCCGGCTACCTGGGCGAAGCGCGTCGCACGCTCGACGAGCTGGTCGCGTACGTGAAGGCGCACCAGGGAGGCCGTCGCTGGATCGGCGACTCGCAGTGGGTGCGGTTCAAGCTGGCGGAGCACATGGCGGATATCCAGGTGCTCTGGAACATGTCCTACCATATCGCCACGGTGGGCGAAGAGGCCGCAGGCGCAACGGACAGCCCGTCGCCGACGCACCTGTCGTCGATGGCAAAGGTCTGGTCGGCGGACCTGCTCCAGCGGCTCTCCGCCACGGGTATGCAGATCTTGGGCATGTATGGCATCCTGGCGCGCAAGGAGTCCGAGCGATGGCTGGACTTCGCGGACGAGATCCAGCGGCTGTCGCGCTGGAGCCGCCAGCTCAGCATCGGCGGTGGCAGCTCCGAGGTGCTGCGCACCCAGCTCGCTGAGCGCATGCTCGGGATGGCGAGGAGCTAAACGATGGCAATCAAGTTCGACCTGAGTGAGAGCCAGGCGCTGGTCCAGAAGAACGTCCGCGACTTCCTGGAGCAGGAGTGCCCTGATGAGCTGGTGCGTGAAGCCGAGGAGGCTGACCTCGGCTACTCACCCGAGCTCTGGCAGAAGCTCGCCGACGTGGGCTTCCTCAGCCTGGGCATCCCCGAGCAGTACGGGGGCGCCGGCAGCACCTTCTTCGACCTCGGCATCTTCTTCGAGGAGGCCGGACGCGTGCTGATGCCGGGGCCACACCTAGCCACGCTTGCCATCGCCGCCCCGGCCATCGCCGCCTACGGGACGGAGGAGCAGAAACAGCAGCTGCTTTCGGGCATCGCCGCCGGAAAGGTGCTCTTCGCCTTCGCGCTGGCCGAGCGCGACGGCGAGATTAGCCCGCAGGGCGTGGAGATGACCGCCGAACGCGACGGCGACGGCTACGTCCTCAACGGCACGAAGATGTTCACGAAAGACACTGCGGCGGCCACCCACCTGCTGGTGACGGCGCGTACCAGCCAGTCGTCCTCGCCTGAGGGCGGGCTGACGAACTTCATCGTCGACGCCGATCTTGCGGGCATCGATGCCCGCAGGTATCGCGTCCTGAGCGGAGACATGCTCGCCGAGGTCCAGTTCGAGCAGACGCGCGTGCCGGCCGCAGCGGTGCTGGGCGAGCCTGACCGAGGCTGGGACGAGCTCGCGCCGGCGCTGGACAAAGGCAAGGCTTGCCTGGCCGCGCAGATGGCCGGCGCGTCCGAGGCGCTCATGCGCAAGACGGTCGACTATATGAACCAGCGCGTCACCTTCGGACGGCCGATCAGCTCCTACCAGGCGCTTCAGCACCGCATGGCCTACATCGCGCAGCTCGTCTACGGCGCCCGGCGCCTCGTGTACAAGGTGCTCTGGCAGTTGAGCGAGGGCATCCCCTGCCCCGAGGACGTGGCGATGGCCAAGTTCTTCGCCAGCGACACCTATCGCCAGACCTCGAACGAGTCGCTCCAGTTCCACGGGGCCTACGGCTATTCGCTGGAGTATCCTGTGCAGCTCTACTGGCGTCGCATGCGACTGGACGAGGTGATCCTGGGCGACTCCTTCCTCGAGCGCGAGACCGCGGCGCAGGCGCTGGGTATCTAGCGGCGACGGCATGTTCGAAGATCTGAAGCTTGTCGAACTGGGCCGGGGCATCGCCGCCTCGTTCTGCGGCAAGCTCTTCGCGGACCTGGGGGCCGACGTGATCAAAGTAGAGCCGCTCGACGGCGACGCCTTGCGCCGACGCGGCCCCTTCCCGAACGACGAGGCCGGCCCGGAACGCTCCGGTCTCTTTAGTTATGTAAACACAAACAAGCTCGGCGTCACGCTGGACGTGGAGAGCCGCAGCGGACGCGAGATTTTCGCTGAGCTGCTGCGAAACGCCGACATCCTCATCGAACAGAACTCGCCGGCATGGATGGCCGCAGCCGAGCTGGACTACGGCCACCTGCACGCCGCCCACCCCTCCCTGATCATGACGTCGATCACGCCCTTCGGACAGGACGGCCCGTGGCGAGACTACCTCGGCAACGACTTCATCGTGCAGCACACCGGCGGCATCGCCTTCCACAATGGCGCCAGAGCCCGCGATCTGGAGGCCGAGCCACCGATCGTCATCCCGGGCTACATGGGCGAGTTCGCGGGCGGGCTGGCGGCGGGCGCCGCTACCATGTGCGCGCTCGTCGGCCAGGCCGATGGCGAAGGCGAGCACGTAGACATCGCGCTGCAGGAGGTGCTCGCGATGCATTTCCAGGTCGACATCACGCGGGTGACCTACACCGGGATAGCGCCCATCCGCAGCGCCAGCGCCATCCCCTCGGTGCCCTACGTCGGGCAGCAGCCCGCCGCCGACGGCTACATCGACTACGTCGTGCGCACGGAGGAGCAGTGGCGCAACCTGCTGGCCGTCCTCGGCAACCCGGAGTGGAGCGAGAACGAGCTCTTCGCCGATATGCGCGGCCGATCCGAGCACTGGGATGCGCTGGAGCCGCTGATCGGGCAGGAGACGCAGCGCTATCCGAAGGAACAGCTCTTCCGCGACAGCCAAGCGCGAGGCGTCTCGGCGGCCGCGGTCAATACTGTGGCCGATGCCGCCGAAGCGGCGCATTTCCACGACCGCGGTTCGTTCGTGGAGTTCGACCACCCGGTGTTGGGACGCGTGCGCTGCCCCGGCGCGCCCATCCGGTTCGGCGGCGACTTCTGGGGCATGCGACGGCCCGCGCCGCTGCTGGGCCAGCACAACCGTGAGATCTTCGGCGAGCGGCTGGGCTACTCAGACGAAAAGCTGGCGGCGCTGGCCGAGGCAGGAGTGATCTCGCAAGCATGAGCGCCTCCCTGCCCTTGGAAGGTATCCGCGTCGCAGACCTCACCTGGATCATCGCCGGGCCATACGGCACCTATCTGCTCGCGCGGATGGGCGCCGAGGTGATCAAGATCGAGGGGCTCTCGCCGATGGAGCACACGCGAGAGAACGCGCCCTACGCCGATGCCATCGCCGGGCCTAACCGAAGCGGCTTTTTCAACTCGATTAACGCGGGAAAGAAGAGCGTCACCCTTCAGCTTGGCGAGCCGGAACAGGCCCAGATGGCGAAGGACATCATCGCCATCAGCGACATCGTTATCGAGGCGTTCAGCTACGGCACGATCGAGAAGTTCGGCCTCGGATACGAGGAGCTCCAGCGCATCAAGCCGGACATCATCATGCTCTCGTGCTCCGGCTTCGGCCAGGAGGGGCGCGACCGCGGGCTGCGCGCCTTCATGGGCACCATCCACGCCTACACCGGCCTGAACTCGCTCAACGGCTACCCGGGCGGCCCGCCCAAGGCGACGGGAGGTACCTGGGCGGACTACGTGAGCGGCA
>JACZYW010000068.1 GCA_022570885.1 Chloroflexota bacterium | reverse complement strand
GACGACAGCCGCCGCTCGCAGTTCGTCGAGTCCGCGCAGCGCTACCTCCCGTGGCTCACGGCCGACGACGTGATGCCCGGCCAGGTGGGCTACCGGCCCAAGCTCCACCGCCCGGGCGAAGGGCCAGCCGACTTCCTGATCTGGCACGACCGCGGCTACCTGCACCTGGGCGGCATCGAATCGCCGGGAATGACATCGAGCCTCGCGATCGCGCGGCGGGTGAGGACTATGCTGGAAGAGGCCGGCTAAGTTCCCAGCAAGATAGGGCTCGGCGGCGGGGAAGGATATACTCTACAGAGAACACTGAGCAGTTGAAGGAGAGGCCAGATGGAAGATCGTTACGCCGGCATACTTACCATCGAGATTAAGTACTGTGTCGTCTGAGGCTACCTGCCGCTGGCCGCCTGGATGGCGACCGAGATCTGGCACGAATTCGGCGAGGACGCCCCGGTCACCCTCATCCCGGTGGCCGACGGCCGTTTAGAGGTCTCCGCCGACGGCGAGATGCTGTTCGACCGGAAGGCCGAGGGCGGCGCCTACCCTGAGATGAAGCGCGTACGCGAGATCAAGCAGCAGATCAAGCAACGGCTTGCGTCTCGGGGCTCGGCCTAGCGCACAGGAGCTAGAGGATAAGCCAGGCGATGATCCGTCCCAGGGAAAAACAGATGGGGTTCGGCCACGGTGCTTCCTTAGTACTTCGAGACGTTTAGCTCCTCGATCTTGCCTTCCACAAGGTAGACGACCCGCTCGCAGATATTGGTCACCCGGTCCGCGATGCGCTCCAGGTTGTGGGCCACCCAGCCTAGATGGGTAGCCCGATCGATCGTCTCCGGGTCGTTCACCATATGCGTGACGAGCTCGCCATACGCCTTGTCGTAGAGAGCGTCCACCTCATCGTCCTCGTCGCAGATAGCGCGGGCGCGGCCGGCGTCGCGGTCCTTGAACGCATCGACGCTCCCGACAAGCATACGAATGGCGATCTTGGCCATGGGCGCAAGATCGATGTCTGGCTCGATAGGTGGCTCGTGGCCGAGCATAAGGGTGACTTTGGCGATGCCTTCGGCATGATCCCCCATGCGCTCTAGATCGACGATGATGTGCAGCACGGCGACGATCGTCCGAAGGTCGCCAGCCAGCGGCTGCTGCGTGGCGAAAAGTTCCAGGCATTTTTCCTCGGTTTCGTACCGCTTACGGTTGATCTTCAAGTCGTCGTCAATAATCCGGTGAGCAAGCTCAATATCCCTGCCTTCCAGCGCCTGCACCGAACGCTCGATCGCGGTCTCCACCATGCTGGCCAGCTCCACCATGTCCTCCTGCACCTCAGCGAGCTGATGGTCAAACGCTGTGCGAGTCATGCATGCATCCTGTCTAACCGAATCGTCCGGTGATATAGTCCTCGGTGCGCTGCTCCTTCGGGTTGGTGAAGACCTCCTTGGTCGGCCCGTACTCGATCAGCTCGCCGGCGCGATCCTCGGCCATCATCATCACGGCGGTGGAATCGGCCACGCGGGCGGCTTGCTGCATGTTGTGGGTGACGATGACGATGGCATACTCGCGGGCCAGCTCCCGCATGAGGTCCTCGATCTTGAGGGTAGCCGCCGGGTCGAGCGCGCTGCACGGCTCGTCCATCAGGATCACTTCCGGCTCGATAGCCAGCGCACGAGCGATGCACAGACGCTGCTGTTGTCCGCCGGAGAGGGTGAGGGCGCTCTTGCGCAGATTGTCCTTGACCTCGTCCCAGAGGGCCGCCTGCCGCAGCGCTCGCTCGACGATCTCGTGAAGGTGGCCGACGTAGCCGTTGATTCTGGGTCCGAAGGCAACGTTCTCATAAATCGACTTGGGGAATGGGTTGGGCTTCTGGAACACCATCCCGATGCGTCGCCGCACTTCGACGGGGTCGATTCCCTTTCCGTAGATATCCTGTCCCTGAAATATTACGTCGCCTGTCGACCGGAACCCAGCGATGAGATCGTTCATCCGGTTGAAGCAGCGAATGAGGGTGCTCTTGCCGCAACCCGAAGGCCCGATGATGGCCGTAATTCGGTGCCCTGGCACCTGCAGGGAGATATCACGCAAGGCCTGAAAGTCATCGTACCAGACGTTGAGGTCTCGCGTCTCAGCGACCGGCCCGCGAGGCAAGTCATCTGTCGTGCCACCGGCTTGCCCACTGGTCTGGGCCATGAACGATTGCGAGAGCGCCCTTTGCAACCCTTCTTGCACCATTTGCTACACCTGGGGCCCGCTCTGAAAGCGGTTACGCAGGAAGATCGCGACGGCGTTCATGCTGAGCAGCACTACCATCAGGACGATGATGCCGGCGGCGGCGTTCTCCTGAAACTCCGGCTGCGGTCGCGACGACCAGTTGAAGATCTGGATCGGCAGCACCGTGAACCGATCCAGCGGTCCGCTGGGGGTGAAGGGCACGAAGAGCAGGGCGCCGATCATGATGAGCGGCGCCGTCTCGCCGATAGCCCGGGACAGGGCCAGGATGATGCCGGTAAGAATGCCGGGCAGGGCTACCGGAACGACTTGCCGCGACACCACCTGCCAGCGAGAGGCGCCCACGGCGTAGGCGGCCTCTCGGATCGAATTCGGCACCGCACGCAGCGCTTCCTGCGATGCGACGATAACGATCGGCAGCACCAGGAGCGCCAGAGTCAGCGAGCCGGCCAGGACACTGCGATCCAACTCCATTGCCCGCACGAACAACGTGAGCCCCAGCATCCCGTACACGATGGAGGGCACACCGGCCAGGTTCGAGATGTTGGTCTGGATGACCCGGGTCATCCAGTTGCGAGGCGCGTATTCTTCTAAGTAGATGGCCGCGCCCACGCCTATCGGGATGGCGAAGGCAGCGGTGATGCTGATCATCCAGATCGTGCCCCAGAGCGCCGCCTTGATCCCCGCATCTTCCGGCCGGCGTGAGGGAAAGCTATTGATGAAGTCCCAGCCTACGCGGCCAATACCCTCCTGGGTGACATCGATGAGCAGGAGCGCGAGCGCCACGATGCCAACGCTCGTCCCCAGCAGGCAGAGAACGGCGAAGCCCATCGCTGTGACCTTACGAGCGAAGAGCCGACGGCGGAAGCTCGCTTCTGGTGCCCTCATTCGTACACCTCTCGGAAACGCTGGAGAAGGAACTGGCTCGCCACGTTCATTGCGAGCGTCAGCAGGAACAGGCTCATCCCCACCGCGAAGATCGTCTTGAATTCCAGGCTTCCCTGCGCCGTGTCGCCCAAGCTGACCTGGACGATGTAGGCGGTCATCGTCTGAACGCTCTCCAGCGGATCCCATGTGAGGTTCGGTGTCGCTCCAGCCGCAAGCGTCACGATCATCGTTTCTCCGATGGCCCGGGAGATGGCGAGGATGAAGGATGCGACGATGCCCGAGAGAGCTGCCGGCACCACCACCCTGCGCGCCACCTCAAATTTCGTGGCGCCCAAGGCGAAGGCTCCCTCGCGCAGGCTGCGCGGTACAGCGCTCATCGCGTCCGCGCTTAGGGAGGAGACCATCGGGATAATCATGATGCCCACAGCGATGGAAGCGCTGGCTGCGTTGAATAGCTTTGCATCGGGGAACAGCGTCTGGACGATCTCCCGCGACAGAAACGTGAGGGCGAAGAACCCTAGGACGACCGTGGGGATGCCCGCAAGTATCTCCAAGACCGGCTTCACAACACCGCGCAGCCAGGCGGGCGCGTATTCGCTGAGGAAGATTGCCGTCGCCAGCCCCACGGGAAGAGCAATGATCGCCGCGCCAGCCGCCACCAGCAATGTCCCGCTCAGAAGAGGCAGGATGCCGAACTGCCCTGCTCCTGGGAACCACGCGGTGCCGGTCAGGAAGTCGATGATGGAGACCTCCTGGAAGAAGCCCACCGTCTCTTGCAGGAGTGTGGCGATGATCGCCACGGTAGTGAAGACGGAGATGAAGGCGCACAGGAAAAGGATCCCGTGCACGGCGGTCTCACGGCCCCGGCGGAGCCGCGCCTCCAGCGGACGGTCGCGTCTGATGCGAGAGGTTGAGCTCACGCTGCCACACTCATGGAAGCTTCGCCAGGCCTTCTTGATAGATATCCTCAGGCGCTTCCACGTATCCCACCTCTGCGACTAGCGCCCGGCCCTCGGTCAGGTAGAAGCGGACGAGCTCCACCACCTCGGGACGCTCCAGAGCGTCCTGACGCACGTATAGTAACAGCGGGCGCGAGAGCGGCGAGTACTCGCCGCTCTCGATGGTCTCTCGGGAGGGCAACACACAGCCGCTTCCGCCATCGATAGCCACCAGCTTCAGCTTATCCATGTTCTCCGTATAGTAGGCGAAGCCGAAGTAGCCCAAGGCCTCGTCATCGCCGGCGATGCCCTGGACCAGCACGTTGTCGTCGGCGCTCGCCGCGTAGTCCGGACGGCTGGCATCCTCCTCGCCGACGATCTCGCTCGTGAAGTAGTCGAAGGTGCCGGAGTCGGTATCGGGGCCGTACAGCTCGAGGGACTCGTCGGGCCACTCGGCTCGGACGTCGTTCCAGTTATCGACTTCGCTCCCCGGCTCCCAGATGCGCTTCAGCTCTTCGACGGTCAAGCAGTCGACGAAGTCATTCTCCGGATTGACCACCACCGAGAGGCCATCGAAGGCAATCTGGAACTCGACGGCCTCGATGCCATTAGCGGCGCAGACCTCCTGCTCTTCGGCCTTGATGGGGCGGGAGGCGTTATTGAAGTCGGTCTCCCCGTTACAGAACTTGCTGAAGCCGCCGCCCGTGCCCGAGATGCCGACGACGACGTCGACTCCGGGCTGGACCTTGCGGAACTCCTCGGCCACGGCCTCGCTGATGGGAAAGCTGGTGCTGGAGCCGTCGCCGATGATGGTACCGGACAGGCCGTCGCCGTCCCCAGCGTCACCGCCGCAGGCCGCCAGCAAGAAGACCGCGAGGGCCGCGGCCAGAACTCCTGCGAAGTATGCGGGGGGCCTGCGCAGCCGTCTCGCCACCCCCAGTCGGTTCCACCTACCTACTTCTTGCATTCAGATGAGCCCCCCTTTACGCCCGCAACTCGTTGTCTCTTGCAAAACGCCTGACGGCGCCACAGGGGGCGCCGTCAGGAATCGCTTCGCAGTGCTCTGGTGCGAGGATTGTGCTATTCTTCACGTTTCCTCTACGCTATCACTACACCTGCCAACGGTCAAGAGGCTAGAGCGACATAGTGCCAGGGATTGGCGAGGACATGCCAGAGCGGCAGGACGCGGCGCCGATGGACGCCTTGCCTGCCGCTCTGGTAGCAGACGGGGAGGGGAGGGGCTCCCCGAGTACCGCTGTGCTACGCGGACGCCTGCCCGCCCTCCGCCAGCTCTTTGATCCTCAGCGTCTGGAAGCGGATGACCTTGAGGATCGTCGCCAGGCCGAAGGCGATGGAGGCCAGGTAGAGGCCGACCGCGAACCGTCGCAGGCCCTCAAGCCAGGTCGCCCAGGTCTCCGCCGTGCCAAGCGATGACACGTCACCGGGGTTCGCTGGGCCCGTCGCGTTGATCCAGGCATCGTGAGCCTGAGTGGCGGCGAAGATGTGGCCCGCGAAGGCGAAGATCAGGATCATCATCGCCATCATCATGCCCATCAGGAAGATCCAGGCCGTGATCGGCATATACGGGGTCTTGATGCCCCGGCCGACGGCCTCCTGTATCAGCCCGCCGCCGGCGCGGAACACGCCCAGGATGCGGGCGATGGCGAAGCTGATACCAGCGAAGATCATCGCGAAGCCCAGGAACATGAAGCCTGGGACGAGCTGACCCAGCGTCTCGACGTTCGCCTTATCGAGCGCCGAGAACTCCACGTTTAAATCCGTGGTGATCTGCGCGCGGGCGATCGCCAGCCCGAAGGCGACGAACACCAGCATAATTCCCATGATCGTCATGGGCGCCCACAGGATACTGCCCACGGTCTGCGGGAGCAGGAGACCCAGTGGCCTATCGGTTTCGTGGTAAGGTCCAACGGCGTGACCGAGGATCTGTGGTCCGTTTGCCATTAGGAGCCTCCTTCTTCCTGTCCCGTGATCAGCTCGCGGATGCGCGAGAACTGGAAGCCCAGGACGTTTGAAATCGTGTAGAGCGCGAAGGCGATGCTGGTGAGGATCATCCCGACCGCGACGAGGCGCAGCGGGCCGGCCCAGGCGCCGTACGTGATGGCGTTATGAAGGGCCGCTGTGTCGCCCGGCGAGTCGATCCCGGCCGCGCTGATCCAGGCCGAGTGGGCTTGATTGGCGACGTAGATCATCGTGCCGAAGGCCACCAGCTCCGTCATCAGGCCCATCATCATCAGCACGATAAAGATCTTCGCCGTGAGCGGCATCTTCAGTGTCTTCACCGGCCCGCCGACCGACTCCTGCACCTCGCCGCCGCCCCAACGCAGGGCGCCCAGGATGGTGCCGAGCAGAAAGGCGATGCCGGTCAGCAGCAACGCCATCCCAAGGAACAGAAATGCCCTGACGAGCGGCCCGAGCGTCTCGAAGTTAGCCTGGCGAAGGGCGGTGAATTCCTCACCCAGGCTATCGCCGACGTTGGCCTGGGCGATGCCCAACCCGATCGCCGTCATGAGGGACATCGCCCCCATCATCAGCATGGGTAGCCACATCCAGTTCGCCATCTTGTGGATGGGGAGCTGGCCCGCGCCGGCCGGCCGCACCGTCGCTGCGCCGAATTTCGTCTTGATCGTTTCAATCGCGGTTGCCATAGGTTACCTCCAACATCAAGAACCGCTGCCGTGCTTTGCCAGCACCTGCAGCGATTCCTTGACGCTCTCCACTCGTACCCACAGCTTCCGAACGATGCCGAAGAGAATGATCGCGATGCCGATCATGATCATCCCCATCGAAGCTATGGCGAATGGTCGAAGCCAAGAGTTATATGCAATGATCCGGCCGAAGTCCGCCGGGTCTTGGTCTGAGACCCACCCGGCGACGACGGCGCTAATGACGAAGAAGACCATGAGCAGCATCACGCCGGTCAGGGCCAGCAGGAGGCCGGCGTTGAACTGCCACGCGTTCTTTCCATACTCCTTCTCCGGTGCGCTTGGGCGCGTGAGGCTCATTGCTGTGGATCCGGTCGTCATCTGGTTCTCCTTTCCGCTGTTGTGGCTCTGATGGTCATCTGTTGCTCCCTTCCGCTGTTGTGGTTCCGATGGTCATCTGTTTCTCCCCTCCTCTAGTGTGTTCGCTACTTCCTCATCACGGCTGGTTCCGGCATGGATCACCTCCCTCCGATACGGCTCGATTCCGACCGCTCATTCCTTGCCCACGCATGCGTTTACCATTCGTGCTACGCGAAGGCGCCGTAGATTACACCGACGACGATTCCGAACATGATGTGCATCATGAAGAACCCCATGACCGTCAGCGGTGGATAGTTCAGGGCAAAGAAGCCGGGCGGGTCCAGCGCCTCTTCCTCCGATACCGGGGCTGGGCCGAGCATCGCCGGGATCAGCTTCGGCTGGAGCGGCCGCATCCGCGGATGCATCAGCGGCATGACGCCGAGCATCGTGCCGGTAATGAGTGCATGGCCGAAGCCGAACAGGATGCCTAGTCCTACACCTGCGGCTACCGAGTCGACGTCTAGCGACGCCAGCAACGCCCCGTGCGCCACGCCGAAGACCACGCTCATCATGGCGTGCATCATCAGGCCGACCAGGTACGCCATGGCGCCGATCGGCACCATCATCGTGCCCAGCATGAGCAGGAGGTTCATCTTCATCTCTTTGGGCATGAGCCAGATCATCATATACAGCATGACGATCATGACACCACCGCCGATGAGCCCTCCCAGAATGGCTACTCCTACGTCCATGGTACTCCTCCTATCGAATCAAAGTCACTGATGGATGTGCAGCGGCATATGGACGGTGCCCGCCTGCAGGCGGCCGTCTTCCCCGAGATACGATCCGAGCACATCAGCGCCGAACCGCTCTCCTTCTTCCAGCAGCCGGTCCACCGCAGCCAGGCTACTCAGGCTTAGGCTGGACTCGATGCCGGGCTGAACGAGGGTAATGCGAGCGCGGCCGGTCAGACGTTCCATCTCGTGCTCCACACGCTCGCGGTGGATCACGTTCAGCGTCTGCATCCAGAGGCCAACGATGCTGTCGGGCCGCCGGCCGTCGATGCAGCTTGAGAGGTCTACGGCCAGGATGTCGGTTGCGCCCAAATCAATGGCCGTCTCCAAGTCGAGGTTTGCGAGGACGCCGCCGTCGACATAGATGTCGCCGTCTATCTCCACCGGGCAGAAGATACCCGGAAGCGCCGTGGATGCGAGAATGGCCCGCGAGAGGGGGCCCTCGTGGAAGGTCACCTTTCGCCCTTGGCTTAGGTTCGTCGCCGTGATGTAGAGCGGGACCTCGGTCGCGGAGAAATCGTCGACAGTAATGTGCCGTTCAGCCAGCTCGCTTAAGATCGCACCATTCGAGAGGCAGAGCTGCTTGGAAGCAACCTGATACGCGATCCGCAAAGGGTTGAATAGGAACAGCCGCTGGTGACGCAGCTCTCGCCAGATCCCGACGAGCTCTTCTGCTCCCTGCTCGTCCGGGTGGAGGGCAAGGAACGCGCCGTTCAGCGCCCCCGCGCTGGTGCCAACGATGAGCGATGGCCGAAACGATGTGCGAAACAGTGCCCGCAGGAAGCCCGCTTGGAAGGCGCCCAGCACGCCGCCACCACTTAACACCAGGGCCTGGCCCGGCCTGCGGCTCCCGTTCTTGCCGCCGTGTTCTTGTCCCTTCGAGTACTGCATCCTGACTCCCCCGTCCACCTTGCTCCCGACCTGCTACGCAGCCAGCGTGACCGTTTCGCGCTCGCTCGCGGCGTCGCGAGGCGGCGCGACCGCGTCGTCGTAGTTCTCGCCGTACGCCCGCGTGTACGCGCGGTCGACGAGGAGGTCGATTCCTTCCAGCCGTCCGATGCGCTCTCGACGGCGCTCGTCCCAGAGGCCGTCCAGCTCGCGGCCGACCTCCCGGATGCGCCGCAGGACGTTCGCGTCACCGCGGCTGCCGTTCGCCCGCTGTCGATACAGCTCGGAGCGCTCCTCTGAGAGCTGGTTCATTCGCTTGGCTATGTCAGTCATTTCTTCTCTCCTTGTCCATGCTCCCCTCACCGGGTCATCCTATACCCCATGGGGTATGCTGTAACTATAGGAGTTCCGCTGAAGGCCGACCGTGATCGACGTTACGAAGCGCTAGGGTAGGGGAGAAACGTTTTTGCGGCGGTTAGCGCCGCCGGGCGAGCAAGCGACTGCCGCCCGCCAGCAGCAGGCCCGTCGCGAAGAGGGCGGCGATGAGCGTCGTGGCGACGCCTCCGCCGTGTGCCCACAGGCCGCGGCCGACTTCGGGTCCCTGGCCGCTGCCGGCTACGGGCGATTGCACGGGCGCCGCCAGCTCTAGCCGCTGGAGTCCGGCTTGCCAGGGTATCGAGCCCACCTCGACGCCGCCGGCGAGGAAGGCGACCGTCGCGCCGGGCCGCCCGCAGCCGGGCTGGATACTCTCCGACGGCACGATCAGGCGTGAGAAGCCGGCCGTGCTGCTAAGCGACGCCTCCGAGAGCACGATCAGGCCCGTGGACGGTGCAGCTTCCACCACTGTTTCGTCGCAGACCACGCCGGCCACCACCGCCTGTACGGTGCTGCCAACCGCCGGTAGGTCGTCCGCCGGCCCTTGTAGCCAGTACCACGCGCGCTCCTCCATCGCCGACAGGTGTTGCAGCTGCCACTCGAACGCCCCGGGCGTGTCGATGAAGGGCACCCACGTGAAAGTCTCGGCGGCGGCGACGCCGCCGACGCGGAAGTGGACCAGGTCGCCCGGCGTGGCGCAGCCGGGGCGCTCCCCGGCCCCGAGAATCGTCAAGTCAAATTGACCGCTGCTCTCGGGCGTCGTGGTCGTGCCGCACTCCTGGCCATTCACCAGCGCCTCAATCAACGTGCCGGCCGGTGCGTAGCCGTCCTCCAGTACAGCGCCGCCTGTGATCGCCGCGATATCGAACGGCTGCATGCCGAAGACGATCTCGACGGTCATGCCGCTCTCAACGGTTACCGAGACCGAATCGGGCGTAGTATTGCGCCATGGCAGCTCCGGGCCCGGGCAGTAATCGGACGGGAACGGGTCGAAGAAGTCTACGCTGTGTCCGCAGCTACTCCATACCGCTCGGTTCCGTTCGGCAGCCACCGTATAGTCGCCGGGGGAGAGGCCATTGAAGAGACTGGGGGAGTGAACATCGCGGAGGAGTTCGCCTCCCTGGCTGAGTTTGATACTAACGGAAATGCCAGGCTCGCCCTCGTCCCGCACCCCGTTGCGGTCCAGGTCGCGGAAGGCCTTGACGCGGATGGCGCCGGGCTCCTCCTGCGCCACAGCGGGAGCGGCCGCGATCACCGCAGCGGTCACGGCGAGCAATACGAGCAGAGCTGCCTTCATGTGATTAGCCCCCGAGGGGTTCATTATAGGCCCCCCTGGTGCTTTGTCAACAAGAACTTGCTGGGCCTAGCGCGCAAGCACGATGCGGCGGAAGCGCTCGGTGTAGCGGCCGTCGTCGCCCTTCCAGCGCTCTCTCACGAACTTCATGAACTCTTCGCTCTGGCCGAACTGGCTGGTGTGGCGGAGGAGCGCCTGGATCTTCGTCTCGACGATCTCCGTGATGTCGACCGCGAAGGTGGGCTGGTCGGAGCCCCAGATGAACATCTCCTTCACCTTGTGCGGCTCCAGCCCTTCGTCCATCTGCTCGGGGAAGTTCAGCCGGTCGCGCGCCGCTGGGTAGACGGCGTCCGCCGCGATGAGGCCGGTCGTGCGGTGATCGGAGTGGTTGATGAAGCTGTTGCGCACGAAGACTTGCGTCGGATCGTGGGTGAAGACGGCGTACGGCTGGATCCTGCGGATCACGCGCACCACGTCGCCGAGGAGCGAGCGGCTGTAGGTCAGCTCGCCGTCGACGTAGCCCTCGAGGAAGAAGACGTCCTTCACGCCCAGAGCGTCGGCGGCGGCGCGCTGCTCCTGCTGTCGCATCGGCACGAGGCGGTCGGAGTTAAGCGAGGGGTCGTCGGTGCCTTTCGAGCCATCGGTGCAGACGAGGTAGTAGAACTGCCAGCCCTGCTGCGACCAGAGGTGGGCCGTGCCTGCGCAGCCGAAGTCGGCGTCGTCGGGGTGGGCGGCGATGGCGAGGGCGACCTTGGGGCGGTCGCCCGTATCGGGTGGGCCCTCGGGCACGGGGGCGGTGTACGTCTGCTCTAGGTTCGATGTCAAAGCTGCACCTCGCTAAGGGATTCTCCGTATCACGGTCTCATCTCGAAGGTAGCATGCCGTTCGAGACGCGGTTTACTGCTGCCGCAGCAGCTCTCGCGCCTTCGAGAGGGCGGCGTCCAGCGAGCTCGCCTCGCGGCCGCCGGCGGTGGCGACGTCGGCGCGGCCTCCGCCGCCCGCGCCCATCTCCTTGCCCAACTGCTTCGCCAGCTTGCCGGCGTGAAGGCCGGCGTCTACACGGTCGGGGGTTAACATAATAACTAAGGCTGGTTTGCCGTCGAACACGGCGCCCAAGACCACAGCGGCCGACTTGGCGCGCTGCCGCAGCTCGTCGCCGAAGGCGCGCAGCGACTCGGCGTCGGCGGCGTCCACCTTGTCGACGATCAGGAGCGCGCCGTCGTGCTGCTCCGCGCGTTCGATCAGCTCGGCCGGGTCGGGCAGGTTGGAAGCGGCCTGCTTCGGCTGCTCGCGGGCGCGCTCCTGCAGGGCGCGCAGACGGTCGGGGAGCTCCGACAGCGGGACGTTGTACTCGCGGCTGAGCTGCTCGACGACCTGGCGTCGAGTATCGATCCAGTCGTATGCGCCGAGGCCGGTGACGGCCTCGATCCGGCGCAAGCCCGCGCCCACGCTGCGCTGCTCGACGACGAAGAACGCGCCGATCTCGCCGGTGGCGTGGCAGTGCGTGCCACCGCAGAGCTCGCGGCTGAACGGCTCGTCTTCGCCCACGCTGACCACGCGCACCCGCTCGCCGTACTTCTCGTCGAACATCGCGTCCGCGCCCAGATCGACCGCCTCCTTCATGCTCATCACGTCGACGCGAACGGGCCGGTTCAGCACGATCTGCTCGCGGACGATGCGTTCGGCCTCGCGCAGCTCCTCGTCGGTGAGCGGCTTGGTGTGGAGGAAGTCGAAG
>JACZYW010000067.1 GCA_022570885.1 Chloroflexota bacterium | reverse complement strand
GCGTCGGCGGCATTGCGGAGCTGCCGGAGGTAGCGGGGACGCCGCTGGAGACGGCTGGATCGTCCGGCACCAGCGCGGGGTGCTGGCCGGAGGCGCTGGGGCTGCCGTGGCCGGCATCGCTGCGCTCGGCGGCGCGCCTGGTACGCGAGGAGGCGCTTCGTTCGGAGCTGATCGGCCTGCGCCGCCCTCGCGGTGGGGTAGGCTACCGCCTCACTAGCCCCTCTACGCAACGTTCGAGCCGCGGACTAGCCGCGAGCCCCATTCCTGCGATCTCGAAAATGATCCTCTTGACAACGGCCAGAGGAAGCGTATAATAACGGCGTCTGCGGCATCTTGCATGCCCCGTTCTCCCCGCGTTCTTCATCCTCCCCGCTCTCTCGGTATTTCCGCGTCCCTCGTTCTCCCCGCATTGCCTGTCGAAGGATGATGCCTCGGCATCAAAAAGGAGGGAGCTAAGGCGCAAGCAAGGTTGATGCATTCGTGAGAAGTTCTGTGCCAGCGCACACAGGAGGTGAGTCATGAAGAAAGCATACCTGGTAGCACTCGGAGCGATTCTCTTGGTGCCAGTCGTGTTAGTGTTCGCGTTCGAGCCAGGCGGCGTTCAGGCTGCGACGACGGCAAATTGTGTCATCAATCACGGAGCTGGCCAGACGACCACGATCACGTTTACGAGCGGCTCAGAGAATGCGGCGGCAATCGCGGACGTAACTGCCGCTAAGACAGCATGTGAAACTGCCGCCGTTGGTTCCTCGCAGTTTCGTGATTTAGCGAAGGATTTGGGGAACTACACCATCCAAGTGGTACGTTCTTCAAGCATCCAGTTCGGCGAGGAAGGATCGAGGACCGAGACTCCAATCAAGATTGACGTCTTTGATGTCACCAGAGCGATCGGAACGCCAGCGCGCATGTTTGGTGGAACCCATGCAAACCGAAAACTCATCGCTCAGAACCTGCTCGCGGAGGTGCTAGCCCACGAAATCTCCGCGAAAATACACCCCGGCCACCCTCACTCGACGATCGTCGCGGCGGAGAATACTGTCCTGGCACAGCTCCAAAAAGATTACCAGCGGATACTGACTAGGGCTTGCGGGGCTTCCGTAGCTTGGCGGTTCGGCCCCGCCAAGACGGTCGTCCTAAATGTCGCGGCGGCGAATAGCGGAGGTTCTTTTGCTGACTCGTGTGTCGGCGGCATCGCGGAGCTGCCGGAGGTGGCCGGCACGCCGCTGGAGACGGCCGACTCGTCCATCCTAGGCACAGGCATCCTCGCCATAGTCATTGCCAGCGCGGCGGCGGGTGCCGTTGCGCTGGGCGGCGCGGCTTGGTATGCCTGGTACGCGAGGAGGCGCTTCACTCGGAGCTGATCGCCGCCCGACTATTGCTACCCAATGCAGAAGCAGCTAGTTGAGGCCGCCCCGACGCGTCGGGGCGGCCTCGCCGCTACCTGATCGGCCTGCGCGCCGCCCTCGCGGTGGGGTAGGCTACTGCCCGTACACCGTCGCCTCGGGGAACGCCGCCACGTAGGCGAACCAGAAGGTGGTGCGCAGCGGCAAGGCCTCCAGCCGCTGCCCCGCCAGCTCGCCCGATAGCGCCTCGCCCGCGAGCGACCACACGCTGCCCGTCTCCCGGTCGACGAAGCGACCGTCGCGCAGCTCGAACGTCAGCTTGCGACCGCCGGCCTCCGGACGGAAGGCAGCGGCCGCCGGGCCTTCCGCTCGACTCAGCACGACGATCCGCTCGCCGCCAAGCTCATCGGCGATGGCGGCGTCGCCTAGCTCCTCGATGGGGTAGGCTCGCGCCTCGCCGTTCAGCTCTAGGCCCAACACCAGCGCCCCCGCCTCCAGCCGGTCGTCGCGGGCGGCGTCCGTTACCGGGAAGGGGAACGCGCCTTGGTTGACGCGGTCTTCATAGCCGGCGAACGGGTCGCGGTCGTAGTTCCGAATGAAGCCGGTCTCGCGGGAGAGCACGAGGGTCTGCGGGTGGAGAGTGCGCCACTGCACCCAGCTAGTCGTGAGCGAGGGGAGCGGCTCCAGCCGCGCTCCCATGAGCTCGCCGACGATCGCCTCGCCGCTCACCTGGAACCAGTACGAGAGCGTCTCACGGTCGTACATCACCAGATCCGACTGGTAGAGCGCGCTGGTATTGCCGAAGGAGAGGAGCTGCCCGTCCAGCCGCCGGTCGTAGACGACGCCGCTGCGACAGAGCGGACAGTAGGAGATGAGCACCGGCACGCCGCCTAGCTCGTCGTTCACGATCTCGTGGAAGTTGAGGATCTTCGTCGGATAGGCGTACGCCTGGCCATCGGCAGCCTCGTAGCCGAGGACGGGGTCGTTGGGAGCCAGCCAATCGCCGCCCTCGACAGGGTCGTACGCGGGGTGGTCGAGGGGTGGGATGCGGTCGCGCACGGACAGCAGGCTCACTTCGTCGATCAGGGACAGAGGAATCGAACCGCCGGTGAACGTATCGAAGTGAATGTCGGCCAGCGATACGCTGTGCCTGTCGGTATCGGTACCGCCGATGACACCGCGACCCGGGTCCAGCGTGGGCGTCGGGTCAGGGCCGGGCACGCCTCCTGCGCAGGCAACAGCAACGAGCGCAGCGGCGATGAGCACAGCCACTCCCAGGCTCCGTCGTGCCACGACGGTTAGCCAGCGCCCGGCTCGTAGAGAGCGCTGTTCACGTAGAAATCGCTCCACGCGAACCAGAAGGAATAGAAGGCCGGGAGCTGCTTGAGCCGCGTCCCGGCCAGCGGCCCCTCCTGTGCCGTCCCGGAGAGGCCCGACCAGACGCTGCCCGTCTCCTCGTCGCGGATGAGCAGGTCGCCCTCGACGAGCCCGGCCGGCTCGAAGGTGAGGAGCTGGCCCTCCACCCGCCGGTCGAAGGCCACCGCGGTGCCGCTACGGTCGTCGTAGACGATGACCAGATCCCGCCCGCCTACCGTATCGTGGACGACCGGCTGGCCGACCAGCTCCTGGAAGGGGTAGGCCTTCGGCTCGTCTCCAACCAGCAAGCCCAGTACGAAGGCCTTCGCCGGGAGCCGGTCGTCGGAGCGGAAGCCGCCCAGCACACCCTGGTCGCCGCCCGAGTAGTAGCCAGCATAGCTATCGCTGCTATAGCCGCCGTTCTTGTCCAGCACCAGGGTATCTGGGTGGATGGCGCGCCACTGGGCCCAGGTTGTCTGGGTCGCCGGCACCAGCGTCAGCCGCGTCCCTTTGTAGCGGCCATCGATACCCTCGCCGAGGATCTGTTGCCAGAGGCTGTTCGATTGCCGGTCGTACATCACCAGGTCGTTCATCACCAGCTTGCCGGAGACGCCGAACTCCAGCGTCTCGCCCGCCACCCGCCGGTCGTAGACGATGCCGGTAAAGCAGAGCGGACAGTAGGTGATCGCGATCGGCACCCCGCCCACGACGTCGTTGACGATCTCGTGGCGGCTGAGGACATTGATCGAGTAGGCCCTGGTATCGCCGTCGATGCTCACGCCGATGACGAACTCATGGTCCGCCATGTCCGTCGCCTCCGCCGCCGAGACGAAGCGCGGGTCGTCGATGGAGCGAATGCCGTCCTTGGGCAGCAAGGTGTAGATCGACACGTCACGCGGTTCGCCGGGCTCCAGGTTCGCCAGCGAGGTCGGCGCGAGCGTGATATCCCGTCCGAAGAGGCGGAAGCGCTGGCCAAAGAAGAAGACCAGCAGCACGACGACGCCGATGACGAGCAGCACCGGTACCATGCTCAACAATGTGCCAAAGCTCACGTTCAAGGCGCGTCGCATGATCATCTCCTACCCTACGTCACCAGCGCCCAGCAGGAAGTGATCGCCGCCACGCACCATCATGCGGTGAACCAGAGGCCGGCGCCCACAACAAGCAGGCCGGAACCGATAGCGAGCCACGCTCGTCCCGCCGGCATCGCCTCCTCGCCCGAGACATCGCTTGCGCGCCAGCCGAATCCCTTCGTGCTCTCGCGGCGCAGCCCTTGCGAGCTGAGCCAGAGGCACCAGAGGCCCACCGCGCCCAGATAGACCGCGATAAAGTCTCGACGAGAGATAAACTCCAGGATCAACTCTGGGATATTGCGGATGGCGTCCATGCCCTTAGAATGGAAGCACGGAACGAGCCAGTCCGGATGCTAGATCACACGGAGGTGCGCTTATGTTCTCAATGCGTCAAGTCACCGTCTCTACCACAGAGGCGCCCCAGTTCGTCGATATCACCGACGCCATCCAGCGCGAGGTGGACGCCTCGGATGTGCGGGAAGGGGTGGCGCTGCTCCGTAGCCGTCATACCACCGCCGCGCTCACCTGCACCGAAGGCGATCCGAGCATCCACGAGGACTGCCTCGAACTCCTGCGCGAGCAGCTGCCGCTCAGCCGTCGCTACCGCCACTCCGACGAGGGCGCGGAGAACGCCGTCGCCCACCTGGCGGGCATGATGGTCTTCGGCGAGAGCACCTGGGCGCCGATCCGGGGCGGCCGGCTCGACCTCGGCACGTGGCAGCGTCTCTTCCTGGTGGAGCTGTTCGAGCCGCGCACCCGCACCGTGGACGTGGCGATCCTGGGGGAGTGACATCCCCTCACCCCCCAGCCCGAAGGGGCGACCGGCAGGCCGGGTGAGGGTGGCCACCGCAAGCGGGTGGTGGTGGAGGTGCAGGGAGTGATCTAGCGGAACAAATCCGCCCGCTCCTTCGTCTTACTCCATGAACCGATAAGACTACACTAGTTCACGGAGAAGGAGCAGCACAGCCATGAAGAAGTCACTGATACCCCTCGCGGCCGTCATCCTCGCCCTCGTCGCCACCAGCGCCGGCGTCCTCGCGCTGACCGGCGGCGATAGCACGCCCATCCTCTCAAGCGAAGGCATCGACCCGGACGTATGCAACCTCATCCACAACATCACCGCCTGCGATCAGGACGACCTCGACCGGCTGGGCGAGGACTCATCGCTGCCGGTGAACCCGGACGCGGACAAAGACGCCTCGTGTGAGCCAGTGCCGCTCCGCTCTGACTGCGGCATCGACCCGAACGAGTGCAACCTCATCCACAACATCACCGCCTGCGATCAGGACGACTTCGACCGGCTGGGCGAGGACTCATCGCTGCCGGTGAACCCGGACGCGGACAAAGACGCCTCGTGTGAGCCAGTGCCGCTTCGCTCTGACTGCGACATTGATCCAGCCGAGTGCAATCAGATACACAACATCGACGCCTGCGGCGTGGTGCTGGACCCGCCAGGCCCCGTGGATGAGCCCGCCGGCGACGGCGGTGACTACTTCCAGGTGACGATCCGGTTCAACACCTCGTACACGCAGGAGGATATCGACGAGGTGGACGCGTTCCTTCGCACCTTCGACGACGACCTCGAGTTCATCATCATGGAGATCTTCCCGCCCATCGGCAGCGCGCTGCTGACCCTCGAGACGTCCGACGAGTGCTGGACGATCGAAGCGCAGCTCGAGGCCAAGAGCTACGTCAGCGACGTCACCTGCGAGCCGTGGCAGCCGAACGGCGAGGTGGAGCCTGGAGATTTCGCGGAACAGACCAACTGAGGCGTTCGACTAAGGCTGAGGACCTCGCCCACACCGCCCCGATGCATCGGGGCGGTGCAGTTTCTAGCCCTTGCCGCCCACCCCCACGAAGGTGTCGCGGAAGCGGTTCTCGTCCTGATGGATGAGGATGTCATAGGTGCCGAAGCGCCGCTCGTCGTACTCGACGGTGTCCAGCGGCTCGACCGGGTCGTCCGCCGGGTCGCGGAAGACGCGACGGACGGCGTAGCCGGTCGTCCGCTCCGCCGGGATGCGGCCCATCTCGCGGATGAGCGCGCGGAACTGGGCCGGCCGCACGAGCTGTCCGTAGGACGCGCCCGCCGACGTCGAGATGCTCTCGTTGATCAGCGTGCCGCCGAAGTCGTTCGCGCCGGCGTCGAGCAGTAGCTGGGCGAAGCGCGGCCCCTCCTTCACCCACGACACCTGGAGGTTCTGGATGTCGCGCCCCAGCATCAAGCGCGAGACGGCGTACATCTTCACGACTTCGGGGCCGGTGGCGGATTCGCGCACGTCCTCGACGAGCCCGTGCTGGAACATCGGCGCTTCGGTGTGGATGAAGCTGAGCGGGACGAACTCGGTGATACCGCCGGTGCGACGCTGTATCTCGCGCAGGAGCGCCAGGTGCCGCGCCTTGTGCTCCGATGTCTCGACGTGGCCGTACATGATCGTCGAGGTGGTCGGGATGCCTAGCTCGTGCGCCGAAGTGATCACCTCTACCCACTGGTCGACGGTGATGCGGCCGGGCGAGATGCGGTCGCGCACCTCCTGCACCAGCACTTCCGCGGAAGTGCCGGGCAGGCTGCCCACGCCCGCCTCCTTCAGCCGCCGCAGGAACTCCGGGATGCCGCAGCGCGAGCGGATAGAGCCGTAGAGCACCTCCTCCGGCGAGAAGCCGTGGATGTGCATGTCCGGCAGTTCGTCCTTCAGCGCCCGGCAGAGGCGCTCGTAGAGGTCGCCCTCCATCTTCGGCGGCAGGCCGGCCTGGATGCACACCTCCGTCGCCCCCAGCTCCCACGCCTCCTTCGCCCGCCGCACGATCTCCTCCGTGGGCAGCAGGTAGCCCTCCTCCGTCCGATGGTCGCGGCTGAAGGCGCAGAAGCCGCACTTTTTGATGCAGACGTTGGTGAAGTTGATGTTGCGGTTCACGACGTAGGTAACCAGGTCGCCGGTCTGCTCCCGACGCAGGTAGTCGGCGGCCAGCACCAGCGCCTGCTGGTCCGGCCCGACGCAGTCGAACAGCGTCACCGCCTCCTCGACCGACAGGTCGTGCCCCGCCAGCGTGCGGTCGATGGCCGAGGCGACGCTGGGCGTCAGCCGGCCCAGTAGCGCGTCTAGTACCTGCTCTACCATTCGTGGGCCTCCCAGCGCACCAGGCCCGACTCGTCGGTCCAGCGGTCGATGCCCGCCCGGCAGCTCTCGCGCACGAAGCGGTCCTGGGCGGCGAACTGCGGATAGATAGCGAGCCGCTCGCGCAGTTGGAAGCCGGCCTCCTCCGTGACCTCCTTCAGCTCGACCAGCTTCGGCCACGGCGCCTCGGGGTTGATGTGGTCGCGCGTCACCGGCGAGACGCCGCCCCAGTCGTTGATGCCGGCCATCAGGTAGAGGCCGTAGGCATCGGGCGTGAGGTTGGGCGGCGCCTGGATGTTCATCGCCGGGCCCATGATCAGTCGCGCGGTGGCGATGGTGCGCAGCATCTCGAAGACGCTGGGCTCGTCCTTGTGGCGCATGGCGATATCTTCCTTCACCCGGAAGTTCTGGACGATCACCTCCTGGATGTTGCCGTGCTCCTCGTGCACCTCCTTGATCGCGAAGAGCGAGTCGATGCGCTCCTCCCACGTCTCGCCGATGCCGATGAGGATGCCCGTGGTGAACGCGATCCCCTGCTCGCCGGCGAAGCGCATCGTCTCCAGACGCTCCTCGGGTATCTTGCCGGGGCAGTTGAAGTGGGCCTCCCCCTTGCCGTGCAGCCGCTCGGACGTCGTCTCCAGCATCAGCCCCATCGAGACGTTGCTCTCCCGCAGCGACGCCACCTCTTCCCGCGACATGATGCCCGGGTTCGCGTGGGGCAGCAGCCCGGTCTCGCTCAGGACGCGTTCGCACTGCTCGCGCAGATAGGAGATCATCGTGTCGTGCCCGAAGCGGCGCAGGTCGTCGCGGACGAAGTCGTAGATCTCCTCCGGCTTCTCGCCCAGCGAGAAGAGCGCCTCCTTGCAGCCCTGGCGGCGGCCCGCCTCGGCCACGGCCATCACCTCGTCGGGCGACATGGTGTGAGCGACGGGGTCTTTCGGCCCGCGCGCGAAGGTGCAGTAGCCGCACTTCTGGCGGCAGAGGTTGGTGAGCGGGATGAACACCTTGCGCGAATAGCTGACCGTGCGGCCGTGGCCTTGGTCGCGCATCAGCGCGGCGGCGAACATGAGCGCGGGAAGCTCCGAGCCCTGCGCGCGGATCAGCCGCTCGCCGTCCGCCCGCGAGAGGCGTTCGCCATCGATGGCGCGGCCCAGCAGCTCTTCGAACGCCGGCTCCAGGCGCTGGTGCGACAAGAGCATGTTCGCTCCTAACAAAAAAGCCGAGCCCACTACACCCCCAACGAGGGCGCTCTGTGGGCCCGGCACCAGCTTCTACCGCTGGCAGGTCTCAAAGCCGGACCTGCTAGGTACGGATCGAAGGGTAGGCGGTTAGCGAGAGGGTGTCAAGGGGTGGGACAGGTCTCTCAGCCAATTGCCTCGTACAAACGCCTTGATCGGCTGCTGCCTGGTACTATATTGGTGGGACTGGCAGCGCCACTCCAAGGCAAGTGACATGCGCGACGAAATCTTGACTTACTGGGAAATGTGCGCCCGGGAGAAAGGCTCTCTCCAGCGAGGGATGTATTATCGAGAGCCGCCCGCTGTGTCGGTGGTGCTCATGTCGCGGAGGCCTGGGGCCCCGTACGACGATTCCCTCTCTGCCGACGGAACCGAACTCGTATACGAAGGCCACGACGCGAAGAGGAAGCCTGGTGGTGACCCGAAATCTGAAGACCAGCCCTGGTCATTGCCGTCCGGGGAACTTTCGGAAAATGGCAAGTTCGCGAGAGCGGCGCAAGAGGCCGTCGGCCAGCAGCCGCTGGTCCGCGCTTACGAAAAGCTAAGGCCAGGAATCTGGTCGGACAGGGGCCTCTTCCATCTGGTTCGCCATGAGTACACCACCGCCGGTGCGCGAAAGGTGTTCAAGTTTTTCATGCGATTGTCTGATCTTCCTGACATGGCCACTGCACGGGAAGATGTGAACGAGTTTCGCAGGGTGATACCGTCCTGGGTGAAGCAAGTAGTCTACAAGCGAGACAAGGGGCATTGCGTCATCTGCAGCGCCGCGGACCATCTCCATTTCGACCACGAGTTACCCTATTCCAAGGGAGGGGCGGGCATGAGTCCAGATAACGTGCGGATTCTCTGTGCCCGACACAATTTAGAGAAGGGCGCGCGGATCGAGTAACCAGGGGTCCGGCCGACTTCTCTCTCCCGATCTCCGCCCAGTGCTATACCCTCCGCACTATCGAGAACTAGGAGCCCCGCATGCCAGACCAACCGATCGTCCCGCCCATCGACGGCCGCTCCGCGCCCTGGCGCTGCGGACGGGCTGAACCGGGGGATCTGGCGGCGAGGCTGAAGGCCTCGCCTACGAGGTTCGTTTCAGCACCTTGCTAAAGCCTGCGCACGATGGCGACCGGCGTCTGCTCCGAGCCCTGGCCCAGCGGGTTGTCCGCGAACAGCTTCTCGACGAACTTCCGGTCCACGCCGCTCGACGTGCCCAGCACCCGCTGGCCGATGTCGTTCGCGTCGATGATCGCCACGGGGGCGCCGGAGCAGGCGCGGGAGATCGTCGCAGCCACGCCGGCCGGGTCCTTCGGCGGCAGCTTGGCGTAGCTGTTGTAGGGAGGGATCGTGTTCGCCGTCGGGCCGTCGATGGCGTTGACGTTGTTGCCGGCGAGGATGTAGAACAGCCCCCTGATGCCGAAGAGCCTGGGCACGAACCCCAGCACGCCCGCCGCCACGATCCGCAGCAGGCCGGCCTGGCGGATGGCCAGCTCCATCGTCGCCGCGCTGCCCAGGCCGATGCCCCAGCCGGGCCGCGAGACGAAGCGCGAGAGCCACCTGGCCCAGACGGAGGGCCGTATCTCGGCGACGGGGAACGCCCGCCCCTGCGCGATGGCGACGATCTTCTCGCTGACGACGACGAGGTCGCCGGCCGTGAGGTGCGGCGCGACGGCGTCCCGCACCACGGCCACGACGTCGTCCCCATCGTTCACCAGCGGCGTCCGCAGCGGATAGCGGGCGTAGGCCGCACCGGCGACCTCGATCTCGAGGCGCTTGCCCTCATTCGGCTGGACGGACGCCAAATCGCTCATGTGGGTCTCCATCGAAGAACACTCTCAGCCACAGCTCCACGTTCAGGATACGCCAGAAGACCAGACTTTCGTTCGTCTTTCCTTCTACGAACCACTCGAACGCCTCGCGCACCTTCTCCACGTCGAAGTACGGGCGCGACCGGAACGATGAGCTTGCGAAGATCTCCAGCACCCGATCTTTCTCCGCGCGCATCCACGAGGTCTCCGGCGTGGTAAAGCCCACCTTCCAGCGCCGGTTGCGGATCTTCCCCGGCAGGTAGTCGCGCATCGCCCGGCGCATGATGTACTTGCTCCAGCCGTTCTTGATCTTGAGCGACGGCGGCAGCGCGAGGATGAAGTCGACCAGGTCGTTGTCCAAGAACGGTACGCGAGACTCGATGCTGAAGGCCATCGAGTTCTTGTCCTCGTAGCGAAGGAGGGGCGGCAAGCTGCGCACGGTGATGTCCTCCCACAGCCGCTTGTTCAGGTCGTCCTTGCACGGCACCATCGGCGGTGGCGTCCTGCTCCGCTCCGCGAACGAACCGGCCAGCAGCGTCTCGGGATCGATCGCCTTCGCCATGCCCAGGCGGCGCTTGATCTGCTCGAACGAGGCGAAGAGCAGGATATCGAGCGACATCACGAACTCCTTCGCGAACCGGAAGAGTCGCCGCTCCTTGAGTAGCTGGCGCAGGTAGACGAAGTAGTACGGCGTGTAGCCGGCGAGCAGCTCGTCGGCGCCCTGCCCGTCCAGGAGCACCGTCACCTTCTGCGACGCGGCCTTCATCACCTCCCACTGGGCGAAGAGGCCGGTGCTGACGAACGGCTCGTCCTGGTGGTAGACGATCTTCTCCAGCTCCGGCCACAGGTCGCCTCGCTGGGGGGTGATGAGCTGCTGCTCCACCTCGATGTCCGCAGTCAGGCGGTCGATGTACGCCGTCTCGTCGTTCACCTCGCCGGGGAAGACCGCCGAGAACGTCTTCTGCCGCTCGCCCACCACCGCCCGCTCCGGGATCGACTCCCCGATCAGGCGGCTGATCGCCGCGACGATCGATGACGAGTCGAGCCCGCCGCTCAGGCAGGAGCCGATGGGCACTTCGCCGACGAGCTGGCTGCGCACCGAGTCGAGGAACAGCCGCTCGAACCGTTCGCTTAGCTCGGCCTCGCTCAGGTCGACCGCGCTCTCGAAGCTCGGCTCCCAGTATCGCTTGATCGTCACTTCGCCGCCCTCGTAGGTCAGCAACGTGCCCGGCAGCAGACGCTTGATGCCCGAGAAGAACGTCTCCTCGTTGTGGTCGTGGAGCCGGTAGACCAGGTACTGGTAGATCTGCTCTTCGTTCGGTTCGGGGCGCTTGTAGTGCAGGAGCGCCTTGATCTCCGAGGCGAAGAGGAGCCGGCCGTCCTCGACCAGGTAGTAGAGCGGCTTGATGCCGAACCTGTCGCGCGCGAGGAGCAGCCGGTCCGCCTGCGAGTCGTAGATGGCGAAGGCGAACATGCCGTTCAACTGCACGATCGCCTCCTCGCCGTACTCTTCGTAGAGGTGGAGGATCACCTCGGTATCGGAGTTGGTCTTGAAGGTGTGGTTCGCCTCGATCCGCTCGCGCAGCTTGCGGAAGTTGTAGACCTCGCCGTTGTAGACGATCACCTTCGTGCCGTCCTCGTTGAAGATCGGCTGGTTGCCCTTCTCGCGGTCGATGATCGCGAGGCGGCGGTAGGCGAGCGAGACGTTGGGGCTGGTGTAGTAGTTCTCGTCGTCGGGGCCGCGATGCGCGATCGCGGCGCTCATCGCCCTGAGCAGCGGCTCATCGGCCATGCCGGCGAAGCCTGCTATCCCGCACATAGCGGCCAGGCGAGCGCGGCGGGGCGGCTATCGTTCACGTGAGCAGGATAGCGGGTCGCGGGGAGGTGGTGGTAGGAGCCAGCGGTCAGCGGTCACCCGCCCAGCACGCCAGCGAAGCGACCAGAGCGTCGCGGCAGGTCGGAGTGTGTGCGCCCAGTATTACAGAGTCAGCGCGCGGTACAGCACCACGCCGCCGAAGAGGACGATCAGGTAGGAGCCCATGGCCGCCAGCAGGCCGTTGGTGAGGCCACTCGTCCGCTCTCGGAACGAGGTCATGCCCCGCGACACCTTGCGCCGGTCCGTCCCGGCGACAATCAGCGCGCCGAGGCCCACCGCCGGTACCACGCGGCCCAGGCCGTAGCTGCCCAGCAGGATCGCGCCGAAGAGCGGGTTCGCCGCCGCAACTACCCAGCCGAGGATGA
>JACZYW010000066.1 GCA_022570885.1 Chloroflexota bacterium | reverse complement strand
GCACGCCCCGGCGCGCGCCTCGCTCCAGCGCCAGCCGCATCGCCGCCTCGACGTCCTGCGCCGCGCCGCCGACGACGAGCTGGCCGGGTGCGTTGAGGTTGCAGAGTTCGGCGCCGGTTTCGCGGCAGATTTCGACGCCGGTATCCTCGTCCAGCCCCAGGAGGGCGGCCATGACGCCGGGAGTACGCTGTCCTGCCTGCTGCATCAGCCTGCCGCGCTCCGCCACCAGCCGCAGTCCATCCTCCAGCTCCAGCGCCCCCGCCGCGACGAGCGCGGTGTACTCGCCCAGGCTGTGGCCGGCGACGACGGCGGGCGGCTCGGGCGCGATGCCGCCAAGCTCTCGCGCCGCCTCCAGGCAGGCGAGGCTCGTGGCGAAGATCGCCGGCTGGGCATGCTGCGTCTCCTGGAGCCGCTCGGCCGGCCCCTGGAAGCAGAGGTCGCTGATGGCGTAGCCGAGGACGCTGTCGGCGGTCTCGAAGACGCGACGGGCGGCGCTGGAGCCGTCGAACAGATCGCGGCCCATGCCCACCTCTTGCGCGCCCTGGCCGGGGAAGAGCCAGGCCAGCCGCTCCTCAGCCACGGGCTGCACCTGCGAGCCGCCTGCTGCTGGGCGAAGGCACGCTACTCGGGCAGCTCAGGCTTGCCGATGACGATCGCCTCGCGGCCCTTGTAGTAGCCGCAACTGAGGCAGACGTGGTGGGGCAGGCGAGGGCTGTGACACTGAGGGCATTCGGTCATTTTCGGTTTGCGTGTGCGTATGTGGCTGCTGCGTCTGCCCTGGAGAGACTTGGCGCTCTTTTGCTTGGGTACTGGCATGAAATTAGCTCCTTTCGATGTTGCCCGCCAACTGATGAAGGGCGCTCCAACGTTCGTCCTCCTCCGGTGGGCAGGAGCAGGCGCTCTGGTTCAGGTTGTGGCCGCAGCGCGGACAGAGGCCTCGACAATCAGAACGGCACAGCGGCTGTATCGGTACCGCGGCGGCCCAGTGCTGCCGCACCGCCTCCTCGAGGTCCAGTATGTGCCGCGCATCGATCCGGAACGCCTCCGTGTCTTCGGGCGGCGATACGCCGGCGTCCGCTTCAGCGTTGGCGCTGACGATGAACTCCTCCTCGATCTTCAGCCGCAGCGATGTCTCCATCCCCTGCAGGCAGCGGCTGCAGGGCTCGCGTTGGACACCCTGCAGGTGGGCGGTCACCAGCACGCCCTGCTCCGTGCGTAGGAGGGCGGCGCGGCCGATGACCTCCTCGTGGCGGGGTTCGTCCTCGTCGATGAGCACCCGATCCGCCACCTCGTAGTCGCGGGTGGCGCCGATGCCCTCTCTGAGCAGCATCGAGACATTATACCGGATAGCCATGGTACCGCTTTCAGGATAGGAGCGGGCGTTTGGCCGCGTCAATATCATAGCAAGATTTTCAAGAAAAGGGGTGGAGTTGACATAGCAGTCTTGCGTCGCGGCTCAGCCGAAGCCTATAATCGCCATCGAGTGCAGGGCCGATAGGGCTGGCTATGCTAACGAACACATCGCCCCTTGACCCTCTCCCCCAACTCGGATGCAGCATCATAATTGGTGAGTGCCCTTTCGATGGGTGGCCCGCCGTCACGGATCAGGCATGGTTATTAGCACCACCCGTTCCAGAGGAAACCCGATGACCTCTATCGCTGAACTCTACCGTCTCCAGGAAGTAGATCTGGAGTTGCAATCCGCCCGCGATGACCTGACCGATGTGCAGTCTCGCCTTGGCGAGCCGGAGGAGCTGATCGAGGCTCGGCGCGCCGCGGAGGAGTGTCAGGAGGCGCTGCGGGTGGCGGAGAGAGACTTCAAGGACCGGGAAGCGGAGGCCGACGAGCAGGGGCGCAAGATCGAAGCGCCGTCGCAGCGGATGTACGAGGGGAAGGTGACCAACCCCAAGGAGCTGGAAGACCTGCAACAAGAGGTCGAAAGCCTGACGCGCAGGCGCGGCGCGCTGGATGACGAGGCGCTCGCGGCGATGGAGCGGCTGGACGAGGCCGAGCGGGCGCTGGCCGAGGCCCAGCGACACCTTGAGGAGCTGACCGGCACGACTGGGGCCGAACAGGACGAGCTACGCGCTCGCCAGTCGACGCTCGAGGGCGAGATCGCGTCGCTCGAGGGGCAGCGCGCAGAGCTCGCGGCGGGCGGCGATGAAGCGCTGCTCGATCGCTACGATGAGTTGCGCGCCGGCCGCCAGGGGCAGGCGGTGGCCAAGGTACAGGGCGGCTCCTGTCAGGGGTGTCGCATCTTGCTGCCGGTGAACCTTATCCAGCGCGCCCGCGCAGGCGACGAGGTCGTCCAGTGCAACAACTGCGAACGCATCCTCTACGTGACCTGAGATGAAGGCTATCGGTTACTTTCGCGCGCCCGCCCCTGGCTCGAAGAGCGAATCCCTCGCCGCGCAGAACAAGGCGTTCCTCGAATTTTGTGACCGGCTTGGCTACGACGTGGAGGTCACGTTTGTCGAGACGGTCGGGGGCAACGGCGGTGGCCAGCGCCCCGGCTTTCGACAGCTAGTCGATTATCTGCGCCGGCCGGAGAAGGGGTTTCTGTTGGTCGTCGCCCGTTCGCTCGAGGGTCTGGGCGGCGATCCGAAGGAGTCCGTCCGCCGCTACTTCCAGCTCGAGGGCCTGGGCGTGCAGGTGACCTTCCTCTCCGGCGACGGCGATCCGCTGGATGAGATCGTGGGCGCGTGGGCGGGCCAATCGGGCAGCGCCAAGCTGAGCGAACGGGTGCGCGCCGCCATGCGGAAGAAGGCCGTCCGAGGCGAGGTGCTGGGCCGCCCGCCGTACGGCTACCGAGTGGGCAACCGGCGCCGGCTGGAGCTGGTGCCCGAGGAGGCGGTCGTGGTGCGCCATATCTATCGCCTCTACCTGCAGGAAGGCCTGGGCATCCGCCTCATCGCCGGCCGCCTCAACGAGGAAGGGCAGCGCACCCGTCGTGGCGGCAACTGGAGCATGGTGAGCATCCGCGATATCTTGCGCAACCGCGTCTACCTGGGCACCTACGCGCGCTTTGGCGTGCGCGTGCCGGGCAGCCACCCTGCGCTCGTTACCCCCGACGACTTCCGCGCGGTGCAAGATCGGCTGGTCGCCCGGCGCAACAACTATTCCCAGCGACAACCTTCGCCGTTCCTTCTGGCCGGCCTGGTGCAGTGCGGCCATTGCCAGAACAAGATGATCGGCGTGAGCCGCCGCCAGAGCTGGCGGCGTCGCAGCGGCGGCGAGAGCAAGGCATCCTATCGCTACTACCAATGCGGGTCGCGCACGAACCAGAGCATGTGCGACTACCACACACAGCGGGCGCAGGTGCTGGAAGAGCACGTGCGCGACGCCATCGCCGGGTCCAACGGCGACGTCGTCCACCCCGAGGCTGGCAACGAGGAGGCGGTCTTGGCGGAGTGGCAGCACGAAGCCACCCGCGGGCAGGGCCGGCTGCGCCGCCTGGACCGCCGCCTGGACGAGCACCTCTCCGCGGCGGCGAACGGGCGCATTACCAGAGAGCAGTTTCATAAGCTCAGCGTCGCCACCGCGGCGGAGCGGCTGAGCCAGGAGGATGCGCTGGGCGAGATCGACCGGAGGATGCAGGAGCAGGCCGACGCGAGCAAGCGCCGGCGGGGCCGGGAGCGAGCGCTCGCCCGCCTCCTGGACGGCTGGGAGACGCTGCCGATGGCGGAGAAGCAGTCGCTGCTACGGGAGCTCGTCGCCCGCGTGGTCGTGCGGGACGAGGGCCTGCAAGTGCTGCTGCGCCCCTGACCGTTGCTCTGCCCTGTAGCGCTTCGTTAGACTGAGGTGGAGCCAGGAGGCCGGGTGGCCGCTTCTTCCTCGGAAGGAGAGGAACGTCCGAGCTCCTCTGGGCAAGGTGCCGGGTAACACCCGGGCGGGGCGACCCGACGGAAAGTGCCACAGAAACATACCGCCCGGGCCAACGGAGGCCGCAAGGCCTCCACAATCCCCCCGGCTTGCCGGGGTGGCCCGTGGTAAGGGTGAAATGGTGCGGTAAGAGCGCACCGGCGTCCTCAGGAATGGGGGCGGCCGGGCAAACCCCACCTGGAGCAAGGCCAAATAGGAGGACGTTAGGGGAGCCTGGCCCCGTCCTCGGGTAGGCCGCTAGAGCCCGATGGCAACGTCGGGCCCAGATAGATGGTCACCGCCCCGACCTCCATCGGGGTACAGAACTCGGCGTACAGGCCGCCTGGCTCCTTTCCATCCTCCGGCACCGGCCGCGCGTAAGGAGACGTCGTCGTGGAGAAGCAGGAGATCGACCGGCTGCTGGAGGCCGACCTGGCCCACCAGCTACACCCCCAGTTTCACGTGCGCGACCACCAGGACCCCGTCCTCTTTGTGCGCGGCCAAGGGGCGCTGCTCTGGGACGCGCAAGGCCGCGAGTACATCGATGGCCTCTCATCGTTGTGGAACGTGGCGGTCGGCCACGGCCGGCGGGAGCTGGCGGAGGTGGCCGCCAAGCAGATGGAAGAGCTGGCCTTCTCGAACTCGTACACCGGCTATGCGAACGTCCCCTCGATCAACCTGGCCGAGCGGCTGATCTCGCTCGTCTATCCCAATCTGCGCGCGGTCTTCTTCTGCAACAGCGGCTCCGAGGCGGTGGAGGGCGCCATCAAGATGGCGCGTTTCTACTGGCACCTGCAGGGTAAGCCCGCGAAGACGACGATCATCGCCCGTCGCGAGGCGTACCACGGCGGCACGCTAGGGGCGACGGCGGCGACAGGTCTCCCGGCCTTCCACAAGGGCTTCGGGCCGCTGGCGGAGGGGTTCGCGCGGGCGGAGACCTGCTACCCGTACCGCTGCGGCCACTGTACCGGCGTCGACGACTGCGACCTCGCCTGCGCCGACGACATCGAACAGGTCATCGTCGATGCAGGCCCCGAAACCGTGGCCGCCGTCATCGCCGAACCGGTGCACGGCGCCGGCGGCGTCATCCCGCCGACGCCCGGCTACTGGCCGCGGCTGCGCGAGATCTGCGACCGCCACGACGTGCTGCTCATCGCCGACGAGGTGATCACCGGCTTCGGGCGCACCGGCCGCTGGTTCGCGCTGGAGCACTGGGGCGTCCAGCCGGACATCATGAGCGTCGCCAAGGCGATCACCAGCGCCTACATCCCGCTGGCCGCCTTCATCATCTCCGAACGCATCCACGAGGCGATCCTCGCCGCGCCCGCAGACGCCAAGTTCATGCACGGCTATACCAACGCCGGCCATCCCACCGCCTGCGCTGTCGCCCTGCGAAACCTCCAGATCATCGAGGAGGAGGGGCTGGTGGCGAACGCCGAGGCGATGGGCGATCGATTGCAGCGCGGCCTCCGATCGCTGCTGGAGCTGTCGCCGGTGGGCGAGGTGCGCGGCTTGGGGCTGCTGGCGGCGGTGGAGCTTACCGCCGATCGCGAGGCGCGAACGCCCTTCGATGCGGCAGAGAACGTTGGCGGCCGGGTCCTGCGCGAGATGCGCCAGCGAGGCGTGATCAGCCGGGCGAAAGGAGACAGCATCTTGCTGGCGCCGCCTCTGGTCACCACGCCGGAGCAGATCGATCGCATCGTCGAAGTGGTGGGGGATGCAATCAGGGCCGTGCGCGGTGTATAATTACGGCATGCCGGAGGGACCCGCAGGCGCACGAACTTCAGGCCGAGCCCTCTGCTGGTGGCAGCTTTCGGAGGGCCGCATCGTCCGCACCCCGGCGTCGTTCCGAGGCCTATTCGCCCGCTCGCGCATGCTATGATCTTCTAAGAGAGGCGGATCTCAATGTCGGCGTTGCTGACGACCATCGTGTTCAGTGCGCCGCCGGCGGGCGGTGACCTTAGTATCTTGCCCTTCGATTCGAGCGACCTGCTCTTGTTCCGGTGGCCACTCATCGTCTTTGCGGTGGTGGGGGCCATCTGGTTCCTCCTCCCCAGATCGAAGACGGCGCTCCGGCAACTGACGATGGAGCTGCTCCTCATGGTCCCCCTGTATCTGTTCTACCTCTTCGTGCGGGGCGTTACTGAAGGGCGAACGTCGGAGGCCGTGAGCCGCGCTGCTAGCATCATCAAGTTCGAGCAGGCGATCGGCATCTTCTGGGAGCCGCGGCTCCAGGCAGGCATTCTCGACATGGGGTTCGTCGTGAACCTGATGAACTGGATCTACATGTGGGGCTTCTGGCCGGTTATCTTGCTCTCCGCGATCTGGATGTTCTTCCGCCACCGCGAAGCCTATCACCTCTATCGCAACGCGTTCATCATCTCGGGCGCGATAGGGCTGCTTATCTTCGCGCTGTTTCCCGTGGCGCCACCGCGGTTCATGGAAGCGTGGGGCTTCGTGGATACGATCGCGGAGCGCTCCGATGTCTACCGCTTGTTCCAGACGCCTGACTTCGTCAACCAGTACGCCGCCATGCCCAGCCTCCATTTCGGCTGGAGCCTGCTGCTCGGCACTGCCATCGTCGGGCAGGCGACGCATATCCTCGTTAGGCTGTTCGGCTTGGTCCTGCCGATCGCCGCGTTTGCCAGCATTGTGCTCACGGCGAACCACTACATCGTGGACGGCTTAGCCGGAGGCAGCGTGGCCATGCTGGGTTTGCTTGCGGCGGTGCTCCTGCGCAAGCTCTTCGACAGGATGTCCTCGTCAGAAAGAGGAGCCCCGCAGCCATTGGCGGCGATTGCAAACGCCATCGGCCGGTTGCGCGGCGACCGGCCGGCGCAGCCGTCTGACTCCGGCAGCGGGTGACCTAACCCCGCTTCTTGCTGAGCCGGCACTTCGCGGCTCACAGCGCCTTGGCCCCTCGCGTACTCTCGTGCGACAATAGGGAAGAGGAGTAGCGCGTCATGGCTTTCGAGATCCTCGCGACCTGTCCCCGATCTGCGCTACGGGCTCTCCGCTCCGGCCTGGCGAGCCGTCGGCGACGGCTGACGCTGGCCGTTGCCCTGCTCCTGCTCGGCCTCCTGGTCGCCTGCGCGCCGTCGATCTCCGAGCGGGAGGCGGTGCACGTCCTCACCTACGACGGCACCGTCGACCCGGTGATGGTTGGCTACATCGACCGCGGGATCGACGAGGCCGAACGCAGCGATGCGCGGGCGGTGGTGCTCCGGCTCGACACGCCGGGCGGCCTGGTGTCCTCCATGGCGAAGATCGTCAAGCGGATCAACGCCTCCAAGGTGCCGGTGATCGTCTACGTGTCGCCGTCCGGCGGCCAGGCCGCCTCGGCCGGGACGTTCATCACCATGGCGGGCCATGTGGCCGCGATGGCGCCCAGCACGGTGATCGGCGCGGCCAGCCCGGTGGGCTCGGGCGGCGAGGACATCGGGGGCACGCTGGAGGAGAAGATCACGAACGATCTCGCCGCCCTCATCGTCGGCATCGCCGAGGAGCGCGGCCGGAACGCCGAGTGGGCGGAGCAGGCCGTGCGCGAGGCGATCGCCGCCAACTCCAGGGAGGCGGTGGAGCTGAACGTCGTCGATTTCGAAGCGCCGACGCTGGATTCGGTGCTAGAGCAGGCGGAGGGGCGCACCGTGCGGGTGGGGGAGGCTGGAGAGCCTGTCACGCTTCGGCTGGTGGACGCGCCGGGCGGCGTCGTGTTCAACAACCCTACGCTCATCGAGCAGTTCCTCGCGATCCTCAGCAACCCGAACATCGCCTTTCTGCTGTTGAGCCTGGGAGCGGCGGCGATCTTCCTGGAGCTGCTGAACCCCGGCATCTTCGTGCCCGGCATCTTCGGCGTCATCGCCCTGGTGCTGGCCTTCTTCTCGCTGGGCACGCTGCCGACGAACTGGGCCGGCGTAGCGCTTATCGGCCTCGCCTTCGTCCTCTTCGCCGCCGAGGTCTTCGTCTCGGGGTTTGGTGTGCTCGCCATCGGCGGCGCCGTGTCGTTGATCCTGGGGGGGATTTTGCTCACCAGCAGCAGCAACCCGGAGTTCCAGGTGAACCGCTGGCTGATCTACGGACTCGCCGTGACCTTGGCGGCGTTCTTCGTGCTGGTGATGGGCGCGCTCATGAGCTCTCGAAAGGTGCCGGTCTACATGGGAGCGCCAACGCTCGTCGGACGGCCCGCGGTAACGCGATCTCGCCTGGAGCCCGAGGGTATCGTCTTCTTGGACGGCGTGCGCTGGCAGGCCGAGGCCGAGGACGCGCCGATCGAGGACGGAGCGTCGGTCGTCGTCACCGACGTGCACGGGCTGAAGCTCACCGTCCGCCGAGGAGACGCAGACGAACAGGACAACGAAGGAGCGTAGATGCCGAAGATCAGCGTCGCCACCGGCTTCGAGCTCTTCTACCGCGAGAGCGGCGAGGGCGTTCCGATCCTCTGGATCATGGGCCTGGGCAACGACCATCGTGGCTGGGCCTACCAGGTGCCCGCCTTTCGCGATCGCTTTCGCTGCGTCACGTACGACAACCGCGACGCCGGCCAGTCGCAGCTTGCGACGGGCCAGTATGCAGTGGCCGACCTGGCGGAGGATGCGGTGGGGCTGCTGGACGCGCTGGGCATCGAGCGGGCGCACGTCGTCGGCTTCTCGATGGGAGGCGCGCAGGCGCAGGAGCTGGCGATTCGCCACCCTGAGCGGGTGCAGCGACTGGTGCTGGCCAGCACCTATACCTCGCGCGACCCGCGGGGCAGCGCCATGTTTCGCGGCCAGGCGTTCCTGCGCGAGCGGCTGAGCCGTGAGGAGTACGAGCGGGTGACGCTGCCCTGGGTCTACACCCACCTTGATTACCAGCGCCCCGGCTTCGTCGATGGCTCGATTGAGGCGATCCTCAGCAATGCGCACCCCCAACCCCAAGAGGCCTACGCCCGCCAGGTGGAGGCGACGATCTCGTTCGATTCGGAGGAGCGGTTGGGGGAGATCCAGGCGCCGACGCTGCTGCTCTTCGGCGAGGACGACATCCTCACGCCGCTGCGCTTCGCTCGCGCGCTGGAGGCCGGCATCGCGGGCGCGACGCTGCGGCTGGTGGCAGGGGCTGGCCACGGTCTCCCCTGGAGCCACCCGGAGGAGTTCAACCGCATCGTTGGGGAGTTCCTAGACGAAGGTTGACCCTTCGACAGATTCAGGTCGTCGCCAAGCGCACAAGAAGACGCCACCCCGGCGGCTGCCGGGGTGGCGTCAAAGTTGCTAGGACCTAAGTCACCTAGCACATCCCCCGACAAGTCGGGGGACCGACGCCTAGGAGTTTACCTCCAAGGAGTCGCGGATTGTGCGAGGCCTTAAGCCGTCGCAACGTTTATCATGCATCCGCATCACCTCCTTTTCTACCTTCGATCCTAGCATGGCCCGTCGAAAGGCGTCAAGGTGCGCAGATCACACAGCAGCGTTATTCGCTACGCCACTCCAGGTTGCCGATGAGCTTACCGACGAAGGGGATCTCGGCGTGCCCGAGCATCTGGCGAACGGCGTTGATCTCGCCGGTGTGGAACCAGGTGTGCAGGACGGCGCGCATCAGGGCTGTCCCCACGCTTTCGAAACCCTCTCCCCGTGCCGTAGACATAAGGACATCGTCCGCGCTTGCGAGCCAATCGATGCTGGCCTTAGCGTCATCGAGCAGCTTGAGCGCGTCGCTGAGCGGGGGCGGCGAGGGGTCCGCAGCGGGTCCGAAGAACCGCAGCACTTCACCGGGCTGCTCCTCCTGCTTGGCGTATGCGGCGACCCTCAGCCAGTGGCCCGCGATGTGGCCGAGCGTCCAGGAGATGGCGTTCATCTCTGTGCCGTCCGCCTTCGCCATGCGCCTCCGCGCCTCTTCGTCCGTGATGCCCTCCAGCCCGCGCTCGAACTCGGAGAGAGCGAAGCGAGCTAGTTCGAGGGGTTGGTACATCTCATCCTCCTCAACTGGGGATATTGCAATCTGCGGCTGGCGAGCGCCGCTCGCTAGAGGTAGCTGGGGTGGACCTTGCGATGGCGGACGGCGGCGTCGGATTTATACGCTGCCTCGGCCACGGCGCGGGCCACGCGCTGGAAGACGGTACGGTTGAAGACGGAGGGGATGATGTACTCATCGCTCAGCTCGCGCTTGCTGACGCAACTGGCGATGGCGTGGGCTGCGGCTATCTTCATCGGCTCGTTGATGTCCCATGCGCGGGCGTCAAGCACCCCGCGGAAGAGGCCGGGGAAGCAGAGGACATTGTTGATCTGGTTCGGGAAGTCGGAGCGGCCGGTGGCCATCACCCGCACGTGTGGCAGCGCCAACTCCGGCCGGATCTCCGGGTCCGGGTTCGCCAGGGCGAAGACGATCGCGTCGTTGTTCATCTTCTGCACGTCGTCTTCGCTCAGCAGGTTGGGGCCGGAGACGCCCAAGAAGAGGTCGGCGCCCTCGATTGCATCGCTCAGGGTGCCTTTTTTGCGCCGCCGGTTCGTGTTCTCCGCGAACCACTCCTTGATGGGATTCATCCCCTCTTTGCGGCCTTTGTAGATGACGCCGCGTCTATCGCAGCCGATGATGTTCGTCATCCCGATCGAGAGGAAGATCTTCGCGCAGGCGATGCCGGCCGCGCCCACGCCGGAGATCACCGTCTTCATCTCTGACATCGGCTTGTCGACGAGCTTGGCCGCGTTGAGAAGCGCCGCCAGGACGACGACGGCCGTGCCGTGCTGATCGTCGTGGAAGATAGGGATGTCCAGCGCTTTCTTGAGCCGCGCTTCGATCTCGAAGCAACGGGGAGCGGAGATGTCCTCCAGGTTGATGCCGCCGAACGCGGGGGCGAGCGCTATCACCGTCTCGACGATTTTGCTGACGCTTTTGGTATCCAGGCAGATCGGCCATGCGTCCACGCCGCCGAACTCCTTGAAGAGCATCGCTTTGCCCTCCATCACGGGGAGCGCGGCGAGCGGGCCGATATCGCCCAGGCCTAGCACAGCCGTGCCGTCCGTAACGATGGCCACGGTGTTCTTCTTGATCGTGAGCGACCATGCCGCCTCCGGCTCGCGTTCGATCGCGAGGCAGACTCGGGCCACGCCCGGCGTGTACACCCGCGAGAGGTCGTCGCGGGTGGCGACGCTGGTCTTGTTACGTATCTCGATCTTGCCGCCCGCATGGGCGAGGAACGTCGGATCGGAGACGCTGCGGATGGTGACGCCCTTTAGCTTGCGCACCGCGTCCATGATGTAGCGGCCGTGCTCATCATCGCGGGCGCCGCAGGTGATGTCTCGCACGATGCTGCTGCGATTCGTGCGCACGAGGTCGACTCCGCCGATATTGCCGCCGGCCTCGCCGATCGTGGAGGCGATGAGGCCGAGCATCCCAGGCTTGTTCGAATACTGCGCCCGGAGCGTGATGCTGTAGGTGGCGCTAGAGCCAGAACGCTCGGTGCCGGCGGAACGTCGAGGCATGGGGGCGACTCCTTTCAGGTTCGGGGACGGCTGCATTCTATACCGGTGTATCTCCTTATGCCAAGTGTGGACGTGTCCGACGAGCCAGCCGCCCGCCACAACTGTGTTGTAGCTGAGCATGTGCTAGAATTGACGGAGGTTCGCGAGCCAGCGAACCGGTTTGTGTGTATGCCAAAAGTCGCGGTGCAGCCGCTCAACATCGAGATAGAGGTACCCGAAGGGGAGACGATCATGGGCGCCGCGCAGGCGCAGGGCTACTACTGGCCCACCACCTGCGGCGGCGAAGGTCGCTGCACCTCCTGCGCCTGCATGGTGGTGAGCGGGATGGAGCACCTCTCGCCCCGCGGCCGCTCTGAGGAGCGCGTGCTTGTGGAGGAGCGAGGCGCCAAGATACTGGAGAAGCCCATTCGGCTGGCCTGCCAAGCGATGGTAGCCGGCGGCGATGTGGTGGTAGAGAAGCCTGGTGTGCGGCCTCCCTTCGAGCTGAGCACCTCGTCGTGAGCGCCGAGTCTACGGAGTAACGAGATGACGTACGTCATTACCCAGCCCTGCGTCGACGTGAAGGAAGGCTCCTGCGTCGACGTCTGCCCGGTCGATTGCATCCACACGGCCGACGACGACACGCAGTTCTACATCGATCCGGAGATCTGCATCGACTGCGAAGCCTGCGTCTTCGTCTGTCCGGTGGACGCGATCTTCTACGAAGACGACGTGCCGGCGCAGTGGCGGGACTTCATCCCGCAGAACAAGGAGTACTTCGCTGGCAAGACCGATGAAGAACGCAAGGCGTTCCGAACTCGCACGGAGCGTCACTAGCCTCAGCCCGCGTATCCCCCTGGCCACGATTGCAGTACAATGTTGCCGCCGCGCGGGCGGCTCGTCGTTGTCGCCCATCGATCACCAGCCA
>JACZYW010000198.1 GCA_022570885.1 Chloroflexota bacterium | reverse complement strand
TGCGCCTTCGCCTTTCCACCGTTGCGCTGTTCCTGTTGCTTACGCTGGTACTCGCCGGATGCGGGGACGGCTCGCCTCGCCGGCCCGACGTCACGCTGACGCCTGTAGCGCCGGTCGATGGCGTGCTCACCGTGCGCGCGTTCGAGTGGGGCTTCGAGCCGGCCGCGATCACGCTGCGCCAGGGCGAGGAGGTGCGCATCGTCCTGGTGAACGATGGTAAGATCCTCCACAACCTGAAGGTAGACGACCTCGCGGCGGACGTTACCGAGGCCAGCGACGCGGACAGGCTCTTCGTCGAGGCGGAAGAGGGCGAAGAGGGAACGCTGGTCTTCGTCCCGCAGGCGTCGGGCAGCTTCACCTTCTACTGCGCGATCAGTGGCCATCGCCGGCTGGGTATGGAGGGCACCCTCACCGTCGCGCCGTAGCGATCCAAGGCAGGTAGCGGGTCAGTTTCCAACTCTTGAATATGGTAGCCGGACCTTTCCAGGCTCGGCGGCGGCGAGGCTAGAAGGCCTCGCCTACGGAGAAGCACGCGGCGCATTCAAGCTGACCCGGTACAGCGTCTTGACAGCGTGTCGCGCTCGCCGTACAGTTGAGGCACAACGACATAGCTGCGGGAGCTGGGGATCCGTTCGCGGAAGGCCCGGCTGAGAGGCTCCGGCCGTACATATCGGGGCGACCGCCTAACCTGATCTGGATAATGCCAGCGAAGGGATCGGAAACATCGCGCCGCCGGCAGCCCCGGTGGCGTTTTTGCTTCCGGGCCGCGGCAGCCATTGAGTGATCGATATGAAACGTAGCGTTCCTGTCGTCCTGACCATCGCCGGGTCGGACTCCGGCGGTGGCGCCGGCATCCAGGCCGATCTCAAGACGTTCGCCGCCCTGGGCGTCTACGGGGCGACCGCTCTCACCGCCGTCACCGCACAGAACACCCAGCGCGTGAGCCAAGTGTTTGAGCTTTCGCCGGAGCTGGTGGCAGCCCAGATCGACGCCGTCGTGAGCGACATCGACGTCGAGGTGACCAAGACGGGCATGCTCGCCAGCGCCGAGATCGTCGAGCTGGTCGCCGCCAAGGTGCAAGAGCACGGCCTGCGACCGCTGGTGGTCGATCCGGTGATGGTGGCGAAGAGCGGCGACCGGCTGCTGCGGGAGGATGCCCTCCAGGCCATGCGCGACCGGCTGTTGCCCCTGGCCACCGTGCTCACGCCCAACCTGCCCGAGGCGGAGGCGCTGCTGGGCCGTGGCCTCGATTCCTGGGACGACGTGCGCGAGGCGGCGCAGGAGATCGTCGCGATGGGCGCGCAGACGGTGGTGATCAAGGGCGGGCATCGCGAGGGGCCGGCCACCGATCTCTTCTACGACGGCTACGAGTTCCGCGAGTTCACCGTCGCGCGGGTGGAGACGAAGAACACGCATGGCACCGGCTGCACCTTCGCCTCGGCGATTGCGGCGGCGCTCGCCAAGGGATCGGAGCCGCGCGGCGCCGTCGCTATGGCGAAGGCGTACATCACCAAGGCGTTGCAATCGGCGTACCCGCTGGGGCGCGGCCAGGGGCCGGTGCACCACTTCTTCCGCTACTGGCAGCCGCGGGCGCACGACGAAATGGCCCTCCCTGCCGCTAGGACGAGGAGTAGCTAACGATGGCGTTGCTCATCTTCGGAACGCTCGCTGTGGGCGCGATGCTGGTGATGTACACGCTGGAGGAGCGGTCGCACTGGTTCGTGCTGGGCTTCGCCGCGGCCAGCGCCATCGCCGCCCTCTACGGCGGGCTGATCGCAGCGTGGCCGTTCGCCGCGCTGGAGGGCGTTTGGTCTCTGGTAGCCTTGCGGCGTTGGTGGCGTCGCTATCGAAATGAGGAACGACAGAGCTGGCAGCTAACGACAGACGAGGCAATAGAAAGGAGCCAATGATGACAAGCAAGAACGGCACGATCATCACGCAGATGTACCAGGCCCGCCAGGGGCGGATCACGCCGCAGATGAAGCGGGCGGCCGAACGCGACGGGATCGAGCCCGAACTGGTGCGGCAGGAGGTCGCCGCGGGCCGCATGGTGGTGCCGGCCAACGTCAACCACAAGACGCTCGATCCGATCGCCATCGGGCGGGCGGCCGCGATCAAGATCAACGCCAACATCGGCAACTCTTCCACCACCTCCGATATCGAGGGCGAGCTCGAGAAGCTCCACTTGGCCGTCCAATACGGCGCCGACACCTGCATGGACCTGAGCACGGGCGGTGACATCGACGCGATCCGCCGGGCGATCATCGCCGATAGCCCGGCGCCGATCGGCACCGTCCCCATCTACCAGGTGATCGCGCAGCTTGAGAAGGACGAGGAGTGGACAGGAGACGATCTGCTGGCCATGATCGAGCGCCAGGCCATACAGGGCGTCGATTACATGACCGTCCACGCCGGCGTCCTGGTGAAGCACCTGCCGCTGGTGAACAACCGCGTGACCGGCATCGTCAGCAGGGGCGGCGCGCTCATGGCGCAGTGGTCGCTGGCCAACCATCGCGAGAACCCGCTCTACGAGCGGTTCGACGAGCTGTGCGACATCGCCCGCAAGTACGATGTCACGCTCAGCCTGGGCGACGGCCTGCGGCCCGGCTGCCTGGCCGACGCCTCGGACGCCGCCCAGTTCGCCGAGCTGGCGACGCTGGGCGAGCTGACCGAGCGCGCCTGGGAGCGAGACGTGCAGGTGATGGTCGAGGGGCCGGGCCACGTTCCCTTCGACCAGATCGCGATGAACGTGGAGCGGCAGCAGGAGGTGTGCCACGGGGCGCCCTTCTACGTGCTGGGCCCGCTGGTGACCGACATCGCGCCGGGGTACGACCACATCACCTCCGCCATCGGCGCGACGATGGCCGGCTTCGCGGGCGCCAGCTATCTCTGCTACGTGACGCCTCGCGAGCACCTGGGCCTGCCCAACGCCGAGGACGTGAAGCAGGGGGTGATCGCCTACAAGATCGCCGCCCACGCGGCCGACATCGCGCGCGGCTTCCCGGGCGCCCGCGAGCGCGACGACGCCCTCTCGCGCGCCCGCTTCGGCTTCGACTGGGAGCAGCAGTTCGCCCTCTCGCTCGACCCGGAGACGGCCCGCCGCATGCACGACGAGACGCTGCCGGACGACTACTTCAAGACGGCCGAGTTCTGCTCCATGTGCGGCCCGAAGTTCTGCTCGATGCACGTCACGCGGGAGATCCAGCGCACGACCGGGCTCGGTGAGCTGCCGCTCGTCGAGGTCGGGTCGAAGGAGGGATAATGTAAGGCGCCGGACAGACCTGAAGGTCTGTCCCTACGAGGTCTGGCTGGTTATGAATGCCCGAACAGCGATCCCACCGCTCGTGTTGCTCGCCGCGCTGGCGGTGGCGGCGTGCAGAGGGGGCAACGGCGCTCCTGAGGAGGAAGCTGGCCTCTGCCCCAGCAAGACGCCAGCAGCCGTGGAGGTGGCGGCGTGCAGAGAGAGCAACGGCGCTCCTGAGGAAGAAGCTGTGCTCTGCCCCAG
>JACZYW010000197.1 GCA_022570885.1 Chloroflexota bacterium | reverse complement strand
CCGATAGGTTGAAGGAGGCGTCGTGCCGAGAGCGATCCCCCGTATGGCGGGCGTGATTTCAGTGGTCATCGTTGGCGGGCTGCTGGGGTTCCTGGTGTTCGGCATCGTGCAGGGCGGTAGCGACCCGCCTGAGGCGGAACGGCCCGGCGGACCGCGCACCGGACCGCCACCGACGCCAGGCCCCGGCGATCTCCGAGAACTCACCACCAGCCTCGAAGTGACTATCGGACTTACCATTGATGAGGCCAGTATCGCCTGCATAAACAGCTCCCCACACCTTTCGCTGCGAGTTTCCGAACCGCTGCCAGATGAAGCTGTGATCACGGTGAGCCCTGTCAACGAAGTGCCCGCGACTAGCGAAACCCGCCGAGCATTTAGCGCGGTTGGCCCGGCTCAGCGCATTGAGGTCGCTAAGGGTACCTCGGCTGTTCAAGCCGTCCTATCTGAAGCGGTGCTTGCCGCAGAAGCTGAGACGTTGGCGGTATCCGTGACGATCGTCAGTTCTGGTGGCACCATATTGCAAAGTAACGCACTGCTTTTAGACGCGGACCTGGCCCGTTGTTAGACGAGCCTGTAAGGAGCACACTGCGCCAAGCGCACACGTGGCGCAGGAGCTGCACGCGATAGTCGCTCAGCACCAATGCGCCGTCTTTCTCCAGCCAGAGTTTGATGCGCGGCTCCAGCCCGGCGTCCCTCGCGGGGAGCGGACGCACATCGTTGCGAACGGCCGGGGCTCATCGCGAGCGGTCATAGCGTTTCGATTGTGCCGAGCGGCGATGGCCAGCGTCAAGGCTTCGCCGCCGGTATTGATATAATGCATAGGCACGAGTTGTCCGATAGGTTGAAGGAGGCGTCGTGCTGAGAACGATCCCCCGTATGGCGGGCGTGATTTCAGTGGTCATCTTTGGCGGGCTGCTAGGGCTCCTGGTGTTCGGCGGCTGCCAGGGCGAGGAATCGGATCAAGATGCGTTGGCGACCCCTGTCAAGGTGCAGCCAACCGACGAATGGCTCACGGGACCGACCGCTATGTCCCTTGAGATAGCGCCACAAGATTCACCATCGCTTGCCGAATACTACGAACTAGCGGCGCCGGAGGCGCTCTCGCCTGCCGCAGCTATTTCCCGCAGTTCTTCTATACATCAGGACTCAGTGTCACTCATGATCGACTACGAGGGGTTCGCATGCGTCGATGGTTCGCCACGCCTATTATTCCGAATCCCCGAACCGCTGCCGCCCGGCGCCATGGTCAACATCTGGCCGACCGGCGAGTGGGTAATTGAATCCCCAGGATACCCCAGCACTGGTCCGGCCTACGAGTCCCCGATCCCGAGCGGCATAGCGGCGTTTCAGGTGGACATCGCTTCAGTGCTTGCCAACGAAGGGACCAAGCATGTACTCGTCATGCTGAGAGCACAGGACTCTAGGACGATCTTTGTAAGCATGCCCGCTGTCGTTGATACGTCCGGTGTTGACTGCGGTACGCAGCGGTAGCCACCCACGTAGCCCAAGCGTTCGCCGCCCGTTCGTCCCGTCCGATAAGATGGAACGGCTATGGCCGGCCACCCGCAGGACGAGTTCGAGTCGACGACGGAGAACGCGGCGCTCGTCGAGCTGCTGCGCCGCCGCATCGACGCCGAGGGCGCGATCAGCTTCCACGACTTCATGGAGACCGCCCTCTACCACCCCCAGCACGGCTACTACACCTCTCGCCAGCCGATGGGCCGCGAGGGCGACTACCTGACTAGCCCCGAGGTGCACTCGATCTTCGGCGCGCTGGTGGCGAAACAGCTCCGGCAGTGCTGGGAGCTGATGGGCCAGCCCCTGCCGTTCGACGTGGTGGAACAAGGCGCGGGCACCGGTCTGCTCGCTCGCGATATCCTCCGTTGGGCGCAGACGCGCGCGCCGGAGCTCTGCCAGGCGATGCGCTATCGCATCGTCGAGCTGAGCCCGGCGCTGCGGCGACGGCAGGAGGAGACGCTCGCGTCGCTTCCGGCTGAAGCACAGGTCGAATGGCTCGACGAGCTGCCCGAAGGGTTCGAGGGCTGCCTGCTCAGCAACGAGCTGATCGATAGCTTCCCTGTGCACCGCATCGTCCACCAGGACGGGCAGCTACTAGAGCTGTACGTCTCGCATCAGAACGGGCGGTTCGAGGAGCTGTCCGGGCCGGCCTCGACGACACGCATCGCCGAATACTTCGCCGACCTCGGGCTCTGGCCGGGCGAAGGCTGCGTGGCCGAAGTGAACCTACAGGCGCTCGACTGGATGAAGAGCGCGGCGGGGGCGCTCCGTCGCGGCTTCGTCCTCACCTTCGACTACGGTTACCCGGCAAAGGAGCTCTACGCCCCCTGGCGGCGAGAGGGCACCCTCCTCTGCTTCTACCGGCACAACCCCAGCCAGGACCCCTATGCCCGCATCGGCAAGCAGGACATGACCGCCCACATCGACTTCACCAGCCTGATCCGCACCGGCGAGGCCCGCGGGCTGTCGGTGGCCGGCTTTACCACCCAGGCTCGCTTTCTGGCAAAGCTGGGCATCGGCGCGGGCGTAGAGGCGGTCGCGCGGGAGTCGCCTGGGGCGCTGGAGGAGTACTACGCCCGTCGCCGCGCCGTGCTGATGCTGATCGACTCCGCCGGGCTGGGGCGCATCCGCGTGCTCGCCCAACGGAAGGACGTGCCGCAGGCCGAGCTGCTGGGGTTCGCGGAGGACGGCGATGCCTGAGCGCGGCGATGCAGCCCCCGACTTCACGCTGCCCAGCACCGACGGCGACGTCCGGCTGAGCGAACGGCTGCGCCAGGGCCGCGTCCTCCTCGCCTTCTACTTCGAGGACGCCACGCCCACATGTTCGACCGAGGTGGAGGCGCTCAAGGACGCCTACGAGACGCTGCAGGAGCTGGGCGCCGACGTCATCGCCGTCAGCGCCGACAGCATCGAGTCGCACCGGGCCTTCGCCGAACGGCTGGGCGGCCTGCCGTTCCCGCTCGCCTCGGACGCCGGCCTACGCGTCGCCCGGGCCTACGACGCCGTCGCCGAGGACGACCCGCATCGCTCGCGACGCGCCCTCTTCGTCATCGAGCAAAACGGCACCGTCGCCTATGCGGCCAACCCGTTCAGCCCCGGCAGCCTGTCGCAGTTGGAGGGCGCCTTCCGAGCGCTGGGCGTGGAGCTGTGACCGAGGGGCAGCCGGGGGAAGGCTACTCCGACATTGTGCTCGACCACTTCGAGCGGCCACGCAACAACGGGGCGCTGGAGGACGCCAACGCCACCGGCTCCATGACGAACCCCGTCTGCGGCGACACGCTGCTGCTCATGCTGCGCGTGCGCGACGATCGCATCGAGGAGGCGCGCTGGCAGTCCGACGGCTGCGTCGCCTCCATCGCCGCGGCCAGCCTGCTGAGCGAGCTGTTGGGAGGACGGTCGCTGGCAGAAGCGGACGCGCTCACTCGCGAGGCGATCGTCGCGGCGCTGGGTGGCCTGCCGTCGAGCAAGCTCCACGCCTCGGTGCTGGCTGCGGACGCCCTCCAGCACG
>JACZYW010000065.1 GCA_022570885.1 Chloroflexota bacterium | reverse complement strand
CCGCGCATCGCCGCCGCCTTCGCCGAGTGCGCCAAGCTGGGCATCGCGGTCTTGCCGCCCGATATCAACCATAGCGAGGCCAGCTTCGCGCTCACGTCGGAGAAGGACAGCGGCCAGACGATCCGCTTCGGCCTGCAAGACATCAAGAACGTCGGCGCCGGCGCCGCTGAGAATATCGTCACGGAACGAATCGAGAACGGCCCCTTCGCCTCAGTCGAGGACTTCTGCCGGCGGATCAACCTGAAGTCGGTGAACAAGCGGGCGCTGGAGAGCCTGGCGAAAGTGGGCGCGCTGGGCGCGCTCGGCGATCGGGGCACGCTGCTGGCGAACCTCGATCGGCTCGTCTCGCTCGCGCAACGCGAGCAGCGGCTGAAGGAGACCGGCCAGTCGACGATGTTCGATCTCTTCGGCGATGAGGTCGCCACGCCCATGCCCGCGCTGGAGCTGGAGCAGTCGTCCGTTCCCCGCCGCGAGGAGCTCGCCTGGGAGAAGGAGCTGCTGGGCGTCTACGCCTCGGAGCACCCGTTCAAAGACGCAGCGGGCGTGCTGGCCCCCCTCGTCACCGCCGTCTGCGCCGAGGTCGCCGCCGATAGCCAGAACGGCGAGAGCGATGACGCCGCTGCGCCGGCGCTGCCGCCGAAGGGCCGCGCGGCCACCCTGGCCGGCATCGTCGGCAACACGCGACGCCTCTACACCAAGGCCGGCCGCGCCTTCTGCGCCGCCGAGGTGGAGGACCTCTCGGGCATGGTCGAGGTTACCGTCTGGCCGGAGCTCTTCGAGCGCACGCAGGACTACTGGATGGAGGGCAACATCGTCGTCCTCGACGTGCGCGTGCGCGAGCGCAGGGGCCGTCTCCAAGTCGCCGCGCAGCAGGTGGAGCTCTACCAGCCCGACGAGAGCGGCGACTTCCAGCCTCCGGCGTGGCTGACGAAGGAACGTGGCACGAAGGAACAAGGAACAAGGAACGAGGAACCGGCGGAAGAACCAAGACCCCAGAACCCCGAACCGTCGGCTGGCGAGACCTCCCCCGACCCGCATACCAGCGGCCAGCAATCAGCGACCAGCGACCAGCGACCAGCAACCAGCAACCAGTCCCCGGCGCTCCGCCTGGAGCTACGCGAAACGGAGGACGAGGACGCCGACCGCGAGCGGCTCCAGCACCTGCTGGCCGCGCTCGGCGACTACCCCGGCGACGACGAGGTGCGGCTGACGGTGCACACGCTGGATGGCGCGTCGGAGCAGATAGCGCTGCCCTCGGCCCGCGACTGCCCGGAGCTCCGCGCCCGCCTGGCGGAGCTGCTGCCGGACGCGGCCACCCTTGCCTCCGTCCCGCCGCGCCCCGTATCCTAGCTCCGCGCCAGCCTCACGGAACTGCTGTCGGACGCAGCCACCCTTGCCTCTGTCCCGCCTCGCCCCGTATCCTAGCTACGCCCCCGCCGCGGAGGACGAAGTGTGAACTGGCGCAAACGATACGCTAGCAAGCTGATGACGGCCGCAGAGGCCGTCGCTGACGTTCAGTCCGGCCAGGCGATCACCGTCGCCCTCCTCGATGGCATGCCGCCCTCGCTCTGCACCGCGCTGAGCGATCGAGCGCCGGAGCTGGAGCAGGTGTCGGTCTTCCACTTCGTCAGCGCCTTCCCCTGGTTCAGTCACGATGCAGAGCGTGGCCCGGAGCGACCGCCCGCCTTCCGGCAGATCACCCCTTTCGTTACCGGCGTCGACCGCGCGGCCGTGCGCGACGGCAAGGTGGAGTATCTGGCCTCCGGCCTCTGGCGCGCCGGCCGCCTGCCCCACGGCGTCGGCCCCTTCGACTACCACCTCTGCACCGTCTCGCCGCCCGATGCTGAGGGCTGGTGCTCGTTCGGCAGCTCGGTCTGGCTGAACCCGACCTACGCCGACAACAGCCGGACGATCATCGCGGAGGTGGACGAACGCGCGATCCGCACCGGCGGCGCGAACCGCATCCACATCGACCGCATCGACCGGCTCGTCGCGGGCGACGCAGAGGTGCAGGGGAAGGTGCGCGCCGCCATGACCCGCGCCCTGGAGCGCAGCGAGGAGGAGGTCGCCATCGCCGAGGTGATCTGCACCCTGGTCGGCTTTGAGCTGGTGCGCGACGGCGACACCGTCCAGATCGGGACGGGCGCCGTCTCGGCCGCGCTTGCCCCCTACCTCAGCCATCGCCACGACCTTGGCATCCACACCGAGCTGCTGCCCGGCGGCATCGTCGACCTCATCGACCAAGGGGTGGTGACCGGCGCGAGGAAGACGCTCCACCCGGGCAAGGTGATCGCCACCGGCGTCGCGCTCATCCCCCGCGAGGAGCTGGATCGCATCGACGGCCACCCCGATTTCGAGCTGTACGACTTCACCTACACGGACGATATCAACGTGCTCGCGCAGGAGGAGCGGCTGGTGGCCGTAAACAACGCGATGCAGGTGGATCTCACCGGCCAGGTGAACGGCGAGTCGGTGGGACCCTGGCCGTACACCGGCCCCGGCGGCCAGATGGCCTTCTCACTCGCCGCCCACCAGTCCAAGGACGGCCGCTGCATCATCGTCCTCCCTGCCTCCTACACCGACGGGAACGAACGCCACAGCCGCATCGTCGCGTCGCTGGACGAAGGCGCGCCGGTGACCGTGCCGCGCAGCGTCGTCGACAACGTCGTGACCGAGTGGGGCATCGCCACCTTGCGGGGCAAGACGCTGCGAGAACGCATCGGCGAGCTGATCGCCATCGCCCATCCGGACTGCCAGCCGCAGCTCCGCGAGGACGCGAAGCGGCTCTACGGCTGGGGGTTCTAGCCGGCCTTACTTTCTCTTCGACGCACCGTTCGAGGAAAAGCGGCTGATCAGGCGTGTTACAGGATCGGACGGAGCCAGGAACATGTATGACTGCGGTGGATGGAAATTAGGAAAGCGGCGCTGAATCGCCGTGAGTGAGAGCGGCGCCGGCCACGCTGACGGCTCCCTAACTTCGATGGCGAAAGCTATTGGGCTACCCTGGAAATAGTTTCGAAATATTGCTCGCGGTGTGCTAGCAACGCGTCCAAACTTTCTCCACAAGGTTCCAGGTCGTCCTTCGAAGATATCACCGCAGACGAAGCTTCCTATAATTGCTTGCACTGGTGCCGTTGAATAAACATAAATGAGATCGCCTTGGCTTAGCGTGGGCCTCACGCGACGAAACTCGAACTGCTTCAAACCGTCTACTAAAGCAGCCGCAAAAGCAGGTTTTACCGAAAGGACAACGGCGCGACGTTCCATCCCGCAAGCCTCCTGAGCTCTAGGACCTTCATTGGGCTTATGCGCCGAGCGGTCATTGGGTCGAAGGTAGGGAGAACTTGCCTAATCTGCCGGAGGGCCAAAGGGCTCCCAATCTCCCGATACCAACCGAATCTAAGGGCGAGAGCCTTACCCTTATTGGGTCCTCCACGAATGGTTACGTCCTTCAAATCGCTAAGACTGTAGACGCCAAGCCGACCGAACTCGGCCAGGAGGTCTTGGGGCTTGTCCACGGCATGCTGCAAGAGCTTGCCTTCTCCGATGAGCCGACTTTGTCCCTGCTTCCTCTGCGTCTCATAAAAGAATAGTGAGCTGCCGCGTTTGAGTCCAGCATACACGGTCGGATAGCGGTAATAGACGTTATCGATGCGAAGCTGGACACGCGTGGGCGCTAGAAATTGACTCTGGTCAGACGGTGGAATTAGCCGTTGTACAAACGTTTCACGGATTGGAATGATCAATCCGTCCGCGGAGCGCTCGATGTACAGTGGGAAGAACAATGTTTCTAGATCGAGACCATCTAGACAAATACAAGCATCATCGGGGTCTTCGCTCTCAAGCGGCTCTATGCTCACGAACAGGAGCTGGCATGCCAGGTCTGCAGCCGCACTCCTGGCAATGCGGAAGTCCCGATCCGCATCGCCTGTGGAAACCGCCATTAGTAGGTTGTTATTGATTCCCGGAGCTATGTGGCCCAGAGCATGGTATCGAGGATGGGCCTTGTAAAGGCTACGACTGATTCGCTCGACTATGAATCCTCGCTCCTCCAATAAATATCTAGTGGCGAATTTCGCCAGTTGCTTCCGGCGTAGGCGTCCGTGGATGAGACGCTTTGACCAAATCCATTCCCAAGATCCCTCTCTATAGCGACGGCCTGCTACGCCCTCGACAAAGAAGCCAAACTGAGTCAAAAGTCCTTCCAGGGTGTCTCTGCGCTCTTCGGATACCGTGAGGTAGATTTTTACGATGTTGTCATGCGCTGCTTGGGCGATCACTCCGTAGAGAAGCCGGGGGCCAACGCCCAAACCTTGATAGCGAGGCTTGATGTACAGCGTGCTCAACTTCCGTACGCCCGGGTCCTTATCGGAAACAAGCGCAAAGCCGGCGTTTTCCTGGCCGTAGGTCGCGACATATGCATTGGCGCTACCCCCGCTAATTTCTACGGTTTTCCCATCGACCCAGGCCTGAAAATTCGGGTATAGCTCTTCCAATTCAGGAGAGGTGGCGGTTATATCTGCCAGCTCTCTAGCCTCTATCGTGCGCACCATAAAGGTCACCGGCTCGCTGCGCAGCTTGGTAACCAGCTGCTCATAGTCCTTTTCACGGAGGTTAAGACGGCGATGGGATTTTATGACTTCGTCAACGACAGCTCCTTGTACGTGATCAGAGAGATCATCGGGACCCTGGAATCTCTGGTATTTCACGTCATGGCGTTCGCTTAGCCACTCAGTCGCTCGGGGCGAGCGCTGATCAACATTCTGTACGAAGACTAATCGGCGTTTACCAAACGCTGCGGCGCGAGCATATTCCCGCTCAACGGGATCCGTCAGTTCTGCACCCAGGATGAGAAGAAAGATGTCGCATTCGTCGACTTTCTCTAGATAAGACTCATCAACAGCATCCGCCGACGCTGGGCTGTATTCGAAGGCCCATGATCGAGTGATCGGCAGGGAGTCGATGGCACGGACTGCGGCGTCTCGCTCCGGCGATAAGTCCTCTACCCGCTTGTCCATGACGGAGCTGACAAAGACTAGTAACGGGTTTTCAGCAGTAGCCATACGCACATTTAGTGTATCTCATCGCGAGCCACCCGCCTTGCGCCTACATCCCGCATTGGCTATAGATACCTTCGCGCCTCCTCGAACGCGAGGCAGGCGCGTTCGAGCAACGCACACGATTCAAGAGGAGGACTGCTATGGCTGATCGATTGAAGGACCGCGTCGCCATCGTCACCGGCGCCGGGCGCGGCATCGGCCGGGGGGAGGCGCTGCTGCTGGCCCAGGAGGGCGCCGCTGTCATCGTCAACGACTTCGGAGGCTCCGCCGGCGGCGAAGGCGGCGAGCAGACGCCCGCCGAAGAGGTAGTAGCGGAGATCAAGGCCGCCGGCGGCAAGGCCGCGGCCAACTACGGCAACATCGCCGACTTCCAGACCGGCGAAGATCTGGTCAAGCAGGCGGTCGATACCTTCGGCCGGCTGGACATCGTCGTCAACAACGCCGGCATCCTGCGCGATCGCATGGTCTTCAACATGAGCGAAGATGAGTGGGACGCCGTCATCGCCGTCCACTTGAAGGGCCACTTTAACCTCACCCGCCACGCCTGCGTCGTCTTCCGGCAGCAGCGCTCCGGCGTCATCGTCAACACCTCCTCCGAGTCCGGCCTGGGGAACATGGGGCAGGTCAACTACAGCGCGGCCAAGGAGGGGATCATCGGGCTCACCCGCACCGTCGCGCGAGATATGGGCCGCTACGGCGTGCGCTGCAACGCCATCCGCCCTCGCGCCGCCACCCGCCTCACGATCAGCGACGACATGCGCGAGGCCGCCGAACGAGGCGGCGCCGCCGGCATGACGACGGAGATGCTGCAAGCCTTCGAGAAGGCCAACCCGCCCGAGGCCGTCGCGCCGATGGTGGTCTGGCTCTGCACCGACGAGGCCGCGAACGTCAACGGCCGCGACTTCCTCGTTGTTGGCAACCAGATCGCCCTCTACAGCGAGCCGGAGATCATCGCCGAAGCACGTATCGACCACGGCTGGAACCTCGACGAACTGTCGAAGCTCATGCCGGAGCAGGTGACGAAGGACCTGGTCAACAAGTTCGTCCCCAAGGAAGAAGCCAAGACGTAAGCCAACCAGCGCTCGCCTTACCCAAAGCCTGGTAATAGACGAGTCTGCGAACCCGAGCGCGAGAGCGACTGCTGCGCGCCGAAACGCCTCCTCCAAACGTCGCGGGCAACGACGCAAGGCTTGACGTACCCCCCTGCCATTTGGCACTATGCTCTAGCAGCCCGGCCGGGAAAGGATCACTTCCGGCTGTCGTTAACTTAGTAAACGCTTGCTAAGGAGAATCGCCATGGCCGACGAGCCCAGCGCGCCCGCCGTCGAGATCCCAGCAGACCTGGCCGCCCGCGCCAAAGCAGTCGGCTGGCCGGATGAACTCGTCGCCCAAGCGCTCGCAGGCGGCGCCAGCCCAGAGGACCTCACCCGCTACATGAGCATGGGCGTGACCGCCGACCAGGTCCGCGAGTTCATGGCCGCCCGTGCCGGCGGTGCAGGCGACGAGCCAGCAGGCCCGCAACTGGACCTATCGTGGATGTACATCCCCACCGAGTGGGGCACCCGCGCCAAACCTACCAAGCACGGCCTCACCCTCGATGCGATCAACATCGGCAAGTACGGCGACATACCCGACGTTTGGGAGCACCAGACCGAGCTGCCCCGCGGCGCCATCCCCATCCCCGGCGTCGAGAGCATGGGCTACTCCGTCTACGAGAAGCAGGAGCTCTGGGCGGATAACGTCGGCGAACTCTACGAAGAGGCGATCCAGCGACGCTGGCGTCCGGCTACGGACATCCCCTGGGACACCCTCGAGCCGCTCCCAGACGACGTCGAGCGGGCCATCTGCCAGATCTGTACCCACCTGAGCGAAAAGGCCCAGCTAGAGGCCGATGTGCTGGCCGGGTGGGAGCCGAAGCTGAGCTACGGCTACCACGAAGTGAAACTCTACCTCTCCACCACGATCTTCGAGGGCGCCCGCCACGCCGAGGTCTTCCGCAAGCGTGCCCTCGCCAACGGCGGCGGCTTGGGCCTGCAGAGCCCCGGCTGGGGCTTCCGCTCGATCACCGACGCCCGTAGCTTTACCGAGATGCTCATCATCCAGATGGTGGTGCAGGACAGCTTCACCCTGACCCAGTACCAATACGGCGAGGCGTTCGCCCGCAACCCGGCGGAGCAGCTCATCTTCCGCCTGGCCATGCAGGACAAGGCCCGCCACGTCGCCTACGGCATCGCCCACCTCCGGTACGTCCTGCTCCACCGCATGGAGCGACGGCCGGAGCTCTACCGCTACCTGGATAAAGGCGAAGCGATGCTTGTCGCCGACGACCGCGATAGCGCCACGCGCGAGGCGTTCGCTATCCTCATGAGCGGCAGTAAGGACAAGATCGAAGAGGGACTCAAGCTGTACGAAGGTCTGCGACGCCGTCAGGTGCAGCAGTACCTCGACAGGCTCACCTGGGCCACGATCGATAGAGCAGAACAGCTGAACCCGGCGCTGCGCGCCTACATCCAACCGCCAGACGCGGCCGACGGCGAAGCGGCTTCTGCCGGCGTACAAAGCCGCCTGCTAACAGCTCGACCGCAAGAATAGGAGACCTGTCATGCCTACGTTCCCATCCGTTCAGTGGTTCGAAGCCGTTCGAGAACTCGTGAACAACGACGCCGCCTTCCGTCAGTTGGGAACCATCGATGCCCGTGTCGGCGTGAAGGTAGGCGACCAGCTCTTCGAGATCACCTTCGAGGCGTTCGAGTGCACCGCGGTGCAGGAGATCGCTGAGAGCATGCTGCCAGAGCTGGACTTCTGGCTGGAGCAATCGCCTGAAGAGTGGAAAGAGCTGATAGAGAATACCAAGGAGCACGGCGGCGCCGACCTCAAGCACACCCTGAACACGATCGATCTGACCAGGCCGGACGGGTTCGCGCTCTCTCACGACGGCTACCGCCGCGACACCTTCTACCGCTTCAACCAGAGCCTGCAGCACTTCTTCGACACATCGTCGAAGATCGAGACGGACTTTGCCGTCAGCGCAAACGCCGGCTAGCCACCAAACCTGCCTCCTACCGTTCGCGAGCCGCCCCGAAGGATCGGAGCGGCTCCTTTCTTTGACGGCCAGTCCTCGTCCTGCCACACTGACACTATGAAACCCCTGTCACCGATTCATCTTTATGTCGATGGTGGCGTAGCGTGAAGACGCTCTGGCTACTAATCAAGCGCACGGTGCAGGAGTACGGCGACGACAACTGCTCGCACATGGCAGCGGCTATCTCGTACTATGTGCTCTTTTCCATCATCCCCCTCGCGATCTTCTTGATCTCCATCTTCGGGCTCGTTGTGCGCGACGAGGAGCTCCAGGAGGACGTAGCCGCCGAAATCGTAGAATTCCTCAACGTAGAGTCTGGCGTGCCGAAGCTCGAACTCGATCGCGACGCCGTCGAAGAGCACTACGGCGCGGAGGCGTTCGACGAGATCGATGAGGCGCTGACCGATCTTACAGAACCTGCGACAGAGGCGCTCGCCATCAGAGTAGACGCGGGCGAGCTGGTCACCATCGCCGGCTTCGAGCTCAACGACGAGGAGCTTTCTGTCCACCCCGACAACGTCGTCATCGACACGATCCAGGGCGTCTCGGATGTGAGCGGCGCGCTGACGATCGTCGGGCTCGTCGGCATGGCCTGGTCGGCCTCCGCCATGTTCGGCGCCATCCGCAAGTCGCTCAACATCGCCTGGGACACGGAGGTGCACCGGCCGGTCGTCCAGCAGAAGCTGACCGACTTGGGGATGGTGTTCGGCCTCGGCCTGCTGCTCGGCCTCTCCGTCGCTGGCACAGCTGCGCTGCGCACGCTACAGACGCTCAGCGACGAGAACCTGGGGCCGCTATCGGAGGGGACGGGCTTCTTCTGGGCGGTGCTGCCGCTCTTGCTGCCGGCGATCTTCTCGTTCACCGTCTTCATGCTGATCTATCGCTACGTTCCGAACGCGCCGAGCAGCTATCGCGACGTGTGGCCTGGGGCGCTGCTGGCCACCGTGCTCTTCGAGGTGCTGAAGAACGCTTTTGCAATCTATATCGCGAATTTCAACAGCTACGCCGGCGCCTATGGCGTCCTGGGCGGGCTCTTGCTCTTCCTCCTCTGGACCTACCTGACCTCGAACATCTTGCTCATCGGCGCGGAGCTGGCGTCCGAATACCCGCGCGTGCTGCGAGGCGACTACGACGAGGAGACGCCCGCGGAGACGCAGGCGAAACGCCCCGTCTCGGAGACGGTTCGCCGCGCCGTGCGAGGGCTCTTCCTCCCGCCCCTCGACGAGCCGGATGAGCCACCCGGCGACGACGAAACTCCAAGCTAAGGCCGCCCCTTCTACCCACCCGTTGTGCTAGGATCGACTCGCTGAGGAGAGGAGGCAGACTGATGGTCACCGTGGCGAAAGGCGAAGTGTCCGTGGGACTCGACGTGGGCACTCGCTCTTATGAGATCACCCCCGAGCTGATCGACGACTACATGGAGGCGCTCGACGACCATCACCCTTGGTACACCGGCTCCTCGCCGTTCGGCGGGCCGGTGGCCCCGGCTTTGCTCTTCCACTCGGCGGTGTACCGCTTCGGCGAATGGTACCTGCCCAACCTCTACGGCAACCTCCACGCCCGCCAGGAGTGGGACCTCTTCGCGCCGCTCACGGCCGGCGACCGGCTGACGACGCGTTCGACGATCATCGACCGCTACCGCAAGCGCGGCCGCGACTACGTGGTGAACGAGGTGCAGCTCTTCGCGGAGGAGGCAGGCGAACGTGGCGGCCGGCTGCTCTGCCGAGGCCGCACGCACCAGAGCTTCCTCATCGAAGAGTCGAAGGGCGAGCTGGCGGTGGACAAGAGCCGCGAGAAGGCGCCGGCGCGCCGCTTCGAGGCGGGCGCGGGCGAGTTCGAGGAGGAGCTACCGCCGCTGGAGAAGACGGTGACGCTGGAGATGTGCCGCAGGTTCTCGCCCGGCACCAACTACCACAACGACGTGGAGGAGGCGAAGAAGCTGGGCTTCCCGGACATCGTCGTGCAGGGGATGATGCCGATCTGCTTCCTCTCGGAGCTGATGACGCACCGTTTCGGCGAGGGCTGGTACACGGGCGGCCGCATGTCGGTGAACCTGGTGAACATCCTCTGGGGCGCCGACGGTGGTGTCGCGCTGCGCGGCGTCGTGCGCGAGTACACGCCGGAGGGCGACCGCCGCCGCGCCCACTGCGAGGTCTGGGCGGAGAAGCAGGACGGCACGAAGATCATCGTCGGCACGGCCAGCGCGGTAGTGCCCTAAGACAACCGTCGCTCTGAGCGCCCGAAGAGCCTCGCCAAGAACAGTGTCATTCTTAACGCCCGGACGGCTCACTCATTGCCACCGGCACGGCGGCGATGCGCATCTACCCCAGGCCTCCCGCCCGGGTGTGGGAGCCGTCCCGCTGCTATGCTAGAATCGATGACGCAGACCGCAAAGAATGGCTGCGGGCGACCTGAAGGTCGCCCCTACATTTCAGGAACATTCTGAGCTTGTCGAAGAGGCGCATGGTGCCTCGACAGGCTCGGCATGGCACGTTGGATCGGAGGAACGAATGTATCGCATCGCAGTGATCCCCGGCGACGGCATCGGGCCGGAGGTCGTGAACGAGGGGCTGAAGGTGCTGGAGGCGGCCGCCGCGAAGACCGGGGTCAGCTACGACCTCGAGCACTACGATCTGGGCGGCGAACGCTACCTGCGCAGCGGAGAGACGCTGCCGGACTCGGTGCTCGAGGAGCTGCGGGGGTTCGACGCGATCTTCCTCGGCGCGGTCGGCCACCCGGAGATCGCGCCGGGCATCCTCGAGAAGGGGCTGCTGCTGCGCATTCGCTTCGAGCTCGACCAGTACATCAACCTGCGGCCGGTGAAGCTCTACCCCGGCGTCGATACGCCCCTGAAGGACAAGGGGCCGGAGGAGATCGACTTCGTGATCGTGCGGGAGAACACGGAGGGGCTCTACAGCGGCATGGGCGGCATCCAATACAAGGGCACGCCGGCCGAGGTCTCGACGCAGATACACATGACGACCCGCTTCGGCTCCGAGCGCTGCATCCGCTACGCGTTCGACTTCTGTCGCAAGCGCGACCGGGAGAAGAAGCTCCTGCTCTGCGCCAAGACCAACGTCCTCACCTTCGTCCACGACACCTGGTTCCGCGCCTTCCACGAGGTGGGCGAGGCCGACTACGCCGACATCGAGCGCGACTACGCCCACGTGGACGCGACGACGATGTGGATGGTGAAGAACCCGGAGTGGTTCGACGTGATCGTGACGGAGAACATGTTCGGCGATATCATCACCGACCTGGGCGCGATGATCCAGGGCGGGCTGGGCGTGGCGGCCGGCGGGAACATCAACCCGCAGGGCGTCTCGATGTTCGAGCCGATCGGCGGCTCCGCGCCCAAGTACACGGGCCAGAACGTCGTCTGCCCCATCGCCGCCATCGCCGCCGCGCAGATGATGATGGAGACGCTGGGCGAGGAGGCGACGGCGCGGCGCATCGAGGGCGGCATCGAGCGCGCGCTCGCGTCGGGCAAGCTCCCATCGCTCGCCGCCGGCCACATGGGCCTCTCGACGTCGGAGGTGGGTGACCTAATCGCGGGCTACGCGGGGGAGTGAGGCCTCGGAGGAGGTCTCTTTACCCCTGTCGTTTGATTGATTCACGTTTCACCCTCCTCGTTTGGCGGATTGGGAGTGAAGCGAACGAGCCCCTGTTTGATTGTTTCGCCCACGAGGCGCTTGGCGAGCAGGCGAACGGCTCGCTTGGTCAGAGGGGGTGGCGTCGGGCCCGGCCAGGGATGGCCCTGGTCAAGGGCATGGGTGTAGCGGAGCCAGACGGCGACAGCGAGGGCGGCTGCCTGCTCCTTCTGGTAGGCGGCTCGCTGCTGGGCGGCCCGCTGGGCGAAGCGGGCGAGGACGGCTCGGAAGGCGGGCGAACGGGCGAGCTCAGCTACCGCCTGGCGGAGCTGTCGAGAGTGCAGGCCGTGCTTGAGGGCGTTGACGTTGCCCCTTGGCGCACCAGCGCCGGGTCGAGAGCCACCGCGTGACATGGGTAGACACCTCCCTTCGGCAAGCTCAAGGGCAGGCCGTTACGAGCATAGGCGCGCGGCGGAGGAGCGCGAAGGGGGAGGTGGCATGGGCCTCTCGACCTCGGAGGTGGGTGACCTGATCGCGGGCTACGCCGGGGAGTGAGGGTGGCACCGCGAGAGCGCCGTGCGCGTGGAGGGGTGGCAAGCCTATTTCTTG
>JACZYW010000064.1 GCA_022570885.1 Chloroflexota bacterium | reverse complement strand
GGCGGCCGCGGGACGGCCACCGCCATCGCATCGAGCACTGCGGCCTGCTGCCGGAGGGGCTTGCGCCGCAGTTGGCGCAGCTCGGGGTGGTCGTCGTCGGCCAGCCATCCTTCGTCTCCGAACGAGGCGACCGCTATCTGCGGCTGGTGCCGCCCCAGCGCCACTCCTCCCTCTACGCCTTCCGCACCTTAGCCGATGCGGGGGTGGCGCTGGCCGCCGGCTCGGACGCTCCGGTGACAGCGTCGCAGCCGCTACCGTCGATAGCCGCCGCCGTCGACCGCCGTACAGCGGCGGGCCGCGCCCTCGCGCCGGAGCAGGCCGTCGCCGCAGAGGATGCGCTCCGCTGGTGGACGGCCGCCGCCGCCTACGCCGCCTTCCAGGAGAATCAGTGCGGTGTCCTCCGCCCGGGCCTGCGCGCCGATCTAGCCCTGCTCTCTGCTGACCCAGCGGCCTGCTCGCCCGACGAACTGCGAGCGTTGCCGGTGAAACACGTCTGGTTGGCGGGGCAACCCGTAACGCCAGGGTAGTAGGCTGGTTTGAACACGCCGCGTGTTTCTCCGTAGGCGAGGCTTTCTAGCCTCGCCGCCGCCGAGCCTGGATACGATATTCAAGAGTTGCAAACTGACCTACTACCGACGCCAGACTCGCCTTGATCGCCTTGAGCAAACTATGTAAACTAGGGAAGCAAACTCCAAAGAAAGGTGCTAGGTATTGGCGGAAGTTGTTGTCCGAGAGGATGAGTCGCTCGAATCGGCGCTGAGACGCTTTACGAAGCGCGTACAGCGCGACGGCATCCTCTCCGAAGCCCGCCGCCGTGGCCATTACGAGAAGCCTAGCGTCAAGCGAAAGCGGAAGGCCGCCGCCAAACGGCGCAAGTCCCTCAGGACGGCCGCCCGCTTGCCTTCTTCGACCCGTTAGCCTCTACACACGCCCCCATGTCGATCAAAGCGCAGCTCACAAGCGATCTTAAGGACGCGATGCGCGAGCGCGACGATCGCCGCCGCGATGTGCTGCGCTTCACGTTAGCCGCACTCCAAAATGCTGAGATCGCCACTCGCGAAGAGCTGGATGAGCCCGCCGCCATGGCGGTGCTGGCCAAAGAGGCGAAGCAGCGTCGCGATAGCATCGAAGAGTTCCGCAAGGCCGATCGTCAGGACCTGGTTGCCAAAGAGGAGGCGGAACTCGCCGTCCTCGCACCCTACTTGCCGGAGCAGCTCTCCCGCGAGGAGATCGCTCAGGCCGCCCGCCAGGCTATCCAAGAGACGGGGGCAAGCAGCCCACAGGAGATGGGCAAGGTGATGGCGGTTCTCATGCCCCAGCTTCGCGGCCGCGCCGATGGCCGTCAGGTCAACGAGGTAGTACAGGAGCTGTTAGCGGGCTCCTGACTCCTCGTCTTGCCTATCTACTTCGCTGTTCCCACTTAACCGTCTGTTATGATGAGCGGTGAAGGCCGTCATGCCAGGGAGCGAGCCATGCGGTCGCTGACCCCAGTGCAGGTGCTGATCTTCGGGGCGGCGTTGGCTGCGGCCCTGTTCCTAGCGCTCTTCCCTGTCTTCCCTCGCCAGCTTCGCGTGCAGGAAGACGACATCGCCTCCCGCACCATCTACTCGCCGCGCGACCTGGAGTTCGAGAGCGCGTTGCTCACCGAGCAAGCGCGCCAGGACGCCGCAGACGCGGTGCCGGACGTGTTGGTCTTCGACCCCAGCGTCCGAACAGCGCAGTTGGCTACGCTGGGGTCGACCGCGGCCAGCGTGGCCCGGGTGCGCGACGACGAGGCACTCGACGACGCGGCAAAGCGGGCGGAACTTCTAGCGATCGTCTCGCGGCCCAGCACCGACACGATCCTCTCCCTCTCCGACGAAGATTGGCAGCGAGTGCAGAATGAGGCCGGGCGGACGCTGAACAGCGCGCTGAGCCAGTCCATCCGCACCGACGGCGCTCAGGATGTGCGCGACGATCTCCTCCAGCAGATTAGCCCCGACCTCGCGGCGGACGAAGCGGACCTCATCGCCGACCTGCTGCGCCCGCTCATCGTCCCGACGCTGGTGGTTGACCAAGGAGCGACGCAGGAGGCCAGGACCCAGGCGAGGGACAGCGTGGGGCCGTTCACGCGGAGCGTCAGCGAGAACGATGTCATCGTGCTGGAGGGCGAGCGCATCGATGCGAATGCGGTGGAGCTGCTGGAGCACGTGGGGCTGCTCCAACCGACTTTAACCTGGGAAAACCTGACATCGGCGCTCATAATTGCGCTGCTGGCGGCCTTCCTCCTCGCTCTGTACATCTGGCGCTTCCCCACGCCCGCGATCACCTCGATGCGCAACCTGCTCCTCCTGGCGCTCCTCATCGCCCTGCCCGTACTCGTCGCGAAGAGCTACTTCTCGCTCGTTCTGCCGGATGAAAGCGGGCGCTTCCTGGCCTACTTCCTCCCTCTGGCGGTGTCGCCGATGCTGATAGCGACGCTGCTTGGAGCGCGGCTGGCCATCGTCATCGGGCTCGTGCAGGCGGCGCTGATGACCTTCGCCGTCGTCCTGCTGCCGGACCTCTCGCTGGAAGCCTCGATCCAGCCGCTGGACGCCGGCCGCGTGCTCATGGTCTACGGCCTGAGCGCCGTCCTGGGCGTGCTGGTGGCGCACCGAGCCGAGCGGCCGAACCAGTACGTGGCCGGAGGCGTCCTGATAGGTGGCGTGGCGTTGACGACGCTCTTCGCCCTTTGGCTGCTGGAGCCGGAGCGGGAGGCCCTTGACGCCGCCTGGATGACCGCCGCCGCGCTGGTCAGCGGGCTGGGCAGCGGACTGCTCACCGCGGGCAGCATCAGCGCCGTTGGCGCGCTCCTGGGCGTCACCACTCGGATGCAGCTAATGGAGCTCTCCCAGCTCAACACGCCGCTGCTGCGCCGGCTTCAGGACGAAGCGCCCGGTACCTTCCACCACAGCATCATCGTCGGCAACCTGGCGGAGCGGGCGGCCGATCTGGTGAACGCCGACTCCCTCCTGGTACGCGTGGGCTGCTACTACCACGACATCGGCAAGATCCTCCAGCCCGGCTTCTACGTGGAGAACCAGATGGGGGGCGACAACCCCCACGACGACCTGGAACCTCGAGAAAGCGCGCGAATCATCGGGCGGCATGTGGAGGGCGGATACGAGCTCGCCCAGCGCCACGGCCTGCCGCTCCAAGTCCAGAGCTTCATCCCGGAGCATCACGGCACTCGCCTCATCACCTACTTCTACCGGATGGCCAGCCAGAAGGACCCGAAGGTAGACCCGAACCTCTTTCGCTACCCCGGCCCCAAGCCGCAGAGCCGCGAGACGGCCATCGTCATGCTGGCCGACTCCACAGAGGCGATGGTGCGAGCCAGCGCCGACCGCTCGCCGGAGCGCATCGACGTCATCGTCGAAGAGGTCTTGGCGGAGCGGCTGGCCGAGGGCGAGCTGGAGGAGTGCGACCTCACCCTGCGGGACATCCGCACCATCGCCGAGTCGTTCAAGCAGACGATGCGCGGCGTCTATCACCCGCGCATCGAGTACCCGGAGCCCACCGCCCGCGAGCGGTTGGCGCTGATCAGGCGCTTCCGCCCCGGACGACGCGCCCCGCCACCGCTGCCCGATGCGCCCGCGCCCTCGCAGAGCCAGCGGCCTTCCGGCTAAGGCTCGCGACGAGTACAGACCCCTATCTGCCAGCGACAGCCCCGCGTATAATAGCTTCGAGGTAAGCCTACGGTTTGTACGGCCTTCATGAAACAGGTCAGGCGTACGCTTGACCCCCAAAGCTGGTTCGCAGCGGAGGGTCGATGCGCTTCGCCATCCTCGTCTTCCCCGGCACCTGGAGCGACCACGACTGCCAGTACGTCCTGCGCGACGTGCTGGGCCAGGACGCAGAGCTGGTCTGGCACCGCGAGGCCGACCTCTCCTCGTACGACTGCCTCGTCCTGCCCGGCGGCTTCTCCTACGGCGACTACCTCCGCTGCGGCGCGATCGCCCGCTTCTCGCCCGCGATGGAGGCGGTCGCGCGCCACGCCGAAGCGGGCCGGCCCGTCATCGGCATCTGCAACGGCTTCCAGATCCTCTGCGAGGCCGGGCTCCTGCCCGGCGTTCTCCTGCGCAACGAGAGCCTTCAGTTCCGCTGCCAGGACGTCCACCTGCGGGTCGAGAGCATCGAGACGCCGTTCACCAGCCTCTGCCGGCCCGGCCAGGTGCTGCGCGTCCCCATCTCCCACGGCGAGGGGCGCTACTACGCGGACGAAGCCACGCTGGACGAGCTGGAGGCGAACGGTCAGGTCATCTTCCGCTACTGTTCGCCGGAAGGCGAGCCGGCCGCCGATGCCAATCCCAACGGCTCGCTGCGGAACATCGCCGGCATCGTTAACCAGCGAGGCAACGTGCTGGGCATGATGCCCCACCCGGAGCGCGCCGGCGAGCAGCTCCTGGGCGGCGACGACGGCCTCGTTCTCTGGCGCAGCGTGATCGAGGCGGGCATGGTGGCGGTGGCGGGCTAACGGAAGGCCCCGCGCGAACGGGGAGCACAAGGAGGTGCCCCATGAGTGAAGAAACACCAGCCGCGCAACCAGACGAGATGTATTGCCAGAACTGTGGCTTGGCAATCAAGAAAGACGTTCGGTTTTGTCCCAAATGTGGGGCGGGTGTGAGCGCTGACGTGTCCGCTGTCGGTCTGGCCGAGCCAGTTCGCGCTTTTGCGTCCGGTCGATCGATGGCTTGGCTCGCTGTTATCGCTCTCGCGTTGGTAATCGTGATGGACATCGTTGGCCTCATCTCGGACGTAGCAGAATTGCGGCTCGTGGAGCGGGCGATAAACGGCGAATTCGTGACGATGCAGGAGTTCGAGGACAATGACAACCGCCAGGCGGTGGTCGGGCTTCTGCAACTGACAGTCGCGATCGTGGCCGCCATCCTGTTCTTGGTCTGGATATACCGCGCTCATCGCAATCTTCCGGCACTTGGCGCTTCAGGGCTCAAGTATTCTCCAAAGTGGGCAGTCGGCGGCTGGTTCATACCGATTATGAACTTCTGGCGTCCGTATCAGGTCACTGCAGAGATATGGAAGGCAAGCGATCCTGAGGTCAGGGATCGCGATGGCCAGAGGTGGCAGACGGCCCCTGTTTCGCTGCTGCTCAAGTTCTGGTGGGCCCTCTGGATTATCGGTGGCATCATTGGCAACATCGTGTTGCGATCTGTCTTCCAAGATCCAGCGGACTTGGAGGCGCTGAGAACGCAGATTTTCACGTTCATCGTGGCAGATGTCATGGACATTCCGGCGGCTATTCTGGCGATCCTCGTCGTTTGGTATATCACCACTCGGCAAGATGAGAAGAGCCAAAAGCTTCGAAGAGCGGCGGGCTTGAGAGCCTGAGTTGCGCCTGATCTTCGCTGCATGTCATAGCGGATATGGCGGCGACGACGGCCTCGTTCTCTGGCGCAGCGTGATCGAGGCGGGTATGGTGGCGGTGGCAGACTAGCGGACGGATCCGCGCAAGCGAGAGAGCACAAGGAGGTGCCCTGTGGCAGAGATGACCGCGACGAGCTACCCACTCACCTACGACGTCGAGTATCCGCAAGAGCTATCGCGCTGGCTGATCTTCGTCAAATGGCTGCTGGCGATCCCCCACTTGATCATTCTGTACGCCCTGAGCATCGCCGCTTCGTTGGTGATGTACATCGCCTGGTTCGCCATCTTGTTCACCAAGCGCTACCCACGCGGGCTGTTCGACTTCGTGGTGAACGTGAATCGCTGGAGCGCGAACCTAACAGCCTACGTCTTCCTCATGCGCGACGAATATCCGCCCTTCTCGTGGGAGCCCGGTCAGTACGCCGTAACCTACGAGGTCGAGTATCCCGAGGAGCTCTCGCGTTGGCTGATCTTCGTCAAGTGGCTTTTGGCGATCCCACACCTCATCATCCTGATGTTCCTCCTGATCGGCGCCTTCGTTGCGCTGACCATCGCCTGGATCGCCATCTTGTTCACCAAGCGCTACCCGGAGTCGCTGTTCCGCTTCGTCGTTGGCGTCAGCCGCTGGCAACTGCGCGTGAGCGCATACTCGAACCTGTTGCGCGACGAGTACCCGCCGTTCAGCTTAGACCCGTAGCCGTAGCTCAATGACCGTCGACCGGATCGCCTCAGCCCCGCGGTGGCGGGCTAACGGACGGCCCCGCGCGGGCCGGAGCGCACAAGGAGCTTAGGTGATGACAGAGGGACCCGGGAGACAAGCGGACGAGATGTTTTGCCGGAGCTGTGGCTCCGTAATCAAGCGAGACGTTCTGTTTTGTCCAAGATGTGGCGCGGCTGTTGCCACCGCACCTGAAGCAGCGCCTCGGTCCGCTGTAGCAACCGACGATTCACGCCACCCTGTCTCCTTTGAGGTCGACTATCCCGAACACCTTTCACGTCTGACGACGTTCTTCCGGCTGTTCCTAGCGATTCCTCAGTTCATCATTGTCAACTTACTGCTCGCCGTAGTCAGCATCCTGTCGATCATCGCCTGGTTCAGCATTCTGTTCACCGGGCGCTACCCGAAGGGCCTCTTCGATTTTGCCGCCGGAGTCATGCGCTGGAACGCAAACGTCGGGGCTTACGCGGCGCTGCTTCGCGATGAGTATCCACCGTTCTCCTGGGATCCCGGCGAGTACCCACTGACCCTCGGCATCGAGCGGGCGGAGCGTCAGTCGAGGTTCCGTCTATTCATCCGCATCTTCGCCATCGTTCCTAATCAGATCGTGTTCTTCTTTGTGCAACTTGCGTGGTTCGTTGTCACGGTCGCTGTGTGGTTCGTCATCCTCATCACCGGAAGATACCCGCGGGGCCTCTTCCGGTTTAGCGTTGGGGCACTACGATGGTACCAGCGACAGTTCGCCTACCAATACCTGCTGCGTGACGAATACCCGCCCTACAGCATCAGGGCGGCTGCCCGGCCCGGCCACGAAGTCCTGTCAGCTATTATCGGCCTGCCACTCTTCATCGCATATATAGCGTTGTCTTTGTTCCCCTACGCCGGATTACTGAGCGGTGGTACAGACACGGTACTCGTCCAGTCCGCACTCACCAGCCCAGCCCTCGCCGCCGAGATGCCGACTGGCAAGGCGAATGGGGTGCGCGTCACGATCCTCGGCTACAACGACAATACGCCCGCCCCACCAAGGACGATACGCACGACTGGCTATCGTTTCGTTGCCTTCCACGTTTTGGGGGAGAAGGATGGATTCTTACCGACTGTCTTCACTCCGTTCCTGTTCCGTCTGCACGACGATGCCGGGTTCGTGTATTTCCCCGAGACAATTGGCGGCGACTTCGTGGTCGCTCTGTTCTGGTGGGGAGGAAAGTCTGAGGGCGTCGTCGTCTTCCAGATCCCGCTCGCAACTAATCCGTCTGACCTCATCTACCAATCAGGTTTTGGAGAGATCAAGTTCCTCTTCGACGATGCCTACTACTGATAGCGCTACAGCCTCCTGTCACAAACCAGTCGAACTCGTTACGCTGAGTAGCCCATGACCGTAGACCAGCGCACCCTCGACCAGATCGCCCTCTCCCAGGAGGAGTACCGCCTCGCCTGCGAGCGGCTCGACCGCGAGCCGAACGAGGTGGAGCTGGGCATGATCGGCGCGCTCTGGAGCGAGCATTGCGGCTACAAGAACAGCCGCCCCCTCCTCGGCCTCTTCCCCAGCACCGGCCCTCGCGTACTCACCAAGGTGGGCGAGGAGAACGCCGGCGTCGTCGATATCGGCGACGGCTGGTGCGTCGCGTTCAAGATCGAGTCGCACAACCACCCCTCGGCGATCGAGCCCTACCAGGGCGCGGCGACGGGCGTGGGCGGCATCGTGCGCGACATCTTCGCGATGGGGGCGCGGCCCATCGCAATTCTCGACTCGCTTCGCTTCGGGCCGCTCTCGGAGCCGCGGAACCGCTACCTGTTCAACGGCATCGTCGGCGGCATCGGCGGCTACGGCAACTGCCTGGGCATACCCACCGTGGGCGGCGAGATCGCCTTCGACGAATCGTACAGCGGCAATCCGCTCGTGAACGCCATGTGCGTCGGCGTCGCCCGCATCGACCGGCTGGCGCGGGCGCGGGCGGACGGGCCGGGCAACCTGCTCATGCTCGTCGGCGCTGACACCGGCCGCGATGGCATCCACGGGGCCACCTTCGCCAGCGTGGAGCTGGACGAACGGTCGGAGGAACGGCGGCCGGCCGTGCAGGTGGGCAACCCCTTCCTGGAGAAGCTGCTCATGGAGGCCTGCCTGGAGCTGACGGAGCGGCACATGGACTGGATCGTCGGCCTGCAGGACCTGGGCGCGGCTGGCCTTACCAGCGCGGCTGTCGAGTGCGCGGCGAAGGCAGGCACCGGCATCGAGATCGACGTCGCGCAGGCGCCGCGCCGCGAGGAGGGCATGAGCGCTTACGAGCTGATGCTCTCCGAATCGCAGGAGCGGATGCTGGTGATCGTCAAGCCCGAGCACGAGGACGACGTGCGCCGGCTCTTCCAGCGTTGGGAGCTCCATTGCGTCGTCATCGGCGTCGTCACCGACGACGGCATGGCGACGGTGCGCGACGGCGAACAGCAGGTCGCCCGCCTGCCGGTCGGCCTCCTCACCGACCCGCCGCAGTACGTGCGGGAGGGCATCAAGCCTCGCTGGCTGGAAGATCTGCAGTCGTACGACCTGGCCGGCCTGCCAGACGTCGCTGATGCCGGCGACGCCCTGCTTCGCCTCCTCTCCTCGCCGGAGGTCGCCTCCAAGCGCTGGGTCTGGCGTCAGTACGACCACCAGGTGCTCACCAACACCATCACCGGGCCGGGCAGCGACGCCGCCGTGCTGCGCATCAAGGGAACGAACAGGGCGATCGCCCTCGCCACCGACGGCGACGGCCGCCTCTGCTACCTCGACCCCTACGCCGGCGGCTCGATCGCCGTCGCCGAGGCAGCGCGCAACCTCGTCTGCAGCGGCGCGGAGCCTATCGCCCTCACCAACTGCCTCAACTTCGGCAACCCGGAGAAGCCCGATGTCTACTACCAGCTAGAGCAGTGCATTCGGGGCATGGCCGCCGCCTGCGAGGCGCTGCACGTCCCCGTCGTCTCCGGCAACGTCTCGCTTTACAACGAAACGCCCAGCGGGCCGATCTACCCCACGCCCGTCGTCGGCATGCTCGGGCTGATCGAGGACATCGAGCGCGTCGTGCCGATGGGCTTTCAGAGCGAAGGCGACGCCGTCTTCCTGCTGGGCGGCGACCTGCGCGGCGAGGCGGACGGCCTGGCCGGCAGCGAGTACCTGAAGCTACTACACGATGGGCTGGTCGCCGGCCGGCCCCGCATCGACCTCGATCTCGAGGTGCGGGTACAGGGGCTCTGTCTGGAGGCGGGCCGGCGCGGGCTCCTTCGCTCGGCCCACGACTGCTCTCGCGGCGGCCTCGCCGTCGCCCTGGCCGAGTGCTGCATCGAGGGCGGCCACGGGCTCGATGGGTCGGATGTCGCTATCGGAGGGCGGCTTGACGCGGCGCTCTTCGGCGAAGCGCCCTCGCGCATCGTCGTCTCCACCGCCGACGGCGACGGGCTGGCGGCGCTCGCCCGCGAGCGCGAGGTGCCGCTTACCGCGCTGGGCCGCGTGGGTGGCCAGCGGCTGCTGCTGGGCACGGCGCTAGACGCGGCCGTCGACGACCTGCGCCGGCTATACGAAGAGGCGCTCCCGCGCGCGCTGGGCGAGGACGCACCTTCCTTCACGGCAGAAAACGCCTGAGGTTTGCTCAAGCCTCAAACCACCTTGGACGTACAGTATCTAGCTCTTCGTCTCTCAGGAACAGGAAGATTTTGACATTGCCCAGCAGACGCTGTCCACGATCGCCCAGGGGGCCAAGCGTAAAGAAGCGGCATAGGGCACGTGCGAAACGCTGCAGTGTAGTTGTGAGCTCGGCTCTTAGCACAGCGTAGAAGCCTTCAAATTCCTGTCCTACCTTCGTCTTCCACTCTGGGTGCAAATCTAGGATTTCATTTTCGACTGCTTGGAACGACTCGACTGGATCCTGACGAAACGGGTTACTGCTAGATGGATCGAGAAAGGTATCCAGGCTGTAATACCTCCCCCACGCACCGAAATCAGCGAGCAAGGACAATAGAGACCTAGCACGCTTATCGTTAGCCATAAACTCGGTGTCCATCTGTGCAGCTGGCCGAGAGTCCGAATATCCGGTTCTGTGCGCTAGATCGACCACTGCATCAGTAAGAGTGATGAGGTTGTGCCCGTACGCGCTTATCTCCTTCAGTGCAGGTAGTTTGCCGTAATTCTCCAGGTGCTCAAGACAGACAACCACCTTCAGAAGGCGCTCAAATCCTTGGGCAAGAAGCTGCATGGGGCCGTGATAGAAATCGTTCGCGCCGCTCAGTAAATTGAGGGCAAGCAGCCCTTCCTGGATGAGGAAGATCGACGTTCTCGTTTCCTCAATTAGTGCGAACTCCTGCTCAATGGAAAGCTTCATCATGGCGATTCATCCCGTTGCTGCCGCGCGCGCTGGGCGAGGAGAGCGCTGCCAGCGTCTAGCCCGTGCTCACGCGGTTCGGCCCAGCAGCATCCCACCCACTCGACACTCCTCCGCAAGCAGCTCCTGTTCATCCTCCGGCAGCTTGTCGAATCGCGTTGGCGGAATGCCCCGCACCAGTGCGGCGGCGCGGTCGATCCAGTCGGCGCGGCCGGCATCGAGCTCGAAGAACTCGCCGATGGTCTTGAGCACCTCTTTCGGCTTCGAGACGAGGTCTTCGAAGCGAACGTCCAGGTACTGGTCTGCGTTCAGCGCCGGCAGCGCCCGAAAGCCGTGCACGATCTCCTGCGACCAGTAGCGGCCGAAGTACTCGACCGGCGGCCGCGACGCGAGCAGTTGCGAGATCTGGTCCGTGCCGTCCGCCGCTGCCGGGCCCGCCGGATCGAGCTTGCCCAGCTCGGCGAGCGAGGTACCCGCATCGGGGGGCAGCTGGAAGACCAGCGAGATGGCGAGGCGATAGGCGTGGTGCTCGCGCATCGAGAGCGCCGTCTCCGGCCCGTCGCGATGGAGATGCACGAAGCGCGCCTCCGGGAAGAACTCGTGGAGCGAGCCCAGGTAATCGATCGACGAGCCCGACCGCTCGATCCAGCAGGCCTGGCCCATGCGCTCCGCCAGCCAGTCGAAGAGCTGCCGGTACTGCAACGCCAGATGCTGTCGCGGCAGGCTCGCGGCGAAGGCGACCGTCTCGTCGAAAAGCGAGTCCGGGTCGTCGGTCAGGCGGGGCAGCGTCGACACCAGGATCCAGGGCAGGCCGTCGTCGCGTTCGTACCGGGCCTTAGGCCCGAACGGGTAGGTGATCTCGGGCACCTCGTAGCCCCGCTTGAGCACCATCGTCACGAAGGGGTGCTCCTGGGAGATGAGCGACGCGAAGTCCTTGCCGTCCATCGGCTCCGCAGTGAACCTCCGGCCCATCTCCAGCCCGTTGAAGAACTCGAAGACGCTCAGGGTCGAGTGATGCTCGGCGAGCATGCGCGAGAGCAACGTCGACCCGCACCTGCCGCTGCCTACGATGAAGCGATCCATATAGCCTGCCCCCCTGATCTCCGTCGATACGCTCGATGCTGTGGCGCCACGATCCGCAGTCGAGCCCAACGCGGAGATGATACCATGAGCCCGCCCCAGAACGAGAGCGAACGTGAGGGAGAAGCACCGATGACGACGAACCCGATCAACGACGCAAGCAAAGACCCGGGCGACGCGCGCATCATGACCGGCGAGGCTTGGGATGAGTTTTGCGACACGCTGAAGCGCGCCGGGAAGCTCGTCCTGGGCGATGGCGTACCGGACTCGCCCAGCGATCGGGCCGAGGGCTTCCGCTACCTCACCCGCTTCCTCGCCGCCGGTATCGTCCTCTGCGTGGAGCACGCCGATCCGGACTACCCGGAGTTCGGCCGGATGGTGGACCACACCATGGCTTGGGGCCTGGACTGCCCCGACTGCCTCTACCTGTACGCCACCGTGCGCGGCGACGCCGCCTACCGCATCTCCGGCAACCGCGGCAGCGCCAACCACATCGATATCCAGGTGAACTATGGCCACTTCGCCCAGGGCGACATCTCGACGTGGGGCACGATCTCCTCCCTCAACGGCCTCGACCTACGCACGGAGCCCGACGGCTCGTTCGAGCTGATCCTCGGCGGGGAGGAGCGCGACGGCAACTGGCTGCGGCTGGAGCCGAACGCCGAGTTCGTCCTCATCCGGCAGTACTTCAACGACTGGGAGCGCGAGCGGCCGGCCGATCTGATCATCGAGCGCCTCGACGCCGCGTACCCGGTGCCGTTGCCCCGCACCGACCAGATCGACGCTCGCCTCGCGCGGCTCTCGATGTGGCTAGAGCGAGGCGGCGCGCTCTGGGAGCAGATGAGCAAGGCGATGCTCGGCCTCGCCCCGAACACGCTGCTGG
>JACZYW010000196.1 GCA_022570885.1 Chloroflexota bacterium | reverse complement strand
GTCGCCGCCGCACTCGCTGTGGCCAGACGGGTGGGCGTGAGCGAAGAAGATAAGCTCGTCGCCAATCTGGATCACGCCCTGGACCTTGTCGAGTCCGCCGATGCTCTCGACGGGGACGCTACCGCTGACGAGGCATTCCGGGTCGTCTGCGTCAGCCAGACCGTCGGGCACTGTACCAGTGTCGTTGTCGATGCCGTCGCTGCACGAGTTCGCTCCGGCGCCATCCTCGCTAGCTGTGGGGTCGTAAAATTCGTTGTCGTCTGTCAGATCCCGCGCAAGCTCGGTCGTGTTGCACGCGCGGTCCGTGATGGCGCCAACCGTACCGTTCGCTGCGTCCGAAGTCGAGAAGTCGAGCTCTTCGCAGCCGAGCTGACCGTCATTGTGGTTGGCGCTCAGCGGCACGCTAGTCTTCACGTCTTCGTTCGTATTTATTACCCCGCCCAACACTTCGTCACTTGGATCGTGGGGCTGGTCTGGCGCCACGCCAGCGACGCCGATCTGGGGAGCGCTGCTCAGGTTGAGCAAAAGCGCTATCGCAGCCATTACCGCCAACGCCAGCACAAATGAGAGCTTCCTTGCCATGTTAACCTCCCTTTACAACTTTCCTTCTCGACCTGAACAACACGATTTTACTATCCTGCTTATATCCTGTATGTAGCCGCTTCTCGGCCTAACATTGCGCAAGCTTAGCCAGCGGAGAACTTAGTGTCAAGGTCTTATGGTCTAGTGTCCCGGTTGACCTTCCTGGGCAACGTTGCGAGCGCTGGAGAAGCTCTGTTGCCCTCAGCGTGACCGGGGCGCGCTGCGCTGTGATGAGCTCAGTGCTGGTCACTGCGATGGTCCACCTCCCTGCGTCCGCTTGAGCCAACGAGGGCGGCCTTCGCGGGGTGCCCCGCTCCGGCTGCTCTCCGACCCATCCTTAGGTCGTATCGAACAATTCTGCGCATGTGCGGCGGCTTGTGTCAACCCCTATTCGTCCACCTGTAGAAACAATTTAGCAAATGATTTCAACCGCTCCACGGGGGCCAGCGCGAGCGATCACTCGCCGGCGACCGGGTTTCGCAGCAGTCCGATGCCGTCGATCTCCGCCTCCACCACGTCGCCCGGCTGGAGGTACTCCGGCGGCTTGCGGGCAAAGCCGACGCCCGATGGCGTGCCGGTCATCAGCAGATCGCCCGGCTCCAGCGTCATGCCCAGCGAGAGGACGGCGATGAGCCGCGCGACGCCGAAGATCATATCGCTGGTGTTGGCGTCCTGCTTCGTCTCGCCGTTCACGCGCAGGCGGAGCTGTAGCTCCTGGGGCGCTGGCAGCTCGTCGCGGGTGACGATCCAGGGGCCCAGCGGACAAAAGCCGTCCAGCCCCTTCCCCTTGTACCACTGCTGGTGGCGCCTCTGCAGGTCGCGGGCGGTGACGTCGTTGCCGACGGTGTAGCCGAAGACGTGATCCAGCGCCCGCTCCTCCGGGATGTCGATCCCCCGCCGGCCGATGACGACGACCAGCTCGACCTCCCAGTCGATGCGGCGAGAGACGTGGCCGTGCCACGGGATGGGCGCATCAGGCCCGATCACGGTGCTGGGCGGCTTCGTGAAGTAGACAGGATGCTCCGGCAAACCTTCGGTAACTCGAGATTCTGCCGCATGCTCCGCATAGTTCAGCCCGACACAGACCAGGTTTCGCGCAGGCTTGGGGATGGGCGCCAGCAGCCGAGTTTCGGCCAGCGGTACGGACGAACGCGCCAGCGCCTCGCCGTCCGAGGACAGCGCCTCGATAAGCCGCCGGGCCTGCGCCAGCGCAGCGTCGCCCTGCTCGACGAACGCGAGCATGTCGTGCGGCAGCGTGGCGTCGCCGAGCGCCGAGGCTGCCTCGGCGACATCGACCACCCGCTCGTCGAGCAGCAGGCCGAGGCGAGGCGCGCCGTCGCGCTCGTAGGTCAACAGGCGCATCGGATCAGTACCAGCGGGTGGCGATAATGCTGCCCGCGTGGCGGGCCAGCACTTCGAGCACCACCTGGTCGCTCTCGCGGAAGGGCTTGCCGCCATCGCGGTCGGTGGCGTAGAGGGTGCCGCGCAGCGTGCCCTCTACCCAGATAGGCACCCCCAGCAACGTCTTCATCTCGCGGTGCTTGGGCGGGAAGCCGAAGGCGCGGCCGTGCTCCGCCAGGTCATCGATGCGGACGGCCAGTCCGTCTTGGCGCATGGTACCGAGCGGGCCGTGGCCCCGAGGCGGCGCCTTCAGCTTGCGCTCCTCCTCGACGGTCAGCCCGCTGACGACGAAGCCCTGTACTTCGTCGCTCTCGTCGGTGACGGCCACGGCGGCGTAGAGGGCGCGAGTAAGCTCTCGCGCCATGTCGACCACCTGCTGGAGGGCATCGAGCGGCTGTTCCGGCACGCCGGCGGCGGTCGTGCGCGCGAGCCGCCGCAGCGCCCGATACTCCGGGTCGCGCTGGTAGGATCGGCGGCGGACCGCTGTGTCAGTCATCATCTCTTCTCATCATTCTTATACTCGGCCTCAGCATACTGCGACCGATGCACAGGCGCCAGCGGAGGCTAGGCGAAAGTCCTGAGGGCCTCAGGATCGATCAGCGCCACCGAGCCGCGGCCGAGAGCGATCCAGCCCTCCCGCGCGAAGAGGTTGAGCTGCTTGTTCACGCTCTCCCGGCTCACGCCCAGCATCGAGCCGAGCTCAGCCTGGGTAACGCGCAGCCGAACTCGGTCCGAGGGGTTGTTCTCTGGCTGGACGTTGGCCAAGGCTAGCAGCCGCTTCGCCAGGCGGTGAGGAAGGTCCAGGAAGGCAAAGTCGGCCAGCGCTTCATCGGTGCGACGCACACGCAGGCTCAGCGTCTCGAGCAGGGCGAGCGCCGCCTGCGGCCGCTCCGAGAGCCACCGAGTAAAGCTGTTCCTGGTCACGACCAGCGTCTTGGTCGGCTGCAACGCTACGACGCTGGCCGAACGCGGCCGGCCGTCGAGCAGCGCGAGGTCGCCGACGAACTCACCAGGCCCCAGCACAGCGAGCGTCGTCTCCGCGCCGCTGGGCGAGCGCACAGCGACGCGAACGCTGCCCTCAATAATGATATGGAGGGAATCGCCCGGGTCGCCTTCGTGGAAGATCGTCACGCCGGCGGCGTAGCTGCGCGCGCGACCCTGCGAGGCGAGGGCGCGCAACTCCGCTTCTGGCAGCCTGGCCAGGAGCGGCACGTCGCGGATGAGCTCTTTGCGCTGCTTCATACGAGTGTTGGACTAAGCCTTCCCCCTATTTTTGCAGGATAGGGCCGTTGTGTGAAGTAGTTCATAGAAGCGCCTCTCGCTCCTAGCTATGATGAGTCCAGACGAAGGAAGGGAGACCCAGCCATGTTCATCGACGAACTCGCGCAAGCAGTCAGGCAGGAGCGGATGCGGGAAGCAGCAGAGCAGCGACGCGGGGCGCAAGCGCTCCAGGGACAGGACGAGACTCCCCGCAGCGTCCTGTCCGGGCGACGCATCCTGCGGTTTCTCCTCCCTTCTTTCGTGGCGAACAGATCGCCAGCCGCATCGGTACGCTAGCCTCCTCGCCGATGCCAGC
>JACZYW010000195.1 GCA_022570885.1 Chloroflexota bacterium | reverse complement strand
GAGCTGAACGCAGCACCACAGGTAGCGGGTCAGTTTGCAACCCTTAAATATCGCAGTCGAGTCTCTCTAGGCTCGGCGGCGGCAAGGCTAGAAAGCCTTGCCTACGGAGAAGCGCGCGGCGTCTTCAACTGACCCATTACCGGATGCGCATACTCGGTTGTCAATTTGTTTAGCGTTTGCTAAAATAGGCCTGATCTGCATACAGGTCCTTCCGAAGAGAGGAGACCCGTGATGGTGAAGCCTGAAATCCTGGAGCAGCTACGCAAAGAGCCCGGCGCGGAAGACCTCGATCTCTCCTGGCTGGAACGCCCGGCCGCGGAACGCGGCCTGGAGGTGAAGGTTGGCAAGCGCGGCCTGACGCTGGACGATATCGCCGTGGGCTCCTACGGCGATGTGCCGGAGTACACACGCAACCAGAGCGGCCGTCTACGCGGCTCCGCGCCGCGCCCAGACGCGCAGAACCTGTCCTCCCACTGGCCCAACATGGCGGAGTCTTGGTCAGAGTCGGCTACGCTGCTGTACGAGGAGGCGCTGCAGCGCCAGTGGAGCTCGGCGACGGACATCCCGTGGCACGAGCTGCCGGAGCTGGACGACGACCTGGAGCTGGCGATGTCGCAGCTCTGCACGTTCCTGACCCAAGTCGAGTTCATCGCCGGCGACGAGCCGGGCAAGTTCGCGCCGAACATCAGCGGAGACCACTTCGAGATCGCGCTCTTCTTGGCGAGCCAGATCATGGACGAGGCTCGCCACCTGGACGTCTTCCGCAAGCGAGCGCTGGCCAACGGCATCGGCCTGCTGCAGGCTGGCACCGGTGCTGTCGGGCTGCTCACCGCGCAGAGCTTCATCGAGATGACCGCCCAGCTTCATATCGTCGGCGAGGGGTTCGTCCAGTCCGTCTTCCGCATGGGAGAGCTCTTCGCCCAGAGCGAGGTCGACAAGCGCATCTTCCGCCTCTCCGCCCAGGACGAGAGCCGCCACGTGGCCTTCGGCGTGATGCACATGAAGCACCTGATGGAGACGGAGCCGGAGCGGCGCGAGGAGGTACACACGTACCTGGACCGGATGGAGGGCCAGGTAGGCGTCGTGCCGAACCAGGCGGGGCTCACGGGCGGCGGCGAGACGACCGAGGCGCTCGCTATCCTGCTGGGCGGCGGCACCAGTGAGGCGCAACTCAAGGAGGGATACAACAAGCTGATGGCCATTCGCAGGCGTCAGCTCAAGGAGTACGTGCACCGGCTAGAGGTGGCCGGCCTGGGAGACAGGATCGATCGCATGCCCGAGCGCATGCGCGAGATCCTGCAGTCGTAGTCAGATGTCAGACACAGCTACGAAAAAAGAAGACCAGCAGGCGCAGGCGCCGGCCCTCCCGGAGCCGCCGCCCCTGGACATGAGCTGGGCGAAGGCGCCCACGGAGCGCCCGCCTAAACCTGACTTCGGGCCGGAGGGCTTTACGCTGCGCATGGCGGACGCTGCTTCGTACGGCTTCGCGCCCGACCACTGGCCCTACCAGAACGACACGCCTCGAGGCGCCTGGCCGGTTCCAGGCAGCAGGCGCGGGCTGGCCGCCCCCTACACCATCTACAACAAGCACGAGGTCTGGGCCGAAAACGCGGCCGACCTCTACGAGCTGGCGATCCAGCAGCGATGGATCCCCGCGACGGAGATCTCCTGGAGCTCGATCGAGGCGCTGCCCGAGCACATCGAGGCGTCGCTGGACCAGATCTACACGCAGATCTCGGAGCAGCAGTACAACTCCAACCAGGTGCTCTTGGGATGGCTGCAGGAGATCTCGTACGGCTACCACGAAATCAAGCTGTACCTCTCGACGCAGATCTTCGACCAGGCGCGCCACGTGGAGGCGTTTCGCAAGCGCGCGCTCTTCAACGGCGGCGGCCTGGGCGTGCAGATGCCGGGTTTCCTAAACCGCGCTGTCTACGGCGCCTTCAAGTTCACGGAGCTCATCATCTACGTGAACATCATCCGCGGCTCCTTCACGATCGCGCTCGCGGAGTGGGGCGAACGCATCGGCCGGTCGCAGGCGGATCGACAGCTCTTCGAGTACATGGCGCGGGACCTGCGCCGTCACCTGGCGTACGGCACTGAGCACCTGAAGTTCTACCTGCGTCACGATACGGACAACCACTATCAGGTGCACGCCTGGCTCAACCGCGCCGAACTGATGATGGCGGCGGACCTGCAGCGCGATACGGCGCTGCGGGAAGCCACGATCCTCGCGCTGGGCGATACGGTGCTGGAGGGGAAGGCTCGGCTGAAGGAGCTGCGACAGGCGCAGCGCGACCGATACCTCCAGACGCTCGCCGAGGCGAGCATCTACGACCGCGCCGAAAAGCTCATCCCGTCGATGATCGAGATGTTCGAGAACCCGTAGCCCGATCCCCGCAACACCGGCAAGAGCCCCCGATTGGTCGGGGGCTCTTGCCTTTCTGCTCGTTGCGTTCTGGTGCGCAACTCGTGATCGTGTCACAGTAATCAGAGCATGCTGAAAGGAGTCTGCCATGCGTGATTTCATTACGGACATCAACTGGGATCGCTGGTCGGAGCTGTTTTGGACGCACGGCCTGCGCATCATCATCGTCATCGTCGCCATCTACGTGGGGCTGCGCATCTTCGAGCGGATGATCGGGCCGGTCATTCGCACCGCGGTCTCCGCGCAGTTGGAAGGTCAGCCCCAGGTGGAGGTGGACAAGCGCGCCGATACCCTCTCGCATGTCATCTACCGGACGGTGTGGTTCGTCGCCATGCTTGTTGGGCTGCTCACCATCCTGCCGGAGCTGGGCATTAACATCAGCGCCCTGCTCGCGGGCGCCGGCCTCATCGGACTGGCGGTGGGCTTCGGCGCGCAAAGCCTGGTGAAGGACGTGATCAGCGGGCTCTTCATCCTGGTGGAGAACCAGTACAGCAAGGGCGATGTCGTGAATATCGCCGGTATCGGCGGCCTGGTCGACGACGTGAACCTGCGACGCACGCTGCTCCGCGACCTGGACGGCGCCGTCCACACCGTCCCCAACGGCGAGATTGGCGTCGCTAGCAACCTGACGCGCTCCTGGTCGCGCGTGAACCTGATCGTCGCGGTCTCCTACGGCGACGACCTCGACCATGTCTTCGAGGTGATCAACCGCGTGGGCAAGGAGCTTGCGGAAGACCCGGAGTGGTCGAAGGACATCATCGAGGCGCCGAAGGCGCTGGGCGTCGAAAACTTCGGCGACTCGGGGATCGATATCCGCATTCTGGGCGACACGCAGCCGATCCGGCAGTGGGACGTGATGCGCCAGCTACGCCTTCGCCTCAAGAAGGCGTTCGACGCCGAGGGGATCGAGATCCCATTCCCCCATCGCACGCTGGTCACCGTCGGGCAGAAGTCGGCGGACGGCATCGTCGTGCGGCAAGGTGGTCCGGGCTCCGCGACGTGACAGCAGGGTGATTCGGGAGCGCATCCGATATAGTGGAGATGTCTTGAAGACGCCATCCGTGCTCTTGTGATGGATATGCTCGGTCGATCGCTGAGCCTCGCCGTTCTTCTCGCGCTGGTCGCGCTGGCCGCC
>JACZYW010000063.1 GCA_022570885.1 Chloroflexota bacterium | reverse complement strand
AAGGCTGTGCAGTTGGCGGCGCGCAGGCCTGCCGCGCAGGCGACAACGACATCACGGTCCTTCGGTATCTCGTCAATTCGCGTCGCTAGCTCTGCCTGCGGTATGGAGATCGCGCCCGGCAGGTGGCCTGCCGAGTACTCCTCCGGTTCACGTACGTCGAGCACGACGGCCTCGCGTGATTCGATCCACGCTGGCGCGTCTTCGATGCCGATCTCCTGAACGTCATCGGCAGCTCGCAACTGGGCCCACGCGTGGTCCGCGACGCCGCGGTTGGTCTCGATGATGGCGGTCATGTTTAGCGGACGCGCAGGCGGTTCCGCTCCGAACTCTATGAACTCCTCGCGTGTGAGTTGCAGGACGGGGTTATACCGGCGCTCGAACCCGATCGTGCTGCTGGGACGGCCACACATGCCCTTCCCGCACGAGCCCTCAAAGTGCGCAGGGAAGACCTCAACCCAGTCGGGCAAATGGAGGAGGCGCTGAATGCTCTCGTATTCCTCCACCGCGCCTTCAGGTCCGCCGAAGTCGGGCCTGCCGACGTCCCCGACGAATAAGCAATCGCCACTGAGCACCATCGAAGGCTCCGGACTGCGCGCCGAATTGATCACCAGAAGCGAGATCATCTCTGGTGTGTGGCCCGGCGTATGCATCACGCGCAAGATCACCTGCCCAATCGTGATCTCGTCCCCGTCTCGTAGTTTGTGGAACGCGAAGGTCACATCGGCTGCTTCGTGTAAGTAGAGCGTCGCGTCTGTAGCCGCCGCGAGCGCGCGATTGCCAGAGACATGATCCGCATGCAGGTGGGTGTCGATGACGCCTGCCACCGTGTACCCGCGTTCCCGCGCCAAGTCTAGGTACGGCTGGATATCGAACTGCGGGTCGACGACGATAGCCTCGCGAGATTGCCGTGAGGCTATCAGGTATGAGGAGCAGCCGAGGTCATCGTGAAGAAACTGCTTGAAATACATGACTTCTCCAGAGGGCCTTGCCGTCGACTCGTCGAGGCACACCACCCAGTTAGCCCGGCGATCTAGGGATGGAATAGCACAATAGCGCAGGCGAAATCAACCGAGTTCAGGGAACGGGGAAACGGGAGCGCCAGGACGCCTGGCTTTGCGGGGCTCGCCCTCAGCGGCGCGGCCTGGTGCGCGAGGCGGTGGTTAGGAGCAGCGTCAGGTCCCGCCCGGCTCCCCCGGGTCGGCGACGGACGTTTGGGTCAGCTCTCGCCTTGCGGTCTGGAACAGGATAGGGACGAAGCGCCGTTCGGCGAGGAGCCAGCCGAACGCCAGCACGATATAGGTGATACCGAAACCGTAACGCACCTCCTGGGAGGGAAACACGAACTGCGCGCTGAACAGCACGAAGATCAGCGCCGCCTCCCAGCGGTCGATGCTGAGGCTCATCAGGATCGCCACGGCGAAGAGGGACTGCCCCGCCGTTAGGAAGACCTCCGCCACCTGGCGCCCGTCAATCTCCATGGGCGACAATGATGTCCCTGAGATGCTGAAGGCGATAGGCAGAGAGCCCACGAGCAGCGTCCACTGGTTGACCTTCGAGGAGATCAGGATCGTCATACCGGCTGCCGCGCGGCCGCGGAGGGCCAGCATCGCCGCCAGGATGAACTCCGGCGCTTCGGAGGCCAGCGGGGCCACCCACTGCACCAGCAGGAACTCCTCGATCCCCAGCGATCGTCCCGAATCTACCAGCCCTTCGGCGAAGGGCTCCGCCGCCGCGATGACGGTACCGGCAGCGAACGTGAAGAGGCCGATGATCACGCCCCAGCGCAGCTTTAGCGGTAGCGCCGCGATGGCCCGCGGGGGCCCGAACAGCTCCCCCTCCCGCGGCGGCGATCGTGAGGAGAGCACCAGGTAGGTGACGAAGAGGCTGATGAGGATGGCGCTGTCGATGAGGGAGATGTGCTGGCGCAGCGGGATGGTGAAGCTGTACAAGGTGGCGATTCCCAGAAAGATCAGCCCCACCGCGTTCTGATCGCCCACCGCCAGACTGCGCTTGCGGTGGCGCAGCCAGAAGAGTAAGAAGATCGCCGGCCAGGCGAGCCCTACCAACAGCCTGTTCGCTCCGGTCATGTTCGCCAGGGCGAACTGGGCGTTCTCCGGGTTGTCCGGCGCGGTCCAGGCGAAGTAGAGGTCGACCGCGTACTCCGGCAGCACGGCGATGATCGCCAGCACGGCCAGGGCCAGCGTCGCCGAGATGAGCTGCTCCGCCACCTCCGCCGCCCAGACCAGGAGGATGGCGGCGGCGAAGATGCAGAGGCCAAAGAGCGCCGATTCGGCCTGGCTGGAGAGTTGCGGGTGCGGCCCGCCGAAGAGCTCTAGCAGACGCAGCACAGGGGCCGGCGCAGCCAGCGCCGCGACGGCGGCGATCTGGAGCCAACGGCGGGCGTGGCCTGTCTCCGCTACGCGCGTGCGCTGGGGCTCCTTGTGGCCGGACATCGATTCAAAGTAGCATTGGGCGCGCAAAGATAGTCAGTGTCGCTATGTACTGTTGCGCGCCCCCCGCCTTGGCGCCTCCACCGTCACCGTGGCGGCCCGGAAGGCTTGGTCTGAGAAAGGACATCGCGCAGCAACCGTATCCCCTTGCATTACCGGTACGCTCGAACTCGTTTCTATCCTTCTGAGCCAAGAGGTAGATGGGCACAAGAAGCCCAAGATGTGGCAGGCCATCCCTATCCAAATCCGCGTGGTGCCTAAGCGCTTCACAACCCACCGGTCGCGCCATCACGAGCCGCCGGCGCTCCATACCAGCAGCAAGCCCAGCACGTAGCCAGCCACGATAACCGCTGCCGCCGGGTCGAACGGAAGGCGGCGGCGCTCCGTGCGAAAAATCATCTCCCGCAGCCCTACCGCCATCAGGAGTACGGCCACCATCCCGGCGACGGCGTTGCTCATGTCGATGCTTTCCAGCAGCGGCCCCTCAACGTGAATCACGTCCAGCCAGGCCAGAATAATCATGTTGGCCACATTGCTCCCAAAGAGGTTGCCCACTGCCAGGTCTATGGCCCCCAAGCGCACGGCGGCAACGGAGGTCGACAGCTCCGGGAGGGAGGTGGCCATGGCCAGCCCCAGCACGCCGAAGAAGGTATTGCTCACTCCCATGAGCTCGGCGATCTCTTCCGCCGAGCCCACCAGGAAGGGCCCCGCAGCGATGATCACCACGGTGGCCGCCGCGAACCAGCCGACGGCGACCCTCAAGGGCGGCTCTTCCGCTCGTGCCACTGTGGCTAAGGGGACCACGTCCGGTTGAGCAGTACTCTCCCCGTGTCCCCGCATGAGGAAGGCGTTGGCTAGGAGTACCGCCAGGAGGGCCACGCTGCCGATGCTCAGCCATCCCAGGCTGAACTCCAAGCGGGCGACGATGAACAGGCTGGCAAGCGCAGTCATGACGATGGCCGTTGATGCCGTCAGGACCATCCCTGGCGCCTCGCTCTGCATCACCCGGCGCCGGGTGTACACCAACCCCAGGAGCCCCAGGAGCGCCATGTTGGCCATGTTGCTGCCGAACACACTGCCGGTGGCCAGCTCTGGGGTGCCCCGGAGGACAGCCGCGCTGCCCGTGACCAGCTCGGGGAGCGAGGTCACGGCGGCGAGCAGAATGACCCCGACCCAGACCTGACCCAGGCCGGTGCGGTCCGCAATGACATTGGCGTTGCGGGCCAGCGCCATGCCGGCCAGCACTATGGCTAGGGCTGTGACCAGGAAGACGACCCAGACCACGGCGTCTACGGCTTCTCCGCAAGCTCTCGGACTATGTCCCGGCAGGTGATGAGGCCCACGAGCAGCCCATCGCGTATCACCGGTACCTGCCCGTAGCCGAAGATCTCTAGGACCGCCGCCACGTCGACCAGGGTCATCCCGGCCTCCACGCTCTGGACAGGACTCTCCATCACATCGCCCACCAGCGACGCTGAGGCTTTGCGCATCTCGCTCACAAACGCCAGGGTGTGTGCCTCGTCATGGAGTAGTTTGCGCAACGCCACGGCCGGGGGCGTCGCCTCTGCCACGGCCAGCGGCAGCGGGTCCCACTCCAGCACGATGCCGACGGGTCTCCCCTGGTCGACGACGACGCACCCTTTGCCGCCATTCACCATCGCCCGCACCACCTCTCGGATTGGCTGGAGAGTTGCGGGTGCGGCCCGCCGAAGATCTCTAGCAGACGCAGCACAGGGGCCGGCGCAGCCAGCGCCGCGACGGCGGCGATCTGGAGCCAACGGCGGGCGTGACCTGTCTCCGCTGCGAGCGCGCGCTGGTGCTCCTTGTCGCCGGACATCGGTTCAGGTTAGCATAGGCCTAGCCGTCATGATACGTCGTCTGCTCCTCGCTGCCTCGGCCCTGAGCGGTCTCCCTCTGCTCGTCGCCTGGTTCGTCTCCCAGGGCATCCTCCACCCGAAACCCAAGGAGGAAGACTACGGCCTGAGCGACTTCGACCTGTCGGCGGAGGAGGTCTCCTTCTCCAGCCGCGATGGCATTCGCCTGGCCGGCTGGTTCATCCCCGTGGCCGCGAAAGGCCGCAGCCCGGCTATCGTTCTCTCCCACGGCTGGGGCCGCAGCCGGGCGGAGCTGCTCCCCCACGCCGATCTGTTCCACCGCGCCGGCTTCGCCGTCCTCGCGTTCGACTACCGCCATCGCGGAGAGAGCGGGGGCGACACGATCACGATGGGGCTGCGGGAGCAGGATGACCTGCGGGCCGCGCTCGACGTGCTGGCCGCCCGGCCTGAGATCGATGCCGAGCGCATCGGCGTCTTCGGCATGTCGCTGGGCAGCGTGATCGCCATCGTCGTTGCCGCGGACGACGAGCGGGTGCGCGCCCTCGTCGCCGAGGCTCCGTTCTCCGAGACGAGGGCGATCATGACGCGCACCCTGCGCCACTACTTTCACCTGCCCAGCTTCCCCATCGCTCAGCTGACCAAGTGGGTGATCGAGAGGCGTCTGGGTGGATCGCTCGACTCTGTGCAGGCGGGGGCCGTGGTGGGGAAGCTGAGCCCACGCCCGATCCTGATCATCGCTAACGAGCGCGACGCCGTCGTCGGCTCGGACGAGGCGCGGCGCGTCTTCGAGGCCGCCGGCGAGCCGAAGCAGTTCTGGTTCGTCCCCGAAGCCGACCACGCCTGCGGCTGGCAGGCGGCGCCGCAGGAGTACGAGCGCCGGGTAGTCGCCTTCATGCGCGAGTCGCTGGGCGTCGCCGAGGCCCCGCCCGCACGCGCGAAGCGTCGCCCGCGAGGCTGAGATGGCAACTGCCGACCCCGACGTCGTCCTGCGAACGGTGGGCCTGAGCAAGCGGTATCGCCGGCTGCTGGCGGTGCAGGATCTGAGCCTGGAGGTACGCCGCGGCCGGGTCTACGGCTTCCTCGGGCCGAACGGCGCGGGCAAGACGACCACGATCTCGATCATCCTCGGTCTCATCGCGCCCAGCGGCGGCCACGTGGAGATGCACGGCCTCGATACGCGAACGCATCTGTCCGAGGCGCTGCATCGGACGGGCGCGATCCTGGAAGGACAGGCCTACTACCCCGACCTGACGGCCTACGACAACCTGCGCGTGTGGGCGGCGCTCTCCGAGAGCGTGACGGCCGCGCGGATCGACGAGGTGCTGGAGCTGGTGGGGCTGCGCGACCGCGCCCGCGACAAGATGCGCACCTACTCGCAGGGGATGAAGCAGCGCCTGCTCCTGGCCGGCTCGCTCCTGCACGATCCGGAGCTGATCGTCCTCGACGAGCCGACGAACGGGCTCGACCCGGCCGGGATGCGAGAGTTTCGCAACCTGATCCGGGAGCTCGCCAAGACCGGCAAGACGGTGTTCGTCTCCAGCCATCTCCTGGGGGAGGTGGAGCAGATGTGCGACGACGTCGGCATCGTCAAGGAGGGCCGCCTGCTCACCGAGGAGTCCGTGTCGGCGCTGCGACGCCGGGGCGAGGCGCTGGAGCTACGGGTGACCGATGTGGAGCGGGCGGTGCAGGTGCTGGAGGCGCTGGACTGGGTCGCCGGCGTGACGCGCGCGGACGGCCGGCTGGTGGTGGACGCGCCGCTGGAGCGGGCGGCCGACCTGAGCCGGGCGCTGGCGGAGCAGCATATCTACCTGCACGAGCTGCGGCGCCGCGAGGGCAGTCTGGAGGAGTTCTTCCTGGAGGTGACCGGTGATGCTCCTGCCGGCGCCTAGGATCCTGGCCGCCGAGCTGCTCAAGGTGCGGAAGCGCTGGCTGCCCTATGTCCTGTTCCTGGTGATGGTGATCGGCGCGGCGGCCCACATCTGGCTCTTGGGCTACGCGAACTGGGCCAATGAGAACAGCGCATTCGATGCGTTCTTCCGCAACGAGACGCTCCGCACGTTCGTGTTGCCGCACGCGCTTCCGGCGCTGCTTCAGAGCGGACAATTCTGGGGCTCCATGCTCGTCGGTATTCTGACGGCGTCCGTCGTCGGGACGGAGTACAGTTGGGGTACCGCGCGTCAGGCGCTCCTCCGCGGCCAGACGAGGAGTGAGTACCTCACGCTGAAGCTGATCGGCTTGGTGATGGTGGCTTCGGTCGGCCTGCTCGCGGCGCTGGGGATAGGAATACTCTTCTCACTCATGGCATCGGCGCTAGTCGGCGAGGAGGTGGGCGGCTCGATCTCCTTCGGCGCCGCCATCCTCATGGTGCTGCGCACGGGCTACACGATCATCCCATACGGTCTGCTCGCGTTCGCGCTCACGACGGTCAGCCGCTCGACCACGCTGGGCGTCGCGGGTTCGGTGATCTTCGTCGTGCTCGAGGCGATTATGATCGCCGTCTTGAGCGGCATTGGCACCGCGTGGTCAGAGACCGCGCGTGCGTTCTTACCGAGCCACAACGTAGCCGCCATCCTGAGCGCCAACCGGATCGAAGGGGGTGAGTTCTTCTCGCTCGCGCTGCGTGGACAGCTTCTGCCGGTGAGTCTGCCCGATCCGGCCGTGGCCGCGCTCGTGCTCGCGCTCTACTGCCTCGTCTTCCTCGCCATCTCCTACGCTGTCTTCCAGCGTCGCGACCTCCAGTAGCGCTTGCTCTGCGGCTAGTGGGTCAGTTGCAACTCTTGCACATCGTAGTCGAGCTTAGCAGGCGCTTACGCTAGGGCACGATGACGGCGCGGCGCACCTTGGTGGCGTCGCCGTCGCGCTGCCATTCCGCATCCTCGAACGCCTTGTTGATGTCGGCCAGCGGGTACTTGTCGTGCGAGACGACCTCCTCGTGCGGGTACTTGTCGCGCGTGCGCACGAGGAAGTCGAGCGCCTGAGGGATCACCCACGGGTCGTACATGACAACGCCGACGATCCGCTTGGAGCCCCAGACGAGCGAGGATGGGTCGATCTCCACAGTCTGACCCATGCTGATGTTGCCGATCTCCAGGTAGGTGCCACCGCCGCGCATCATCTGTAGCCCCTCTGGCACCACCGCCGGCAGGCCGACGAACTCGCCGACGACGTCCGCGCCGCGGCCGTCAGTAAGCTCCATGACCCGCTGCACCCGCTCTTCCGGCGTGGCCAGCTCGTTCAGGTCGATGGTGTGGTCCGCGCCGAACTGCTTCGCCAGCTCGAGCCGGCCGGGCACGCCGTCGATGATGATCACCTGGCTGGCGCCCATCTCCTTGGCGACGGCGCAGGCGTTGGTGCCGAGGCCGCCCGCGCCCTGGACGACCAGCGTGTCGCCCATGCGGAGGCCGGCCTCATGCAGGCCGAACATGACCTGCGAGAGAGCGCAGTTTACCGAGGCCACCATCTCGTCGGAGAGCTCATCCGGCACCTTGAAGACCCAGTGGCCGGGCTGAAGGTCGTAGTACTCGGCGTACGCGCCGTTGAACGGAGAGCTGCCGCCCATCATCCGGGCCAGCTTGTTCGGGCAGGCGGCGAACTCGCCCTTGTTGCACTGGTAGCAGCGATTGCAGGCGTAGAAGTAGGCGTAGCAGACGCGGTCGCCCTCGTTCAGCGGCTGACCGAGCGAGTCGGTGCTGATGTTCGCGCCCAGCTTCGCTACGCGGCCGGTCATCTCGTGTCCGCCAACGCGGCCGGCCATGACGGCGAAGGCAGCCGAATCGCCGCGCCAGAAGTGGAGATCGGAGCCGCAGACGCCGCCCAGCGAGATCTTGATCAGGATCGCATCCGGTTCCGGGTCGGGAACGTCGAACTCCTGGATCTCGTAGCCCTTGCCGGGGCCCTGGAAGACAGCGGCCTTCCCTTTCTCTGCCATGTGAGCCTACCTTTCCATTCGTTCGAAGTGTCTTGCCACCAACGCGGAGGCTCACTGATTTTGCGGTGATCGCCTCGCTATGTCAAGCGTCATGCGCTATGATCGTCGCATGGTACGGATAGCTATCGCGGTTCTGTTCGGCTTGCTCATCGTCGCCTGCGGCGATGGCGGGGGCGCGCGGCCCGTGCCCACCATCGACACGGTCCCCCTCGTCGACGCGACAGCGACGCCGGCACCGGAGGAGGAGGCCACGGCCACAGCGATACCCGTCGCGGAGGCAACGGCCACGCCGGAGCCGGGCGCGACGCCGGCTGCCGATACGGCCTGCACACGGGAAGAGACGCTGACGCCGGTAATCGCCGCCTGCGAGGCGCTGGCGGAGCTGTTCGGGCGAGACCTAGGGGAGATCGACACGGTGTCGGTGACGCCACAGCAGTGGCCGGACGCCTGCCTGGGTCTGGCTGGGCCTGAGGAGGTGTGCGCGCAGGTGATCACGCCGGGCTTCGAAGTGGTGCTTTTACTCGTGGATGCACGCTCGCTCTACACCTACCGCACCGACGATGGCACCCAGACACGCTTGCAAGAGTTCGATCTCTCGCCCGACTAGCGACCCTTGTACTCCGGCTTGCGCTTCTGGGCGAAGGCGAGCGGCCCTTCGCGGGCGTCCTCCGTCCTGACGACGGCGCCCGAGAACTCCCGCTCCTTGTTCAGCCCCTCCTCCAGCGATAGCTCCAGCCCGCGCAACGCCGACTCCTTCACCGCGCGCACCGCCAGCGGCCCGTTCTCGCAGATCGCCTGGGCCAGCTCGCGGGCCTTGGGCAGCACCTGCTCGGCCGGCACTACGTAGTTCACCAGGCCGTGGCGCAGCGCCCACTCGGCGTCGAAGCGAGCGCCCGTGATCAGCAGCTCCAGGGCGATGCCCTTCGGGAGCATGCGCGGGAGGCGCTGGGTGCCGCCGGCGCCGGGGATGATCGCTCGCGTGACCTCTGGCACGCCGAATTGGGCGTGCTCCGCCGCCACGCGGATGTCGCAGCAGATCGCGACCTCCAGGCCGCCGGCGAGGCAGTAGCCGTTGATGGCGGCGATGATCGGCTTCCAGCACTCGAAGTCGCGGGTGATGCCGCCGAAGGGGGCGCGCAGATGCTCCTTCGGCACGCCGCCGCCCTTGCCCGCCATCATCTCCGACATCGCCACCAGGTCGTTGCCGGTCGAGAAGGCGCGGTCGCCCGCGCCGGTGATGATCGCTACCCATAGCTCCGCATCGTCCCGAAAGTCGCTGAAGGCGGAGTTCAGCTCGAAGCTGGTCCGCGCGTCGATCGCGTTGAGGCGGTCGGGCCGGTTGATCGTGATCATGGCGATCCGCCCGTCCTTCTCGTAGATGATGTTCTCGAACTGTTCGGCCATGCGGACACCTCCTGGTTGGCTCGTTAGTTGTAACGTCTCCGGCGAGGGGCTAGGATAGCATTCGTTGGAGGGAGGTGTCCAGTGCGGGTCGTCGAAGTGAAGCGTCATCTGGACGGCCGTGTCGAGCGATTCGACTGCCGGCTGGTGCTGCGCCGCCCGCAGCTAGCGGTCCTCCGCTTCGATCACCACGCTCGGCTGCGAACCGGCGGCTTCGTGCTGCCCGCTGGCGGCCGCACCTTCGGCTTCTTCTGGCGTCGCCGCCCCTACGTGTACTATCGCATCGAGGGGCCGGACGGGCAGCTCATCCTCCATCGATTCGACGTGGTGGAGGAGGTGCGGCTGGCGGACGCGGAGGTATCGTACATGGACCTGCTGCTCGACGTGCTCGTCGACCCGAGCGGCGTGGCGCGGGTGGAGGACGATGACGACGTGGCGGAGTACGCCCGGCGCGGGCTGCTCTCCGCATCGCAGCAAGCGCGTATCGAGCGGGCGCGGGCGCTGCTGCTCCGCCGCCACGCCGCGATCGAGCGGGAGGCCGGCCGCCTGCTCGCGGGGGCGTGAGGGCCGACTCGCGCCGTTGTGTTCTCAGGACGCATCATCTACCATGCGTGGTGACCCCCACAGCCGGGGGCCAGCGTATCTTCAGGAGTCTCGGATGTCGGAGAAATCGAACGGAAAACTGTATAACGTTGCCGTCGTCGGCGCCACGGGGCTGGTAGGCCAGGAGTTCCTGCGCATCCTGGCCGGCCGTCACTTCCCCCTGCGCAACCTGCGACTGCTCGCCAGCAAGCGTTCGGCCGGGCGTCGCATCACCTTCGGCGAGCGCGAGATCGAGGTGGAGGAAGCCACCACGCGCTCCTTCGCTGGAATGGACCTGGTCTTTATCTCCGCCAGCGACGAGGCCTCGCGCGAGTTCGCGCCGGCGGCCGTCAAAGCCGGCGCCATCGCCATCGACGATAGCGGTGTGTGGCGCATGGAGCCGCACGTGCCGCTGGTGGTACCCGAAGTGAACCCGGACGATGTGGTCAACCACGAGGGCATTCTCGCCATTCCCAACTGCTCCACCACGCCGCTGGTGATGGCGCTCTGGCCGCTGCATCGGGTGAACCCGGTGCAGCGCGTGGTGGTGGCGACGTACCAGTCGGTCGCTGGCACGGGCCGGGCGGCGATGTCGGAGCTGATGCAGCAGAACCAGCGCATCTTGGAGAATCAGCCTGTCGCGCCCCACGTCTATCCCCATCAGATCGCCTTCAACTTGCTGCCCGAGATCGGCTCCTTCAAGGACGATGGCTACACCAGCGAGGAGTGGAAGATGGCGGCGGAGACTCGCAAGATCATGCACGAGCCGGAGCTGCCGCTCTCCGCTACCTGCGTGCGCGTGCCCGTCCAGGTCGGCCACAGCGAGGCGGTGCAGGTGGAGCTGAGCCGCACGATGGACCCGGAGGACGCCCAAAGCCTCCTCCGGCAGGCGCCCGGCATCGTCGTGCAAGATGACCCGTCGATCAGCCTCTACCCCCAGCCGTGGACCGCGACAGGCCGCGACGAGGTGTTCGTCGGCCGTATCCGGCAGGACTCGTCGCATGCGCGCGGCCTCGCCTTCTGGCTGGCGTGCGACAATCTGCGTAAGGGCGCCGCCCTCAACGCCATCCAGATCGCCGAAGAGCTGATCAGCCGCGATCTCGTCTAAGGGCGCCTCGCGCCTCTGGTATAATCGTGACACCTAGCTAGCGCATCGAACGGTGTTGTCATGTCTGAGATCGGCCGTCTACTCACCGCCATGGTCACCCCCTTCGCCCCCGACGGCTCGGTGGACTACGAGTCGGCGAAGCGGCTCGCGCTCGCCTTGCTCGACTCCGGCAGCGACGGGCTGGTGGTGGCGGGCACGACGGGCGAATCGCCCACGCTCACGCACGACGAGAAGCTGCGCCTCTTCGCCGAGGTGAAGGGAGCCGTGGGCGACCGCGGCGCGGTCATCGCCGGCACGGGCAGCTACAGCACCGCCGCGAGCGTGGAGCTTACGCAGGAGGCGGAGCGGACGGGCGTGGACGGCGCGTTGCTGGTGACGCCGTACTACAACAAACCCACGCAAGAGGGGTTGGCGCGCCACTTCCAGGCCATCGCCTCCGCGACGGGGCTGCCCTGTATCCTCTACAACGTGCCGGGCCGCACCTGCGTCAACATGGAGGCGGAGACGACGATTCGCCTTTCCGCCGTCGAGAACATCGTCGGCGTCAAGGAGGCGAGCGGCGACCTGAGCCAGATCGCCCGGATCATCGAGGGCGCGGGCGACGGCTTCCGCGTCTGGAGCGGCGCCGATGAGGACAACCTGCCGATCCTCGAGGCCGGCGGCTACGGGGCGGTGAGCGTGATCTCCCACCTGGTGGGGCGGCAGATCCACGCCATGATCGACGACGTCCTGGCCGGCCGGAGCGAAGAGGCGTCCGCCACCCACGAGCGGCTGCTCCCGCTGGTGCGAGGGCTCTTCCTCATCACCAGCCCCATCCCGATGAAGCATGCCTTGGCCCAGCTCGGGTTCCCGGTGGGCGGCCTGCGGCTGCCTCTCTGCGAACCGGACGCGGCCACCGGCGAGCGGATCATGGCGGAGGTGCGCCGCCACCAGATCGATCTGGCGGTATCGGTCTAACGCCTTTTCGAGATCAGCGGGCCCGGCCGACGCGGGAGTCTACGGGTCTCGAACGCAGGTATGGCCAGCCTGACGGACGAGCGAGAGGAAGTCGGTGAAGCCTATCGAGCCATTCGCCGGCCGCTCATCCCAGCCATTTGCCCCCGGGATTTGTCCACCGCGGTCGAAGCGCGGGTGGTAGGCGGGTGGCGGCGGCGGTTCCGACAGCGGATCGATGTTCGGGTCGCCGACGGCTCCGTTGCGTGCGACAAGCGCTAGGAAATCCAGGAAGTTGCCGGCCGCTTTGTCGCGGTTGGGGTCGAAGAAGTCCCAGAAGTAGAGCGGGTTGCGCTGGCCGCCCAACACTTCGTTCAGCCCGAACTCCTGGCCGTTGGAGCAGCCGTCTTGGTCGAAGTCGTCGGCATCGTCGGTGAGCAGGGCGACGCGCGC
>JACZYW010000194.1 GCA_022570885.1 Chloroflexota bacterium | reverse complement strand
ATTTTGGCTTTTCTGCCGAGTGCGGATCGCGCGCATCATAGCACAAAGCGCGGCGCGTACCGCGGCTTGTGGCTGAAGGCTGAAGGCTGAACGCCGTCGCCTACTCCAGCGCGCCCAGCTCCCGCGCGATGGCGACGATCTCGTCCGAGGTGTAGAAGTCGCGGCGGTAGCCGCTGTAGCTGTCGGTGGCCTCGTCGAGCTGGCCGTCGTACTCCGCCTGGATGCGGTCGTAGATCTGCTTGACGACGCGGTTGGTGCCCGAGAAGCGCTGCTCGCTTCCGCGGCTCTCCATCGCGCGGTTGAGGATCGAGATGATCCCCTCGGAGCCGGAGAGCGAGCCGACGCGGCTCAGCTCGACGGTGTCGCGCCCGAAGAGCGACGCCTCGAAAGGCAGGTAGATGAGCCCGCCCGGCGCATCCGCCTGTCGCGCGACGCCCGCCTGGTGGATGCCGGCGACGGTGGTGAAGACCTCGCCGATAATCGGCGCGCGATCGGGCAGCGGCGTCACCTCGCCGTGGATCAGCTCCTTCATCTCCTCCAGCAGCGTCAGGTCCAGGCCCGGGTCGCCGTAGTAGCGGATGAGCGCGGCGATCATCTGCTCTAGCGCGCAGTTGCCGGTGCGCTCGCCCAGGCCGCCGAAGGCGGTGTTCACCTTCGTCCCGCCGTAGCGCCAGGACATCACGGAGTTGGCCGTCGCCAGGCCGAAGTCGTTGTGGCCGTGGAACTCCAGCTCGGCGCCGGTCTCCTCGCGCAGCACCTGGAAGAGGCGAGGGATGCCCCAGGGCAGCGCGGCGTAGGGGTCGGGGATGCCCCAGCCGATGGTGTCGCAGACGCGAAACTTCGCCTTCCCCTCGCTCACCTCCAGCACCCGCTGCATGAAGGGGATCACCCAGCCGTAGATGTCGGCGCGGGTGCAGTCCTCCAGATGGACGCGAGGCGTGATGCCGTTCTCCAGCGCCGTCACGATCGGCTGGAGGTACTTCTCGATCGCCTCCTCTTTGCTGCGGAAGTTGAGCTTGTCGAAGATGTGGTGGTCGGACGCCGAGGCGAGCATCCCCGTCTCCTTGATCCGCCCCTGGGAGACCTCCACCAGCAGCTTGATATCCTTCGGCGTGGCCCGGGTCCAGGTCGTCACCTTCGGCCACTCGTAGCCCCGGCTCAGCAGCTGCTCCAGCGTCCAGATGTCGCGCTTCTGGTAGATGAAGGCCTCGACGGCGTAGATGGTGCCGGTGCCGTTGTCCAACTGGTGGAGCAGGTCGAAGTAGCGGACGCGAGCTTCGTGCGGGAAGAGGGGGATGCGGCTGTCCTGGGCGCCATCGCGCAGCGTCGTGTCGGTGATCAGCTTGCGTGAGTCGTCGACGGGCGGCGGCGTGGCCGGCCGCTCCTCCATCGGGACGGGCGGCAGCTTGCCGTCGAAGTTGTAGTAGACGCGCTCGGCGTTAATCGTTGCGGTAGTTACCATAACATTGCTCCTCAGTTGAATCTGTGTTGGGCTGTTTGAGTATCGAAGCTGTCTCTTTCCGCTATCGACGCGGTGTATAGTTAGTATACCAGAACCCGTGCCGTGCCAGCGTGGGAGCTAGCGTCGATCTGCGGTCGACACGGTGCATGCAATCATAGTGGCCCCTCGGGAAAATGGCAAGGCTGTCTGGCGACGCTGTGCCGCGCTGGCGGCGGCTGATGGACTCTAGCGGGCAGTGTCGTGGTATTTCATCGCGCTGACGACGTTGTCCGCTGTGTCCGTAAACTGGATGAGCCAGCCGGCTAGATAGGAACGAAGGCAGCCGTGCTACACTGTGCGGCAACGAGAGGAGGGTGGCCAGAGATCTATCCCTAGCGTGTTAAGGTCAGCTGGTCAGAGGGTAGAGAGATGAGGATACGAGTCATAGCAGTGGGCCTGATAGCGCTTGTTGCCGGCGGTGGGATAGCTGTGTGGCTCCTCGCGAGTCGAAGTGGAGATGTTGATGTTGCGGAAGGAGGTCCGCCGCCCGCGCTGGGGAGGTTCGAGTCGCTGGCGCCGGGCGGGGAGTTTGCCGTGATCGGTCGTATCATCGCCAGCGGCCCTGAGGCGGACAGGATCTGCTTCGCCGACGCAGTGGTGGGCACGGATGGTCAAGGATCAATCGTCAATGTTCGTGGCAATATTGGATATTTCGGGATGGACGGTGCCGAGCCGCCGATGGAGGCGTTCGTTGCACTGACGGAGCGGGCGACCGACCGCCTCCAGGGCTTGGTGGGTAAGCAGGTCTTCGAGTACGATCCGGCGCTGCTGCCCTCAGACGGTTCGCTCCCGCCGTTCTTGGCGGCTGATCCGGCCGGGCAATTGAGGCGCAACTACTTCGGCACAGCCCATTATGATAGGGAGGGTCGTCTCGTAGCCGGCGCCGCCTTCTGTGAAGATACGACGGCGGAACTTTTAGGGGAACTCAATTCCTTCCTTGAGGCGCGGCTAGTCGCCGAAGATGCGTCTCAGCCCGGTCGCTAGTCGTCCTCCAGCGTGCTCGTGTCGCCTTCCTCCAGCCCCAGCTCGCGCGCCTTGAGCAGGCGGCGCATGATCTTGCCCGAGCGGGTCTTCGGCAGCGAGTCGATGAAGTCGATCTCGCGCGGCGCTACCGCGCGGCCGAGCTTCTCGCGCGCGAAGCGCATGATCTCGCGGCGGAGCTCGTCCGTCGGCTCGTGGCCCTCCTTCAGCGAGACGAAGGCCTTGACGATCTCCATCGCGACCGGGTCCGGCTTGCCGATCACGCCTGCCTCGGCCACGGCCGGGTGCTCGATCAGCGCCGACTCCACCTCGAACGGCCCTACCAGGTGGCCGGCGGTGTTGATCACGTCGTCCGCGCGGCCGACGAACCAGAAGTAGCCGTCTTCGTCCTGCCGGGCGCGGTCGCCGGTGATATACCAACCGTTCACGAAGCACGAGTCGTACCGCTCCTCGTTTCGCCAGTAGGCGCGGAACATCGATGGCCAGCCGGGGCGGACGGCTAGGTCGCCCTCGGTGCCGGGCGGGACGATGTTGCCCTGCTCGTCGACGATGCCGGGCTCGATGCCGGGCATCGGGCGGCCCATCGAGCCGGGCCTGATCGGCATCGCCGGGTAGTTGGCGATCATGATCGAGCCGGTCTCCGTCTGCCACCAGTTGTCGTGGATGGCGAGGCCCAGGTGCTGCTCGCCCCAGAGCACGGCCTCCGGGTTGAGCGGCTCGCCGACGGACATGACGTAGCGCAGGCTGGAGAGATCGAAGCGCTTGGGCACCTCTCCGCCCGCCTTCATCAGCATGCGGACGGCCGTGGGCGCCGTGTACCAGACGTTGACGCGATACTTCTGGATCACCTCGTACCACTTGCTGGCGGAGAAGCCACCTTCGTAGATCACCGACTGCACGCCGTTGGTGCACGGCGCAAACATGCCGTACGAGGTGCCGGTGACCCAGCCTGGGTCGGCGGTGCACCAGTAGATATCGTCCTCGTGCAGATCGAGCACGTACTTGCCTGTGGCGTAGTGGCCCAGCACCGCCTTGTGGACGTGGACGGCGCCTTTCGGCTTCCCTGTGGTGCCGGAGGTGTAGTGCATCACCGCCGGGTCCTCCGGCTCCGTGCGGACGATATCGAACTCCTCCGATGCG